>DFHP01000005.1:23983-51327 GCA_002371335.1 Eubacterium sp. UBA3720
TCGGGTCAGCTTCAGCTGACATCTTCCAAACCGGATTCCTGTACATCCTTGCGGAACTTTTGTCTCTGCGGAAGATTGGACCTCCACTGAAACGAGCTTGTCGCAACCCTCCGCTTAAGAAGCGGGGGGCTTCTCACACTGAGATATAATTAATCGACAATAGCAAGGATATCGCTGTGTTTAACGATAATATATTCCTCGCCGTCAAGCTTTACATCTGTGCCGGCGTATTTTGAATAGATAACCTTGTCATCCACCTTAACTTCCATCTTTACATCTTCGGTTCCGGGTCCTACAGCAACGACAACTGCCTCTGAAGGTTTCTCCTGCGCCCCTGCAGAAAGGATGATTCCTGATTTTGTCTTTTCTTCAGCCTCAACCTGCTTCAAAACAACTCTATCGCCTAATGGTACTAATTTCATGTTATGGCCTCCTTGTTATTTTATTCTCTGAAATTGCTTTCGTGAACTCTCTTTTATTAGCACTCAGTTTGATTGAGTGCTACTCAACGATATTTATAATAAGTAATTCACTGTTTATTCGCAACTGGATTTTTTCCTGTAAATCAGTTTTAAATCTTTTATTATCTCTTATTTTCTCTTTTTTTCTATCTTTTTCTTATGTTTTCGTTCTTTTCACACAAATCAGATTTTAGGCCGGATTTCTGACACTCGCAATTTCCCATGAAATATCCAAGTCCGCGAACGGACATCCGCCTCTGTTCCTTTAAGCCGGAATCAGCATGATTTCCTTTGATACGCAAAGAGGATATGCCGTTGATTTTCCGGCATATCCTCTGATTTTTTGATTTTCGTTTTTTATTCAGCTTTGTCACCTTTTTTCAGCTTTTTTCAGCCTGTTTTAGCTTTTATCAGCTTTTTTCTCTTCTTCCGCTTTTTCTGCTTTGATCTCTTGGAGCTCATCGAAGATATAATCATTCAAAACCTTAATATATGTGCCTTTCATTCCGCTGGATCTGGATTCGATCACGCCTGCGCTTTCGAACTTACGGAGAGCATTGACGATAACTGATCTGGTGATACCTACCCTGTCGGCGATCTTACTTGCCACAAGTATTCCCTCGCGATCATTTAATTCATCAAATATATGAATGATCGCTTCCATTTCTGAAAATGACAATGTACTGAACGCGGATTTAACGACCTGTATCTTTCTGTTCTCTTCAAGGTTTTCTTCATTTACGGAACGCATCATTTCCAGGCCGACCACCGTAGTTCCATATTCGCTTACGATAATATCATCGATATCGAACTGCGGTTCATAGCGGTATGTAAACACGGTTCCCAGCCGCTCTCCTGCAATCTCGATCGGATTAATAATAGCCGTATAATTCGAATACTTCTCACCTTCAAATCCGAGCGTCGACAGATTTACATTCTCTTTAGTGGAAAGAACGCTGAGAAAACGATCATTTAAAAGTGAATCAATGTGCTCGCCTACTTTGTTTTCTATTAAGTCTGTCAGCACCTCTATATCATCCTTACCGGCGATTCCGAGAACCTTTCCTTTCTTGCTGATGACCAGAATATTTGCATTCAGACAAGCCATCATCACTTCACATATATCATTAAAAACTACTTTGGTGGAATTATTATTATGTAACAGTTTATTAATCTTCCTGGTCTTATCTAATAATTGAACGCTCATCTATCTATATTCTCCCTTTTGAATATTAATTATCCACATCATAGTAATTTTACCATCACTTTAAGTTTTTTACAATATATTTTCTGACATTTCTCCCATGTTTTCAGCTCATATCAGTAAATGAAACAGATATTTTCCTATGACACAAAAATGTCTATACTGCCCTTTCAGGAAACAGGTATAGACATTTTGATCTGCTTTTATTTATCATCCTTCTTTATACTTTCCACATATCCGCATTCCCGATCCACGCAGACAAGCTTTCTGCCCTTTACCAGCATATAGCCGCCGCACTTCGGACATTTCTTATCGGATGGCATCTGCCAGGACATAAACTCACAGTCCGGATAATTGGAACATCCGAAATACTTTCTGCCCTTTTTCGTTTTCCGGATAATGATCTCCCCGCCGCATGAAGGACATTGCACTCCTGTCTTCTCATAAAACGGTTTCGTGTTTCTGCATTCAGGAAATCCGGGACAAGCCAGGAATTTTCCATGCGGACCGTATTTTATGACCATGTTCCTTCCGCAGTTCTCGCATATCACGTCTGTTTCTTCATCCTGCACCTTTACCTCGGCCAGTTCCTTTTCCGCCGATTTAATGGATCCCTCCAGATCCGGCCAGAAGTTACGGATGATTGTCTTCCACTCTATCTTTCCATCTCCGACGGCGTCCAGCAGCGTTTCCATATTTGCCGTGAAGTTTACATCCACGATGCCCGGGAACGCCTGTATCATCATATCATTTACAACTTCACCAAGCTCCGTGATATAAAGGTTTTTCTTCTCTCTTGATACATACCGCCGGGAAATGATCGTCGTTATCGTGGGCGCATATGTGCTCGGCCGTCCGATTCCAAGCTCCTCCATGGTCTTTACCAGAGACGCCTCTGTGTAGTGTGCGGGAGGCTGCGTAAAATGCTGCTCCCTCTTAAATTCTATAAGTGAAAGCCGGCTGTCTGTAGTCACTGCGCCAAGGCTTCTGTCTTTCTCATTATCTTCGTCATTTGTATATACGGACATGTAGCCCTTGAATATAACCTTCGACGCGGATGCTCTGAAATAATAATCGCCGTTCTTAATATATACAGCGCTTGTCTCGTATTCCGCCGGAGACATTCTGCTGGCCACAAAACGTTTCCATATCAGCTGATACAGCCTGAACTGATCCCTTGTCAGGAATTCTTTTATCGACGCCGGGGTGCGTCTGACATCACTCGGCCGTATGGCTTCATGCGCATCCTGAGCTTTTTTGTTTCTGTTTGCGTTATTCCCGCCCGCAAGAACATACTTCTCGCCGTACTGATCCTTTATATAATTTCTGACTGCATTATCCGCTTCATCAGATATACGTGTAGAATCCGTACGAAGATATGTTATCAGACCTACTGTTCCGGCTTTCTTCAGATCGATGCCTTCATACAGCTGCTGCGCGATCTGCATAGTTTTATATGTAGACATGTTAAGAGTCTTCGACGCTTCCTGCTGCAGTGTGCTGGTCGTGAACGGAAGCGGCGGCTTTTTCATCCTTGTGCCTTTTTTCAGGTCATCAACAGTGAATGTGCCTTCATTTAATTTTTCGATTATCTTTTCAGCTTCTGAAGCAGAACGGATCTCGATCTTTTTATTTTTTGTTCCATAGAAATGAGCCGTCAGAGGTTTCTTCTGATCATCGACATTAAAGTCCGCGTCCAGCGTCCAGTACTCTTCCGGTATAAAGGCGTTGATCTCGGCTTCTCTGTCGGCAATGATCCTCAGCGCTACCGACTGCACACGTCCCGCGCTCAGTCCCCGTTTGATTTTCTTCCATAATAAAGGACTGATCTCATATCCCACCATACGGTCCAGCTCTCTTCTGGCCTGCTGGGCGTCGATAAGATTCATATCCAGTTCCCTGGCGTTTTTTAGAGAATCTTTTACGGCTGTTTTTGTTATTTCATTGAAAGTGATCCTTTTTATCTTTTTCGGATCTGCTTTTAACGCAATAGATAAATGCCATGAAATAGCTTCTCCCTCACGGTCAGGGTCAGTTGCCAGATATATGATCTTTGCCTTGGACGCTTCTTTTCGAAGCTTCGCAAGCAGCTCACCTTTTCCGCGTATGGTTATATATTTCGGTTCATAGTCATTTTCGATGTCGATTCCGAGGCTGCTTTTCGGAAGGTCACGCACGTGTCCCATAGATGCGACCACCTCGTAATTCGATCCCAGAAATTTTTTGATTGACTTAACCTTTGTCGGTGATTCGACAATCACTAAATTGTTTGCCACCTTAAACTATTTCCTCCCAAGTCCAAATTACCCATAATATACCCCAAATCATTTTAAGATGCAACATGCTTTTTTCTTTCTTCTTCTATAGCTTCAGGCAGCCTTCTTCTTTCAGCGCCGCTCAGGACAGACCTGTGTCTTTGTATTTTCTCTAAATCCCCTCTATATTTCCTCCATATTTTCCCTATGTTTTCCCTGTGTTTTTCCTGTATTTTCCCTTTATTTTACTCCATATATGCATAATAGCCTTCTGCAGGAACGTATACATATTTTTCAAGAGAAAGTGAAATAAGCGCTCCTGTAAGTACCCCTGCCTGCAGCCCCGTCTCTTCCATGAGCATATCGAGACTTTTTCCGTTCTCATCTATACATTCATACACCTTTACCACTGCCGGATCCTCGCTCCAGGGCTTCCCGAGACGTTTTTTCTCTTTCTGTTTCAGCTTCCCTACTCTGCGGAGCGCCTCAGAGTTCAGAAGATGCCTGCCTCTTGTATTTCCTTCCTCCGAGCCGGACCTTTCCGATGAAATATCCTTCTCCTGATCAGGCTCTGTGTGTTTTTCCCCTCCTGCCGTCCTGCCGCCGTGATCGATCGGCAGATCCGCCCTGTCCCGGCTATTCTCTTCATCTGAATATGATTCATTCATTCTGCATAAAGCCAGCTCCTCAAGTATGACCTCCGGAGAGACCGCTATTCCCGCTCCCTGTGAGATCAGTGCATTACATCCGAAGCTGAGGGCATCCACATTTCTTCCCGGGATCGCAAAAACACTTTTACCCTGCTCCAGAGCATACTCTACCGTGATCAGAGATCCGCTCTTTTTCCTTGCCTCTATTACCAGTACTATATCTGCCAGTGCGCTTATGATGCGGTTTCTTAAAGGAAAATGCCATGGCGCTGCCTTCGTACCGGGTTCATACTCCGAAATAATCCCTCCCCCGTTCCTTATGATCTCATCATATACACTTCTGTTTTCTTTGGGATAGCATACATCCGCTCCGCTTCCCAGAACGGCAAAGGCAGTTCCTCCTCCTCTGAGCGCGCCTATCTGCGATGATACGTCTATTCCATAGGCAAGACCGCTGATGATCTGTACTCCGTTTTCCGCCAGTGTTTTCCCGAACCGTTCTGCCTCACTTTTCCCATAACCGCTGCAGTTCCTTGCACCTACGATCGCTACACAGGGACGCGACGGATCAGGAAATCTTCCTATTACATAAAGACCGGCCGGCATCCTCTCATACTGTTTCAGATACGGAGGATATTCCGGATCATATCGGTCTGCATATCTCATTTCATACAATCTGCTTCCGACCTCCCCACCGATAATATACTTTATTTCAGGGACTCCTTTCTGCCGGTTCCCTTTATCACTTTCCGTCCTGTCAGTTTCCGCATCGAAAACACAGTGCTTCACTGATGTGCGCCTCGCAGATCAGTTCATCTCTCTCCAGATCCGCTATCGTACGTGAGACTTTTATGAGCCTGTGATAGCCCCTTGCACTGAGCCCGAGCTTTTCAAACGCAGAACGCAGCAGGCTTTTCCCCTGATCTGTGGTCTCACAGTATTTCCCTATCATTGGAGCGTTCAGCTCACTGTTATATGTGATTTTTTCATTACGATATCTCTCTTTCTGAATATCTACAGCGGCAACGACTTTCTTTCTCATGCTTTCTGAAGACTCCCCCTGACAGGCTTTTCCCGTCAGTTCATTATAGGAGACAGCTTTCACCTCACAGCGGAGATCCATTCTGTCCATCATAGCCTTGCTCACTCTGTTCCGGTAGGACCTGATCTCTGTATAGCTGCAGTTGCATTTATTCCTGTCGGGAAAAAATCCACAAGGACACGGATTCATTGCTCCCACCAGTATGAACATTGCGGGAAAGCGAAATGTACCTCCGTTCCTTGACAGAATGATAGCTCTGTCCTCCAGGGGCTGACGGAGCATTTCCATAGTCTCTCTTCTCATTTCCGGAAGTTCATCCAGAAACAAAACTCCTCTGTGGGAAAGAGTCACCTCCCTGGGCTGAGGGTATTTTCCTCCTCCGCACAATCCCGCTGCAGTGACCGAATAATGCGGCGCTCTGTATGGCCGTGTCTTCCGAAGGGGCATATTGTCATTGAGCAGTCCTGCAATACTGTATATCTTTGATATTTCCAGTTCCTCCTCCTGTGTAAGCGGAGGAAGGATCGTAGGTATCCTTCTGGCTGTCATAGACTTTCCTGAACCCGGCGGCCCTGAAAGGAGCAGATTATGAAAGCCCGAAGCCGTGATCACCGCTGCTCTTTTTACCATTTCCTGTCCGCAGATATCCTGAAAATCCACCGTATATTCATCCTCTGCGCTTTCACTTTTCTCCTCTTTTACCGTCAGTTCCTCACCTCTGCAGTAAGCCAGCAGATCCTCCAGACTTTCTATGCCTATGATCGTTATTCCTTCAACAAGTTCTGCCTCACTCCTGTTTGCCCGGGGAACGACGCATACTCTGCATCCCATCTTTTCAGCCAGAATCACACTTGGAAGAACGCCCGTTACAGAGTGGACTCTCCCGTCCAGATGCAGTTCTCCTATCAGCATAGTGTCTTTTAGAACACTCTTCTCTATCCTTCCAAGCGCGGCCAGGACTGCGGCAGCGATCGGAAGGTCGAATCTGGTGCCGTCTTTCCGTACATCTCCCGGCGAAAGATTAATAGTGACCCTCTGCGGGGGGAGCGATACTCCCAGGTTTTTCAAAGCCGTCTTTACCCTGTCCTGTGCTTCGCGTACCTGTGAGGATACAAAGCCTACAATTGAAAAAGAAGGCATGCCGCTTCCCACATCCGCTTCGACCATGACCGGAAGCGCGTCTACGCCGGCTATTGACGATGAAATCAAACTGTAATACATAAGTTTTCTGACAATTCTCCCTTCATAAAAAAACGCGATAATTTACATAAACCTTTGTATTTATGTAAATTATCGCATTTTCAGGATTATGTCAATAAGACTGTCCGAAGCAGTCACTTTTTTCTATCTGCTCCGTATCAGGCGAGAGCATATTTCCGCCCGGTGTCTTTACCATAAAGCAGCTTTATTATTGATCAGCCGGGCATCGGAGAATATCATACATCTGAGGCTGCATACCCAGATCAATATGAAGTTCCTGTTTGGAGTGAGGCGCTGATATCATCGGATTTCCGTCCGCATCAAAAAGCCCCTGGACAGTCACCTCGGGATTCTCGCCGTTGGGTTTCATCACTTCTATACGGTCTCCCACACAGAATTTGTTTTTCTGCTCAACGACCGCAAATCCGTTCTCATCAATGCCTTCCACGACTCCAAGATATTTATATCTGGTAATGTATGTATTATTATCATAGATCTGATCCTCTGACGCAGGCTTTCCGTAAAAGAATCCCGTCGTGAACTGACGGTATGTACAGTTCGAGATCTGCTCCAGATACCAGGGCATATTCTGTTCATAAAGTTTCGGATCCTGAAGATAATCGTCGATCGCTTTGCGGTATGTCCTTGCCACAGTTGCCACGTAAAGAGCTGTCTTCATCCTTCCTTCGATCTTATAACTGCTGATACCCGCATCTATCAGATCCGGGATATGTTCAATCATGCAAAGATCCTTGGAATTAAAAATATACGTACCCCTTTCATTCTCGTATACAGGCATATACTCGCCCGGTCTGGTCTCCTCGACCACAGCGTATTTCCAGCGGCACGGATGTGTACAGGCACCTCTGTTCGCGTCTCTTCCGGTAAAATAATTTGAAAGAAGACACCTTCCCGAATATGAGATGCACATTGCTCCGTGAATAAATGACTCCAGCTCGAGATCCGCCGGAATCCTGGACCGCATCTCGCGGATCTCCCGAAGTGATAATTCTCTTGCTGTTACGATCCTTTTAGCACCAAGCTGATACCAGAAATTGCATGTCTGATAATTTGTATTGTTTGCCTGTGTGCTGATATGGCGGTCGATCTCCGGGCAAATTTCTCCGGCCATCGAGAAAATACCCGGATCCGCAATGATCAGTGCGTCAGGTCTTAACTCCTTGAGTTCCTTCAGGTACTCTTCCACTCCATCCAGATCCTGGTTGTGGGCCAGAATATTGACCGTAACATGTACCTTTACTCCATGCTCATGGGCAAATCTGATTCCCTCGGCCATATCCTCTTTGCTGAAATTCTTTGCTTTCGCCCGCAGTCCGTATACCTCTCCTCCGATATATACCGCATCAGCCCCGAACGCGACAGCTACCTTCAGCACTTCCAGACAGCTGGCGGGAACGAGCAGTTCCGGTCTTTTCTTTCTGTTCATAAAAAATCCTTTCCAAAATCTGCCGGTATTTATTTTTTTATACTGACCGTAACGCCGTCTCCAAGCGGAACTATTGCAGTAAGAAGTTCATCGTTATGCTTCAGCTCATACAAATACTCTCTCATCCGCTTATAGATCGTCCGGTTCCTTCTCTCAACGATAAAATGAGACTCGATAATATCCCCTTCCTGCAGGACATTGTCAGAAATCAGGACCGCTCCAGGTCTCATAAGCCGCAGCACCTCCGGCAGAAAATGTATATATTGTCCCTTTGCCGCATCCATAAATATGAAATCGTAAGGCTCTTCAAGTGTCTTCAGGACATCTGATGCATCTCCTTCGATCAATCTGATTTTTTCCGCATATCCGGATGCCTGGAAGTTTTCCCTCGCAAGAGGTATTCTTTTTTCGTAATTCTCAATCGTTGTGATCTCACATTCCTCCGGACCGTACTCTGCCATCAGTATGGCAGAAAAACCAACAGCCGTACCCACCTCCAGAATGCGGTACGGCTGTTTCATCCGAAGCATGACTTTCAGAAAGCTCTGCATCTCTCTCCGGATCACGGGGACGAAAGCCTTCCTGGCTTTTTCTTCCAGATTTTCCAAAAAGGGAGTGTTGCCTGTGTCCAACGAATTGATAAAAGTGATCATTCGTTCATCAACTATCAATTAATTGCCCTCGTTTGCTGTATCTTCAGTATTTTCATTGTTTTCCGCAGGAGCTTCCTGCGCTGCTCCGGCTTCTCCTTCGCCGGCCGCCTCAGGAGATCCCTCCGGAACTACCGCAGAATTCTGCTGTTCTGCCCTCTCCGCGGCAGTCTCCACCATAGATTTGATCATTTCATCAGGCGTCATTCCTGTTTTCAGCGTATAATAGCCGGGCTGGATCTCTCCGTGATAATCAGAAAGAAATTCCTGTATCCAGAACACACGGGGTTCCTCTTCGATCAGCCCCTGATCCTGCAGCATCTGACCTATCTCCATTACTGACATGTCCGGTTCGATGCTGACATTGATCTCGCGCCCTTCTCCTGTATCCACGGATACCTGATTAAAAACATTATAACCGATGGCGTAAGCTTCTTTTGCAATAAAAACCATTGTGACGAAGATACAGATATAGATCAGGACCCTGATAACGCCCTTCATGCCACTGACTGCAAGCTGATATCCGCTGGCGGACTCTCGCTTTTCTTCTTCATAGCCGCCATATATATCCTTCACGTGTATTTTTCTGTCTTCGTTCTTATTCTTCTTTGGTTCAATCATAGCGTTCTCCGTTTTACTTAAAGGACTCCTCAGAGCGTAATATCCACATCGATCTCCCTGCTCAGGGCAATACAGATTTCTCTGATCATCCTGCAGACACTTGACTCCGCCATCAGGAATTCATGCGATGTGCTATTTGCAAACAGATCAGAAAATTCTCTCGCAAGGTCGTCAGACTTGTCATACAGATCTTCGCCCGACTGCTGCATGCTGTAGCAGATCCTTCGATAATCGTCTACCCTGCGCCGCAGATCATAGTTCATATTCAGCTCATATTTGTATTTTTCAAAATTCTGATATTCAGGCGAATCCTTTACCACTTGTATCAGCTCATAGAGTTTATCTTTAACAGCATCCATAGATCACGCCTCCATAATAATAGGTAAGATCATCGGGCTTCTCTTCGTCTGCTTCCATACGAAACTGCTCAGCGCGTCTCTGACGGTTATTTTGATTTTTCCCCAGTCTGTCATCTTCTTATTGAGACAATCGTTCAGCGCATCTTCCGCGACCTCTCTTGCCTGGTCCATCAGATCCTCTGATTCCCTGACGTATACAAATCCGCGGGAAACGATGTCCGGACCTGCCAGAAGCTGTCTGCCGTACTGTTCCAATGTCATAACAACAATGATTATGCCATCCTCGGAAAGCCGCTGCCTGTCGCGAAGTACGATATTTCCTACATCGCCCACGCCCAGACCGTCGACCATGATGCCGCCTGTCTGCACATGATCCGTCACCGCAGCCTCACCATTTGTGAATGTAAGTACGTCTCCTGAATGAAGGATCTTTATGTTCTCCGAAGGAATTCCAAGCCCCTTTGCAATATCCGCCTGTGCTTTCAAATGACGAAACTCGCCGTGTACCGGAATCGCATATTTCGGCTGCACAAGCGTATAGATCAGTTTGATCTCCTCCTGGCACGCATGACCGGATACATGCACATCCTGGAAAATAACATTTGCTCCTTTTTCCGTCAGTTCGTTGATAACGTTCGACACAGCTTTTTCATTTCCCGGGATCGGATGGGAACTGAAGATGATCGTGTCTCCCGGATGGATCGTTACTTTTTTATGTATATCTGCCGCCATTCGCGAAAGCGCTGCCATGGACTCGCCCTGACTGCCCGTTGTGACCAGAGTTATCTGTTCATCCGGATAATTTTTCATCTCATTAATATCGATCAGCGTATTCTCAGGCACCTGAAGATAGCCAAGCTCGGAAGCTGTGGCAATGACGTTTTCCATACTTCTTCCCTGAACGATAACTTTTCTTCCGTATTTATGAGCGGTATTGATGATCTGCTGTACACGATCCACATTGGACGCAAATGTAGCGATAATGATCCTCGTATTGCTATGTTCCTGGAACAGGTTTTCGATCGTACGGCCTACCGTCTTTTCAGACATGGTAAAGCCCGGTCTCTCCGCATTGGTGCTGTCACACATAAGTGCAAGAACGCCTTTTTTTCCAATCTCTGCAAAACGCTGCAGATCAATCGAATCTCCGAATACCGGAGTATAGTCTACCTTAAAATCACCTGTATGAACGATCGTGCCTGCCGGTGAATAGATGGCGAGGGCTGCCGCGTCCTGAATACTGTGGTTGGTCTTAATGAACTCTATCCTGAAACATCCCAGGTTGATCGACTGTCCGAAACTGATCACCTTTCTTCTGGTTGTACGAAGCATATCATGCTCTCTTAGTTTATTCTCGATCAGACCGTTTGTCAGCTTTGTGGCATATACCGGAACATTCAGTTCCTTCAATATATACGGAAGAGATCCTATATGATCTTCATGTCCGTGAGTAATGACGAATCCCTTTACCTTCTCTGCGTTTTCCTTCAGATAGGTAATGTCCGGAATAACCATGTCTATTCCAAGCATGCCGTCATCCGGAAAAGCCATTCCGCAGTCTACTACCACAATACTGTCCCCGTATTCAAATGCGGTGATGTTCATTCCGATTTGTTCCAGTCCGCCCAACGGGATAACTTTTAGTTTTCCTGTATTCAATTTTTAATTCGAACCTCATTTCTTTCTGTTCGCGGTCCGAACGGATAACCGTGCAAAAAACGCACAGCAAACAAAGCATAAAGCTTCCCCTTCGGGTTCTTTACGTTCCGAAATAATAGAATGTTGAGTCCGTTCAAACCTTAAACTCTGCACGACCGGCAAAGGTCTGTTTTTTTCCGCTATAAGGTACCTGCAAAGAACTTCTCTTCTCCCGTCCCCCGTCTTCACAGGTCATTTTCCGCAAACTTCCGTTTGCCGCTATACTTTATATGAGCGCAAGCCACAGACAGTCCGTCAGCCGTATTATTACAGTAACTATGCTGGCAATACTAAAACTTCCCGCATGTCATTTCTGATCACGACTGATCCTTCGGCATGAAGTGGGAAGTTTTTTATAATATTTACAAAAAAGCCAACCGCAATCGAAAACTCGCGTTTTTCAACTGCGGTCTGGCTGTTTTTTCATCCCTTTATATACTCAATTAAATATCTCATATACGTTCAGATAAATCTGATCATTCTTCTGAAGAAGCCGTAAGATTCTTTACGTACTCCTGCAGCAGCAATTCTACAAGTTCGTCTCTTTCGACTTTCATGATCAGGCTTCTCGCGCCGTTATGGCTGGTAATATAGGTGGGATCCCCTGACATGATATATCCAACGATCTGATTGACCGGATTATATCCTTTTTGAACCATTGCAAGATATACAGCATCCAAGACCTCTTTCACAGAATAATCCTGCTCATTTGTAACTTTAAAATACTGTGTTCTTCCCATATCTGTCATAAAAAACAATTCCTCGCCTGTAAAAAAATTCTTTCTATTCAAAGACGCAAACGCCTCTTTTTCGCAATTTGCGGATCCTTCCGATATAAACTAATTGTTATTTTATAATATATCAAATAAAATAGCAACCTTTAATACTTTCTTCCGGCCCGCAGGCACCTGCCTGCAAAGCCGCGTGCGGAGACTTTATTTCAGGCATCCATCCTTCACCGACTCCGGCACAAAGGTGATCATCTGATTTCTCAGATCCGCCTCTTTACCGCTTTCATCCATATGCGGCGGTATCAGTGCTTTCTGATAATGCGTCGAATGGCCTGTCCAGTATGTCTTTCCGTCTTTTTCTATCTTTTCTTCTATGAGTATTTCCACAGGAACGCCTATATATCGCTTCAGATAACGTTCTGCTGCCTTTGCGTTCATTTCCAGCAGTACCCTGCTCCTCTCCTTCTTTACCGCTTCGGTAATCTGATCCGGGAATGAAGCCGCTCTTGTTCCCTCGCGTCTGGAATACGGAAAAATATGGGTCTCATAAAACTGTATTTCCTCCACAAATTTTCTGCACTCCTCAAAGTCCTCATCTGTCTCTCCCGGAAATCCTGTTATTATATCCGTAGTCAGAGCCGGATCGTCAAAATACCTGCGCAAATTTTCGCACACCTTCCGGAATGTCTCCGTGTCATATTTTCTGTTCATTCTCTTCAGCGTCCTGTCACAGCCGCTCTGAAGTGAAAGATGAAAATGCGGACAAAGCTTCTTCATACTGCTCATTTCACGGATGACTTCTTCCGTCATGGAACCCGGTTCGAGCGAGCCAAGCCTGATACGTTCGATACCTTCGATCTGATCCACCGCTTTCAGTACAGATACCAGATCCGATCCGTCTTTCAGATCGCGTCCATATGAGCAGACGTGAATCCCCGTGATCACCACTTCCCTGCATCCGCTGTCCGCAATACTCTGGATCTCCCTGATGATATCCGGCAGATTTCTGCTCCTCACTCTTCCCCTGGCATAGGGGATTATACAGTAAGAGCAGAACTGATTGCATCCGTCCTGTATTTTTACGAAAGCCCTTGTATGCTCTTCCACATGATCGATGGATATATTTTCATAAACATTCGTCCGGTTAATGTCGATCCACGCTTCCTGTTTCACGCCGGTCGATTCATAGAGCTGAAGAGCCCGGAGCAATTCTCCCCTTTTATTATTGCCAATGACAATATCTATGGCGTCGTCTTTATTAAGTTCTTTTCCCTTCACCTGCGCATAGCATCCCATGGCGACGACCAGCGCATCCGGATTCATTTTCTTTGCCCTCCGGAGCATCTGTCTCGACTTTCTGTCTGCGATATTCGTCACCGTGCAGGTGTTGATTACATATATATCCGCACCCGGCGCGAAAGGCACAATCTCATATCCATGCTGTAAAAGCTGCTGCTCCGCAGATTCAAGCTCATATGAATTCACTTTGCATCCGAGATTATGCAGCGCTGCTTTTTTTGCCATTTTTCAAATCTCCTCATAAAAAGCATAAAAATTATTTACCTGCTATGTTTTTTCTTGTTCTTGACTTTTACATGTGCAGATGATAGATTAGTGTCGATATTTATCCTGATATTATATAAACACACGGAGGTTATACTTATGAAAACCGTACAGATCACACTCAACACCATCGATAAGGTAAAATCCTTTGTGAACCTGATTAACCGCTATGATTACGATTTTGATCTCGTTTCAGGAAGATACGTTATTGACGCTAAGTCCATTATGGGCATTTTTTCTCTCGATCTTGCAAAGCCAATCGAGCTGAACATTCACGCCGACGGCGGCGATACTCTGACAGACATCCTGGATGAGCTTAAACCATACATGGACTGACATTTCGGCTGAATTCAAGTGTATATAAAAAGCATCCTTCCTTTCAGTTTTCCCGTCTTAAGGGGCCGGACCTGACTGGGGATGCTTTTTTTATTTGATGGAAAATTCCATCTGTTTCCCGTTAAACAAACCCTCCGGGGGCACACGCCGCGCTAAGGAACCTGCCAGGCTGCTGTGCGGCGGCGCGCAACGTCCGCAAGCGGACTTTGTTCCTTAAATCCGGACCGGGCCTGGATTGTTCAAGGCTCCACGATGATCGTTTCAGCCGTGTCTACGGCTTCTTTGACCATGTCTTCGATAACGCCCGTGAGCTTTCTCTCGGATTTTTCGATCTGCTTAATGGATGGTTTTGTCACCGGATGCTTTGCCACAAAAATCGTACAGCAGTCTTCATAAGGAAGGATCGACGTCTCATATGTATCGATCTTCTGAGAAATATCGACGATTTCCTGTTTGTCAAAACCGATCAGCGGGCGGAATACAGGCATTGTGCACACGGCATCTGTGCAGACAAGACTTTGTATCGTCTGACTTGCCACCTGTCCGATGCTTTCTCCCGTGATCAGGGCCATCGCTCCGTCGCGCTTCGCGAACATTTCCGCAATCCTCATCATATATCTTCTCATGATGATCGTCAGCTCCTCATGAGGACACAGCTCGTATATTTTCAGCTGGATATCAGTGAAATTCACCACATGAAGACGGATACTGCCGCTGTATCGGGATACCAGTCTGGCCAGATCCACTACTTTCTGCTTTGCCCTTTCACTCGTATAAGGCGGCGCATGAAAATACACCGCATCAAGAGCAACTCCCCTTTTGGCCGTCATATACCCTGCCACCGGAGAATCGATTCCGCCTGAGAGAAGCAGCATCGCGCTTCCATTCGTGCCCACAGGCATGCCGCCCGGTCCAGGGATGCTCTCAGAATAGATATATATCTTTTCCCTTACTTCCACATGAAGACTTACCTCCGGATCATGCACGTCAACCTTCATCCACGGACATTCGGAAAGAATGGCGCCTCCCAGCTCCGCGCTGATCTGCATCGATTCCATCGGATATTTTTTGTTTCCTCTTCTGGTGAATACCTTAAATGTTTTCTCGTTTCCTTCCGGATAGGTCTCCTTCACATAGGAGACAACTTCCTTCGCAATATCAGAAAAATCCTGGGAGTCCACAACGACTACCGGGCAGATATATGCGATGCCGAATACTCTCGAGAGAGCCTCAACAGCATCTTCATAATCATAATCTCCTTCAATATTCACATATACGCGGCCCTGCTCTTTTGAAATATGAAATTCGCCATTTACAGAACGAAGCGCAGCCGTCATCTGATGGATCAGCGCATTTTCAAAGACATATCTGTTTCTGCCTTTGATACCGATTTCCGCATATTTGATCAAAAATGCCTGATATCTCATTTTTTCTCCTTATCTGCGCGTGTATCTGCGCAACATTGGTACAATCTCATTTAAAACTTCTAATGTATAATCCACCTGCCCGATCGTATTCTCTTCCGAGAAACTGAATCGAACGGCAGACTCCATCTCTTTTTTCGAACATCCGATGGCTGTGAGCGTCGGACTGCCGGTTCTTTTATGCGTGGAGCACGCGCTTCCTGCCGAAACGTAAATACCTTTATCCTCAAGCGCATGGAGAAGGACCTCGCTCCTGATGCCGATAAAGGAAGCGTTCAGAATATGCGGCGCGCCTTCCCTTAAGGACATTCCATGAATACACACGTCCCCCAGTTTCAAAAGACCATCCGCGAGATGTTCCTTCAGCGTATACATTTTCTCCGCATTTTCGGCCATGTTTCCGCAGACGATCTCCGCAGCTTTTGCCATTCCGGCGATTCCCGGCACATTATCTGTTCCCGACCGCATATCATTCTGCTGACCGCCGCCGAAAATCAGCGGTCTGATCTTTACTTTATTCCCTATGTACAGGAATCCAACTCCCTTGGGGCCGTGGATCTTATGACTGCTGGCCGACATCAGATCTATATTCATCCTTCCCGGATAAACGGGCAACTTTCCGAAAGCCTGAATTGCGTCTACATGAAAATAGCAGGATGGATTTTTCTTCTTTATCAGCTCTCCCGCCTCGCGAACCGGTTCGACTGTTCCTATCTCATTGTTCACCGCCATCAGAGAAACCAGGATTGTGTCCTCACGGATCGCTTCTTCAAGTTCATTAAGACTGATCCTTCCGTCTTTTTCAACCGAAAGCCGTGTCACTTCATATCCCATTTCTTCAAGCGCGGCTGCAGGCGCGGTAACTGCCGGGTGCTCTATACTGCTGATAATAATATGCTTTCCCTTGCGCCCTCTGGCCATTGCAGTGCCAAACAGTGCCCAGTTATCCGATTCAGTACCGCCGGAGGTGAAATAAATTTCTCTTGCGTCTGCTTTCAGGATCCCTGCCAGCGTCCTGGCTGCTTCCCGGATATATTTTTCGCTTTCCACGCCTTTCCTGTGCATGGAGGACGGATTACCGTAATCACGGAGCATGGTCAGATCCATGATCTCCCTGACCTCATCATAACACCTTGTGGTTGCGGAATTATCAAAATAAGCTTCCATCTCACATCTCTTTCCGTTTATATTCTCTATCCTGCTATATATGCTGCTTATATTTATTTATAAAAACTTCCCGCTTCATGAAAAGACTGTTTCAGTAATATCAATCGGGAAGTTTTGATTATTTGCACGTTTTATTTCTCTGTGCAATTTCAAGTCTCGCTTCCAAATGACAGCAATGCGCCGTCCCGCATCCGTAAAAATGAAACTTAACTCCGTCCCCGGTTCCGTGAAATGAAACTTAACTCCGTCCCCGGTTCCGTGGTTATTCGTCGAGGAGGTACATGAGGATGGAGAGCACGGTCATTCCTGCCGTCTCGGTGCGCAGTATCCGTTTGCCGAGGGAGATGGACGTAAATCCTTTCCCGCGTGCCTCCTCCACTTCAGACTCTTCAAAACCGCCTTCCGGCCCGATCATTACGGCAATACTCTGTCCCCTGCCGATTTCAGAAAACAGACGACGCGTTACATTCATATCCTCCGCCATCTCATAGGGAATAAACCTTACGTCGATCTGCTCCTGCTCCGCAAAAGAAAGAGCGTCCCTGAATCTCATGACCGGCAGGACCCCGGGAATAATCATGCGTCCCGACTGCTTTGCGGCGCTTTCAGCGATCGCGTTCCAGCGGGCCGTCTTCTTTTCCGCCTTTTTTTTATCCAGACGGACGATGGTTCTTCCGGAAGAAACAGGAATCACTCTGTAAACGCCTAATTCGACAGCTTTCTGTATGATCAGCTCCATCTTATCTGATTTCGGAAGACACTGGAACAGATATATTTTTGACGGCAGTTCTTTGCCCGGTTTCTGCGCGTCCACTATCTCCGCAAGTATTTCATCCTCACGGTCATCGTTTCGTTCCCGGCCGGACGGACTTTCTCCTGACAGCGAAAAAATCCTGCAGGTATATTCCCATTCATCCCCGCAGGATACTACGATCAGTTCTCCTTTTTTCATGCGAAGCACATTACGGATATGGTTCACATCATTTCCTGTGATATGGACCATTCCGTCTCTGATCCGGCTTCTGTCTGTAAAAAAATGATACATTTTTACCTCTGTTATTTCATCGCGACGACAGCCTTCCACTCTCCCTGAGTGTTTACCTCCAGCACCTTCATTCCCGCATCTTCACAGGCTTTGATGACCATCGGCTCATACCCCTCCAGAATGCCGGAGGTGATATATACGGCTCCCTTTTTCATGTGCTCAACGACCCTCGGCGTCAGAGGCACAAGCACATCCGCCAGAATATTAGCCGTCACAATGTCATATTTTTCATAACCGGCCTTATCCTGCGTGCTTCTGTCATCGATCAGGTTTCCGATAACCATTTCGAAGTCCCCGTCAGGAATGTCATTGGCCTCTTTATTGTCCTTTACGGCGTCCACCGCACACGGATCAAGATCTGTTCCAAAAGCGTGACCTGCTCCAAGCTTCAGTGCCACTATGGACAATATTCCGCTTCCCGTGCCTGCATCCAGCACTTCGCAGCCCGGCTTTACGTATTTTTTCAAAGCTCTGATACAAAGCTGCGTAGTCTCATGCATTCCCGTGCCAAACGCAGTTCCGGGATCAATGTGCAGGATCATTTTATCGCGGTCTTCTTCCCTGACCTCTTCCCATGACGGAATGACCAGAATATCATCTACATAGAACTGCTTGAAATATTCTTTCCAGTTATTGATCCAGTCCTTATCTTCCGTTTCCGTTGCCTCAATGCTTCCCTCTCCCACATCAGTGAAAGCGCGCAGGGCTTCAAGCTCTTCCCTGACCTTCGAGAGGATCCCCTCGTTATCCTCATCCTGTTCCAGATAAAAGCTCAGGTAGGCAACGCCGTCGTCATAGGGCATATCCGGGAGAATGTCCACAAACATCTGCTTCTTTTCTGCTTCCGACAAAGGCTGTTTATCCTCGATCTCAACGCCCTCGATCCCCAGATCTGCCAGCGATGATATGATCAGATCCTCAGCTTCCTCTGTCGTTTTGATCCTGTATTTATTCCATTTCATGGATTATATCTCCCAGAATTTTTTCTTTTTCTTCTTCGCGGGCTCTTCACCGCCGTTTACTCCCTGCACTATCTCGTCAAATTTGCGAAGCGCTTCCTTTGCTTCATTGCTCAGATTTGTCGGAACCTGTACTACCAGCGTTACGTACTGGTCTCCGCGGACATTTTTATTTCTTAATGAAGGAACTCCCTTGTTTCTCAGTCTGATCCTGGTGTCAGTCTGTGTTCCGGCTTTGACCGTATACTCCACGGGTCCGTCCACCGTATCAATGCGGATAACGCCGCCGAGAGCCGCCTGGGCGTATGTCAGCGGTGCTGAAGAAAAGATATTCATATCTTCTCTCTGGAATATCGGATGATCGGCTACGATGACCTGAACCAGAAGATCTCCTCTCGGGCCTCCGTTTCTTCCCGGCTCACCCTTATCGCGGATGCGGATCGTCTGACCATTGTCGATTCCCGCAGGCACAGCCACTTCGATCTTCTTCCTGTTCGCTACATATCCGGTACCATGACAGTCGGGACATTTATCCTTTATGATCTTTCCGCTTCCCATACAGTCCGGACATGTCTCAATATTCTGAACCATTCCGAAAAACGACTGCTGAGCGCGGCGGATCTGTCCGGTTCCGTGACACTTCGAACATGTCTCCGGCGATGTGCCGGGCTTTGCTCCTGTACCGCCGCATGTAGTACATTCATCTTTCAGCGTCAGCTCCAGTTCTTTCGTACATCCGAAAACAGCCTCCTCAAAGGTCAGATGCACGGTAGCCCGAAGACTTGCGCCTCTCTGCGGACCATTGTTGGCCGCCCTTCTGCCTCCGCCAAAGAAATCGCCGAAAATATCGCCGAAAATATCATTCATGTCTGCTCCGTTGAAGTCAAATCCTCCATAACCGGCGCCGCCGTTTTCAAACGCGGCGTGGCCGAACTGGTCATACTGCTGTCTCTTTTCTTCATCGGACAGTACGGAATAAGCCTCTGTCGCCTCTTTAAATTTCGCCTCTGCCTCTTTATCGCCGGGATTCATATCGGGATGATATTTCTTTGCCAGCTTCCGGTAGGCTTTTTTTATTTCTTCTTCACTGGCGCTGCGGTCTACGCCCAGCACCTCATAATAATCTCTTTTATCTGCCATTTCGTCTCCTCAACTGCTTCGACGGATCTGTTCCGCAGATTCCCATATATAAGCCGCATGCAAAACACCAAACAAGGCTGTTCTGTAGAATAACACATTTTTATTCCCGGAACAACCCTGTAATTATGATCATCTCATTAGTGATTTCCTATGTCAGAATTCAAATATCGCCCGCGGGACCTGATGCGGTATTCGGGTCAGCTCAGCTGACATCTTCCAAACCGAATCCCTGAGCATCCTCGCGGAGCGTTTATCTCAGTGGGAGATTGGACTCCCACTGAGACGAGCTTGTCATAACCCGCCGCTTAAAAAGCGGGGGCTTCTCACACTGAGATAAAATATGAACTTGCAGCCTGCCGTTTCCGGCAGACTGCAAGTCTGATTCATCAGCGGAACACTGACGCGTATCTGACCGTTTTGATCAGACCTCTTTATAATCAGCATCGACTACATCGTCATCAGCGTTGCTTCCTGCGCCCGGATTAGGACCTGCTGATCCTGCGGCTCCCTGTGCTGCCTGCATATTCTCATACATCTTTGTGAACAGGGACTGTGAAGACTGCATTACCTTCTCCTGAGCTGTCTTAAGCTGTGCGACCTGCTCCTCTGAAGCGCCCTCCTGCGGGATCTCCTTCAGGAGATCTTTCAGTGCGTTCAGATCAGCCTCTACGGCTGCCTTGTCATTTGCGTCGATCTTATCTCCGGCCTCCTCAAGAGCTTTCTCAATCTGGAATACAGTAGAATCAGCATCGTTTCGTGCGTCAACGGCTTCTTTACGTTTCTTATCCTCAGCCTCGAACTGAGCCGCTTCCTTGACAGCTTTCTCGATCTCCTCATCGCTCATATTTGAGCCGGCTGTGATCGTGATATGCTGCTCTTTTCCTGTTCCCAGATCCTTTGCGGAAACATTTACGATACCGTTTGCATCGATATCAAATGTAACCTCGATCTGCGGAACGCCGCGGCGTGCCGGCGGAATTCCGTCCAGACGGAACTGTCCGAGAGATTTGTTATCTCTTGCGAACTGACGCTCACCCTGTACTACGTTGATATCTACAGCTGTCTGATTGTCTGCTGCCGTAGAGAAGATCTGGCTCTTCTTTGTCGGGATCGTTGTGTTTCTCTCGATAAGATGAGTAGCAACGCCGCCCATTGTCTCGATAGAAAGTGTCAGCGGTGTTACGTCCAGAAGAAGGATATCTCCTGCTCCCTCATCTCCTGCAAGCTTACCTCCCTGGATAGAAGCTCCAAGAGCTACACACTCATCAGGGTTAAGGCTCTTGCTTGGCTCTTTTCCTGTCAGGGCACGTACCTTATCCTGTACTGCGGGAACTCGTGTGGATCCTCCGACCAGAAGGACTTTTGAAAGATCTGCGGATGTAAGACCTGCGTCCGAAAGTGCTTTTCTTACAGGCTCGGCTGTCATCTCTACAAGATCTCTTGTCAGTTCATCAAATTTAGCCTTTGTCAGGTTGATATCCAGATGTTTCGGGCCTTCCTGTGTAGCTGTGATGAATGGCAGGTTAATATTTGTCGTAGATGCGCTGGAAAGCTCCATTTTTGCTTTCTCTGCAGCTTCTTTGATTCGCTGCATAGCCATCTTGTCTGAAGAAAGGTCAACACCTTCCTGTTTCTTAAATTCGTCTACGATATAGGATACAACTTTCTGGTCAAAATCATCGCCGCCCAGACGGTTGTTTCCTGATGTTGCGAGAACCTCAATGACGCCGTCGCCGATCTCAATGATAGATACATCGAATGTACCGCCGCCAAGGTCATATACCATGATCTTCTGCTCATTCTCATTGTCCAGACCATATGCAAGGGCTGCAGCTGTAGGCTCGTTAATAATACGTTTTACGTCGAGTCCGGCAATTCTTCCTGCGTCCTTTGTAGCCTGACGCTGAGCGTCGTTGAAGTAAGCCGGTACTGTGATAACAGCATCTGTTACTTTCTCTCCCAGGTAGTTTTCTGCGTCGGCTTTCAGCTTCTGAAGAATCATTGCGGAGATCTCCTGCGGAGAATATTTCTTATCATCGATAGTTACTTTATAATCAGAACCCATATGTCTCTTAATAGAAGAGATGGTTTTTTCAGCGTTCGTTACAGCCTGTCTCTTGGCCGGATCTCCTACCAGACGGTCGCCTGTTTTTGAAAATGCTACGATAGAAGGAGTAGTTCTGCTTCCCTCTGCGTTAGAGATAACTGTAGGCTTTCCACCTTCCATAACTGCTACACAACTGTTAGTCGTTCCAAGGTCGATACCGATTATTTTGCTCATTATGATTTCCTCCTGTTTTTACATTATAAAAACGTAAATAAATTTCACTTTATATAAAATTATTTAAGCTATATCAGTCTCCGACTGATTAGTTTGCAACTTTAACCATACTGTAGCGGACCACAGAATCCTTGTACATGTAACCCTTTTGGAATTCTTCCACTACTATATTTTCGCCCACGTTTTCATCCTCAACATGCATTACCGCATTGTGAAGATCCGCGTTGAACTCCCGGCCTACCGCCTCGATCGGCGTTACGCCCAGATCCTTAAGGACCGTTGTCAGCTGTTTGTATGTCTTGCTCATTCCTTCCACGAACGGATCATTTTCATCTCCGGTCTGCAGACCGCGCTCAAAATTATCCACCACCGGAAGTATCTTTTCTATGACATCCTTCGCGCCGATCTGATACATGGAAGATTTCTCTTTCTCTGTCCTTTTGCGGAAATTATCAAACTCAGCCAGCTGTCTCTGAAGTCTGTCGGTAAGTTCAGCGATTTTTTCATCTTTCTTGTCTTTTTTATCTTTTTTTCTGAAGAAGTTTTTCTTACTTTTCTTTTCACCGTCAGTTCCTGCCGATTCTTCATCCGGGATTTCCTGTTCCTCTTCATCTCCGGCTGCGGTTTCTTCGTCAGGCTCCCCGGCGTCCGTTTCCTCAGTGCCCGTTTTCCCGGCGTCCGATCCCTCAGCGACCGCTTCTTCAGTGCCCGTTTCCTCAGCTTTCATTTCTCCGCCGTTTCCTTCTGCTTTCTCTTCGGCTGCAGTCTCACCGCTCTTTGCCGTCTCTTCTGCGGCGTCGTCGGATCCTTCTGCCATGGCGGCGGCTTTTTCAGCCTCCCAAACTGCCTTCTTTATTGCTTCTTCATTTGTCATTGTTTTTTCCTCTGCCAATGCTGGTTCACCTCATTATTCATAATCTGCAGGCTGTCGTCTTTGATGCCGCTGATTTAAAAGCGCTACGTAACCGCATCACCCGCGTCATCCTCACCGATGATATTGTCCATGCTGTCTTCTTCTGCGCTGCTGTCCTCATCATCCTCTTCGATGACATTTGCCTGATCATTTTCTATTATACCGCTGTCCGCGTCATCCTCTTCGATAACGCCGTCCGAATCAACTTCCGTGACCGCATTGCTTATGTCCGCATCCGTTATGTTTCCGCCTATATCGGCCTCCAGATCGACTTCATTCAGCTTGACTTTATTTGTCCCGAAAATAGATTCCAGCTCCTTTTTCAGCTTCTTCAGGTTATCCACCACATTTTTATAATCCATCCGGCGCGGACCTACGATTCCGATCCTTCCCTTCATACCGCCGCCAAGATCATAATTTGCCGTGATCACAGAAACGTCATTCATATTTTCGATCGGCGCTTCCTGTCCGATATAGACCTGAATGCCTGTTTCCTCGTCCTCTGAAAGCCCTGTCTCACGAAGCATCGCCGCAAGTTCCTGTTTATCCTCCAAAGCCGATATCAGCTCGCTGGCGTTTGCGGAATCCGCAAGTTCGGGATATTTGAAAATATTTTTTACTCCGCTGGTGTAAACATTCGCTTCGTCGTCCGGCTTTATCGCCTCACCGACCGCATCCACAACGCTTCCTATCACCTCGCTGTGGATCCCTGCCTGCTGCTTCATGTTCTGGATCATCTTCAGATTGATCTCGCCTATGGATAATCCGTTAAGCTGTGTATTCAGCAGCAGATTCAGTTTCAGAAGCGCTTCATCCGTGATCGGCTCACTGATCCCAATCAGCTGATTCTTAACCAGATTTCCCTCCGCTACGATTACGGCCAGGATCTGTTCATCATTCAGCCTCGAAAGCTGGATGAATTTCAGTCTGTGCGAATGAACAGCCGGCATGATCATCGTCGCGTAATTGGTATTTACTGCAAGCACCTTTACCACCTGACGCATGACCTTTTCCAGACGGTCTGTCTTCTTGATCATCAGCTCTTTTACGTCCTGGATCTCCTGATTTTTCTCCTTGATCAGTTCATCTACATATAAGCGGTAGCCTTTATCTGAAGGAATCCTTCCCGCGGAAGTATGAGGCTGAATGATATATCCCATTTCCTCCAGATCTTTCATCTCATTACGGATCGTAGCAGAACTTAAATGCAGATCTGTATATTTAGAGATTGTTCTGGATCCAACAGGATCGCCTGTCTCAAGGTATGTCTGAATGATTGCTTTCAGAATTTTCTTTTTTCTGTCATCTAGTTGCATCCTTCAATCTCCTTTATAGTTTGTTAGCACTCGTTTAAATGGAGTGCTAATATCTTCGTTCTATAAGATAACACCGCATTACATATTTGTCAACAACTTTTTTTGATCCCGGGGAAGGTCATTTATTCACTCTTTCCGGCCTTTTCCGGTTCTTTTTTTCTGAATATTATGATATTATGCTAAAATGTATTAAATAGAACAAAGTCCGCGAGCGTTTATCTCAGCGGGAGATTAAAAAGGAGCTGACAATGCAATATAAATCAATCAACGAAATTGAACAATTTTCTTTTCAGGATTGCGAGATGATCTCTTTTAAGACGGCTGATTCCCAGATACAAATGGTTCTCGAAGCCGTTCTGGTCATGCCCGGCAATTCACAGAACCCGAATTATACCATGAGCTACGCCCGCACTACAAATGTCCGTCTGCAGAAAGCCAGGATCCTTTCGGCTGTAAAAGACGGATATAAATACTACGACGCAGATGGTGTACTTATGGAGGAAGTTCCTGATACTCCTCTTTCAGAGGATGAGATAAACGGTCTGTCTGCGCTTTTCGCAAATTCATATTTCTACGCAATGGATAAGCTCAGTGAAGACAATAGTCTTTTTACCTACTGTATGCATGTCGAGATCCCGATCCGTTCTGAAGATGAGTACGATAATACGGTTCAGGACTCATATACACTGGAAGTATCTTTTGAAAACGCGATCTTTGAATGGGACAGCTATCTGAACAAGGCTCAGCTATGAAATTAGAAAAAGCATATCATATACTTGACGTTACCGCAGATGATGACATCCATATTGTCAAACATCGTTATCATCGATTAATGTCGAGGCATCATCCCGATCTGGTACAGACTGCACACCCTGAGATGCAGAAAAAGCATATTGAAAAAGCGCAGCTGATCAATGATGCATATACAACGATAAGAGAAAGCTTTTCAAATGGGACCGGTTCCGGCAGGAAAAACGGCCCCGGCAAAAATAACGGCTCCGGCAATGTTTTTTCAAAAAAAGGACATTGGAAGGCACCGGTAAACGAACACGCTCCCTGCGAGAGAGATGTTTTCATAAGCGGCGGCGAATACAAAGGCCACAAACTTGACAGATATCTGGCGGCCTCCGGGAAGTATTTCTGGAATCCGGATGCAGAAGAATTTGACATGCTTCTGTACAGCCTCAACCTTGCGGCGGGCAGACTTTTGGACCAAATCGAGCATATGAACGATTTCGAATATAACGAAAGCTTCTCCGGACAGCGAAGCAGATATCAGCTGGATATCTTTCACCTCCTGTCACGTATATTCATCGATCCGCTATGGTGCCTTCGTAAAATCTCGGCACCTTATCCCGCCGCTCATGAAATATATCGTTTCAGGGCGCGAATCTCCTTCCAGGAATTGCCTCTTAAAGGCGGGGCTTTCGCAGATAAGACCGGAAGATCTCTCTCAAAGAGCAGTTGGGCTTCAATTCTTGAAGAGGGCATGCGTCTGTATCCCGCATCTTTAAAGGATAACAGGCTTTATGTCAAAACAAAAAACAGCCGGATCCCGGGCTATCTGTCCTTTGAGGATGACCGGCTTTATGTTTTGCTTATACCATTGATGCGTGAAAAAAAAGTGAAAATAAAGATGGAGATCCAATCCGCGGAACATGCGGAGCGCGCTCAGTTTCCGGACGTATGCGTGGATCTTTTCATATATATAAAGGATCCCGTCTCCGATACAAAGGACGATTCTGTTTATATGAAGAAACTCAACGACCGGCTGCAAAGAAAACTGCGGGAATACGAATCGTATATACAGTAGGATTCTGAAAGCCAGTAGGATTCTGAAAACTCGAAAGTCCAATATTTTATCTCAACGGGAAAAGACCCCCGCTTCTTAAGTTACGGGTTATAAAAAACTCGTTACTTAAGAAGCGGGGGTCCGATCATATTCTATATCTGAGGTTTTTATATTATATCCGAGGCTCTGTACATACAGTTTTCAGGATCATTCATAACATCTTTTGTCAAAAGCTGATCCAAAAGCGTATCCAGATGCTGTTCGCTCAGGATCCGGACGGCGTCCATACCGTTTTTCGCGGAAGCAAGCACATTTTCTTCTCTGTCATCAAAAAACACGCTCTCCTCCGGATCCAGATCATACTCTGAAAACAGATATTGATATATCTCCGGCTCAGGTTTGATCTTATGTATCATATAAGAAATAACCTTTCCATCCAGATGATCCCTGAAAGAGGCTCCTTTGGTATGTGCTTCAAACAAAACACTGGAATAGTTCGACAGGATATATATCCTATAGCCCTTCTCCCGCAGCCGGGCAACTTTCTTCCATATTTCATTCCTTGAGACAGACATTTTTTCCGGATGCCTGAAAAACCATCTGGTGAGCTCTTCATGCTCCGGATATTCTTCAACATATCGTTCAACAACATCCTGATAAGATATATCTTCCATATCCAGATGAAGCCACAGCGGATCTCTGAAGATCATTTTCCCGTATTTATCTGCCTCGTCTTCTGTCAGTCCATGATCTGTCAGCATATCTCTCCATCGATATCCTACCAGAACACTGCCGACGTCAAAAACAAGATTTTTATATTTCTTCATATATTTATTTGTGTATTTATCCATGCAATTCCTTTAAAGTCACTTAAATCGACGGTTATAGGTATTAGAATAGCTGATAATCATTCCGATGACAAGAAAAAAGTATACTAAAAAAGCACTTCTTGATTAAAAAGAAGTGCTTTTTCCGAGGCGTGAACCGGATTCGAACCGGTGGATACTGGTGTTGCAGACCATTGCCTTACCACTTGGCTATCACGCCATAATGACTCCGACGGGAATTGAACCCGTGTTACCGCCGTGAA
>DFHP01000046.1:0-33432 GCA_002371335.1 Eubacterium sp. UBA3720
AATAAGAAGCAGAGCAACGCCTCCAATCACGATAACAGCGAGAAGAAACTGAAAAATCGTTTTGTAACTCAGTCCTGCCACATAGAACAGCAGAAAGACAATAAAAGCAATTGTAATCGTGTTTTTCAGATCGGGCTGACTTATGATCAGAAAAAGAGGTATTGCAAGCAGTCCTGCTGAACGTACCAGGGATGGAAAGGTGTTCAGTATTTCTTCATGCAGCATAAGATACATGGAGAAAAACAGGATCAGGAATATCTTTGAGATCTCAGTTGGCTGGAACTGCATTCCTCCGAATTCGATCCAGCGTGAGGCTCCGTTCTTTGCCGTACCCGTTATAAGCACCAGTACAAGAATTACCAGATTTACAATATAGATTATTTTGTAAAAGTTCAGTATCCAGCTGTAATCCACAAGAGAAAGTATGACCATGATTATAACCCCGGCTATTACGCCGGCCAGCTGGCGGTTCCGCAGAGATGAGTCCGCGGAATTAACCAGCATAACGCCCAGCGTGCTGAGGATGATCAGGGCAAACACCAGTTTGAAATTGTAATCCTTTAATTTATACTGACTAAGCATAGAATCTCCATTTTTTTTAATCCGTTACCGCCTCTTCTGAAATGCCTTGCTGCATAGCGGTACCTGTAAGTATTTCTGTCTCATCATTCAGGCTGTAATAATAACGCATAATATCCGCGGCTACAAGACAGGCGTTTGTCGAGCTGTAGCTGTGGGCGATCCTTATTGCAAAAGCAATGTCATCCTGACTCTCATAATGTGAGAAGCCTATGATCAGCGCGTGGCTGGCCCGGTTTGTCGCCTCCTGCGCGGTTCCTGTCTTTGCGTACATTTCAATCGGAAGTCCCGCCAGATATGTACTGTCCGATACGGCCAGCGACATTCCTTCATTGATAGCATTCCAGATAGAATCAGAAAAGTTTGATGTTTTGGAAATGACAGGTGAAAACTGCTCTATGATATTTCCGGAGGCATCTGTTGTTTTCTGGATCAGCGTAAGATCATAGCTTACGCCTTTGTTATATATGGTAGCGGCGTATCTGGAAAGCTGTGATGTCGTATAGTTATGAGTACCCTGACCGATAGCTGAAGGCAGCGGCATGTCCTCTGTGACCTCGGGCGCGGATTCTGTGACCTGGATATTTGTCTTCTGATCCAGATTAAATAAAGAGGAATACTCCTGTATCTTTTCCAGCGCCTGATTTGACTGATAAGCGTTTTCCTCATCCATTCCGAGATTATACGCCACCGTACAGAAGAAGACGTTGCAGGAATTCTCTATTGCGCCCACCACATTCAGTTCGCCATGACCATCTGACAGCCAGCATCTTACCTGATCGGTAGCGTCAAGAAATCCGCCGCCAAAAAGGCCGTTGCATGCTATCTGAGTGTCCGTAGTGATAATACCTTCGTTTAATCCCGCTACTGCGGTTACGATCTTATAAGTAGAACCGGGAGCCGTGAGCTGCTGTGTAGCTTTGTTATAAAACGGCGTGGACTGATCGTTATACAAATGATTATAGTAGCTTACGTCCATATCATTTGAAAGCAGATTATTATCATATCCCGGATATGTTACCAGAGCAAGCACTTCACCTGTGTCAGGATCGTTCAGAACGGCGGAGCCCGAACATGGATCCAGTGCGATCTGGGCAGGCGTCAGTTCCAGAGTTCGTATCTTCTCTGTGATAAGCTCATACGCCGTCATACTGCCATAGGCAAAATCTTCATAAATACCATCATCCTTGCTGAGAATATTCTGATCATACAGGATCAGGCAGAGCTCGCTTGGGGTCACCACATCATCATCGATAAGATAGCTGTAGATGATACGGCTGAAGTCAGATTTATTATAAAGATCCTGCTGCATCATGCTGATGATCTGCTGATAAATCTCGCCGGAATCCAGATAATCAGACGATTCGGGAAGCTTTGTGGTATCGATCCAGTTTTTTGTGGAGGCATAGGAAAGAAAACGTGAAAGAGATATCGTCTCCTCCTTGAAATATGCCTGATACATGGCGTCGTCTTTATCCACGAGCTTTCTGTTTACAAGGCCGGTATCCGATGTCAGATAGGTACTGTATACGTAATCAAGGTAGCTCTGCTTATCTTCAGAAAGCTGATTGTATGGCGTGCCCTCGCCAGAAAGCTCCTGTGCCACCCAGTCGATCACTTCCTGCTGCCGGCTGAGAAATTTATTATAAACATTTTGTTCCGTTTCGCCGGCGTCCTCTGCGTAAAAATGATTAATATCTATTATGTTGTTGTTGATCAGCTGTTTATACACATCATAGATCGGAATATAAAGATCGTTATCCGCGTCATCAATTTCGGCGGGACCTTCTTTTTCATCCTGTATTTTTTTCAGGAGCACTCCGGCTATTCGCTGTTCAAGGATCTGATAACATGCTTCCTGCAGTTCTGCATCTATAGTCAGATAAACGTCATTTCCCTGTACAGGATTTATGCGGGAATCCTCATTGATATCCAATACCTTGCCAAGATTATCGATAGTGATCGTTTCCTCTCCGTCAACGCCCTGGAGTGTAGTCTCCATGCTTTGTTCGATACCGGTCTTTCCTATGATGGAATTGCTGTTATAGTCAGGATTCTCCTGGCGGAGATTTTCCAGCTCTTCAGCGGAAGGTTTTCCGGTATATCCGATGATCGGCGCCATGGATTCGGCTTTGTTATATACACGTCTGGATTCCTGCGAAATACTTACTCCCTGAAGGGTATTGATATTCTCCTCTATGGCCGCTACTGTTGACGCGCTTACATTGCTTGCGACAGTAACAGGAACATACCGCTGAAAGCTGATCAGGGATAACTGATACCGGACGATAACGATGTTCAGGATCTCTTCTTTTGTCAGCTCTGCGGGGAGTCCGTGAGATTTCAGCTCCTCTTCCGTATATGGGTTATCCTCGTTGTATAAATAAAAACGTTTGGAACCCGCAAGATAATTCATGATATCGTCGGCGGAAGCATTTGCCTCATCTTCCTTCAGATCCGAAATCTGAGCATAGCCGAAAACATCGGCGCGGAAACGATCTCTTGTGGTTCCCTCATCAACGTCAAAAGCATAATTCCCGTCTTCGTCCACTATAATGTGGAAATCATGGGTAAGAGTATCGCCCATGGACTGTATGAGGTTAGTGAGGTAATATATCTCGCCGTTGACGCTTAAGTTTTTCTCCCGCGTTGTCTCATAGGAACCGTTATCCTCGATCGTGACGCAGTTGGAGAGTTCATTGTACGCCAGAAGCTCGCCATTGCGGTCATATATGTTTCCGCGCGTACTCTGGATCATACGGGTCCTTGTAGTCATGACGGTAAAGTTATCCGCATATGACTGACCGTCGATGATCTGCAGCTTAAAAAGGCGCGCGATCAGTACGCAGGACATAAAGACAAAAAGAATAAGGACAATGGTCACTCTTTTATCAAAAAACTTTTTTACTGTATTAATTATTTTCTTAACCAAGGTGATTGCTGCTCCTCAAGCTCAAATTCTGAAAGCTTTTTATCGATCATAAACATGACTTTATATAACAGGAACGTCAGTATTATAGTAGAGATCAGCTCCGGAAGAACCGTATAAATAAAATAAGACCGGAGGCTTATCCTGTTTAACATCAGAAACTGAAAAACATAGTAGCATCCGCGGTAGATCAGATCGCTCAGTCCCACCAGTATGACCGGGACTTTTATATCTTCATCAAAAAAAATATTATAACAGCATCCGCTGATATAACCGATAAGGACATATACTAGCGATGTAAATCCGATCACCGGGCATGATAACAGATCCACAGATAATCCGCAAATAAATCCAAGTATCATACCTGCTCTGCGTCCGCGCATAAAAGCAAAAATGACTACGATCATCAGAAGCATATTAGGCATGATGAAGGAGAACGGAATGATCCTGGAGACCGTGGTCTGCGCAAGAAAAGCCGCCAGACCCAGAAGAAGCATGACAAGTTTTCTGCGCATTTATTCCCCTCCTGCTTCCTTCAGCTGTTTAATGACAAGGACCTCCTGAAGGTGAGAAAAATCCACAACAGGAACGATCTGTCCTGTCTTTGTAAGGTGATTGGAATCATCATTTACCTGATCAATATAACCGATCAGTATGCCTTCCAGATATTTGTCACTGATATTTGAAGTAACTATCTGCTCTCCAATGGAAATCTCATTCCCTGTATTCATCTGGTCAAAAGAGAGTTTTCCCTCGTCGAGCAGACTCAGATCTCCTGAAACTATGCAGGTGTCCAGATGGCTTACTGTCATGGCGCTGACGTTGCTGGAATCATCGATGATAGAACGCACTGACGCCCAGTTGCTGCCTACGTTTGTGACGATTCCGACCAGTCCGCTTCCGCTGATCACGTTCATATCTGCGGCGATGCCGGAGTCAGAGCCTTTATTTATCACAAATGTGCTGTAGCCGTTTCCGGAATCTCTTGAAATTACATTTGCGGCTACCTTGTCATACTGAGAATATGACTGGTCAAGATCATAAAGCTGACGAAGCCTTGTAAGTTCATCCTTCTCCAGAGATAATGTGGTATTATCAGCTGTCAGCTCATCGATCTTTGCCTGCAGCGTTTCGTTCTCTTTTGCAAGTTTCTTCTTGCTTTCCAGCATACTGCCCTGTTCGGAAAGCCATCCGCCTACGGAATTGAGTCCGTTCTGCATTGGAATGATGACTATGCCGAAAACATTTCTCAGCGGCGACATTGAAGTGAAGGATGTTGCTGTCAGTGTCAGCAGAGAAATGCATACAAAAACCAGAATAGTAAAAATATATTTATTTTTTAAAGTCAGTCTTCTTTTCTTTTTCATGGTTGCCCCTGTAAGGTATTTATTTTCGCTTATTTAAAGGGAATGTCCAGCGGTTCATCAGATCCTGATGCGTTACCAGTTCTTTGATGCCGCATATCGTGCTGAGATCATAATATCCAGAAAGCCGGACCGGACATTCCAGGTGGTTGTTCAGAAATTCACCAAGACCGGCGATACGGGTACTTCCGCCGCAAAGATATACGCCCTCCTGATTGATGCAGGTGCGGATCTGCGGCGGCGTGCGCTCAAGAAATTTTTTAATCTCTTCAGTCAGATCTTCGATCTGGGCACGGACAGCGTCGGTCACTGTGTACGCGGTGATAATGCCGTCCCGGGGAATACCCTTTTCCGTATCGATCCCGACGACCTTCCGGCCTTCCATTTTCCGGCCGTTCATGTCGGTAAGGGAGATCTTCAGCCGCTTTGCCATTTTTGAACTGATGTGAAGATTATTTTTGCGGCGGACATTTGCCACGATAGCGTCATTTATGCTTCTTCCTCCGAGAGGAAGATTTCTGCTGATCACGACACGTGAATCTGCGATAATAGAGATCTCGGTGCTCTGAGAACCTATGTTTATGATCATGGAACCGTTCGTACGGCTCAGAGGAATTCCAAAGGAAAGCGCGTCGGCAATTGGTTTTTCGACTGCAAAAAGCTTTCCGTGACGCAGGCTCCCCCTGTGCGCGATCGTATAATAAGCTCTTCTTTCGATCTCCGTCATATCACTTGGCACAGACATGATCAGCGTCGGCCGGTATCCCGTTCCTCCCGGGCAGCGTTTCAGATAAGTATGCAGAACCGCCTCCATCAGGGAAATATCACTGATCCTGCCGTTTGACATAGGCGTGATAACTTCTATATTCTGAGGTGTTCTTCCCAGAAGATTGTAAGCCTCGCTGCCGATGGCGAAAACAGATTCGTTGTTTTCAATGGCGATCATGTTTTTCTCTTTTATAATACTGTCATTATTCTGATCGTAAATTTTGACCGTACTGGTTCCTATATCTATACCATAAATATGATGCAGAGCCATCCTGTAATTATTCCCCCCTCTGACCGGTCAGGTCATATGATCAAATATCCCTTTTCCCGAAGACTCGTGTATCTCCTGTCACCGATGATGATATGGTCGAGCAGACTGATCCCAAGCAGATCTCCTGCCTTACGGATCCTTTCCGTGACCGCAAGATCGTCATTGCTTGGCGATGCATCTCCGCTCGGATGATTATGAATAAGGATCATATTGACCGCACGGAATGAAAGAGCTTTAATGAAAAGCTCTCTCGGAGTGATAAGGGACTGATTGACGGTCCCTTTCGAAAGCATAATCTCACCAAGAAGCGCGTTTTTCGTATCAAGAAGCAGGCAGAACAGTTCCTCCTGTTCTTCATGACGGAGTTTTTCCATAAAATAATCTGCCACGGAGGACGGATCGTTGAAATTCAGTTTCTTCCTGCTTTCAGCCCTGGCGATCCTTTTGGAAAGTTCTCCGATGCAAAGGATCTGGATCGCTTTAACCTTTCCTATTCCCTTTAGAGAACACAGATCCTCCAATGACATATGATAAATGCCCGTAAGACCTTTTTCAAAATCACTGAGCTCCAGGACCGATCTCGCCAGCTCTATGGAAGTGATCCCCTGTGCGCCGCTTCGAAGTATCACCGCCAGAAGTTCCGCGTCGGACAAAGCTTCGGGACCGGAATTAAGGCATTTTTCGTAAGGGCGCTCGTCTTCCGGCAGCATTTTCATTAATATTCCGCTGTTCATTTCTTCCTCCTTTTACCGGTTCCGGATGCAGTCGGGAAGGAAAAGGAGTATAACAGGTCCCAAAATATCACTTGAAATTGTATCACAGTTGTTGAGCAAAGTATATGATGATTACATAAAAGATTTGTTAAAAAAAACGGTACAGTTTAGCTATTTCTTCGGCTGTTTTTATTCCGTCGATGGCAGCGGATGTGATGCCTCCGGCGTATCCCGCGCCTTCTCCGCATGGATAAATTCCCCGGATATTGCTTTCAAGAAAAGTATCACGTTCTATCTTTACCGGAGATGATGTTCTGCTTTCTACGCCTGCCATCAGGGCGTCCCCTTCCCCGTACCCGGGGATCAGATGATCGAAATATTCAATGCCCTGCCGCAGTGAAATGGAGATGTCTTCCGGAAAAATATCATGTACCGCGGAGGGAAGGACCGCGCCTTTATGAAAGTTATGGTAAGGCAGAGATGAAGATCTTCTGAGGGCGCAGAAATCTTCGAATCTCTGGACCGGCACTGCTCCTCCGCCGTTTCGGAACGCGGCACTCTCCAGATGTCTCTGAAAGGAAACGCCCTGCAGTTCCGGCGGGAGCCTGAGATCGGCATAGCTGCGGTAATCCTCGGGAGAAACCGTCACTACAATGGCGGAATTCGCGTATTCTGAATCGCGGGCGCTGTAACTCATGCCGTTGACAGCGGTCATGTTTTTCTCGGAGGAAGCATTTACCACATATCCGCCCGGACACATGCAGAATGAATAAACTCCTCTCCCGGTACCTACCGTATGTGCAAGCCTGTAATCAGCCGCTCCCAGATGAGGATGACGCGGGGTGCCGTATTGAGAGAGATTTATCATTTCCTGGGGATGAATGACACGGACGCCCACCGCGAAGGGTTTTGCGTTCATGCGGATCCCGCGCCGGTGCAGAAGCTCAAACGTATCGCGGGAAGAATGGCCGATGGCCAGAATCAGGGTTTTGGTGTAAAAGATTCGCCCGTCTTGTGTCTCAATGCTTTGGATCGCTCCGTTCTTTATATGCATATCAGTCATTTTTGAACGGAAATACACATCGCCTCCCATTGCAATGATGGAGCTTCGCATGTTCTGCACTATTCTGATCAGCTGATCAGTGCCCAGATGAGGTCTGGCCTCGTACAGGATCTTTTCGGGCGCGCCTGATTCTACAAATATTTCCATGACCCGGCGGTTCCTGCCGTACCGGTCTTTTACACTGGTGTTAAGCTTTCCGTCAGAGAAAGTTCCTGCACCTCCCTCACCGAACTGAACGTTGCTGTTCGTATCCAATATTCCTCCGGACCAGAATTTATCTGTTTTTTCTCTGCGGACTTCCGCCTCATCACCCATCTCCAGTATTAACGGACGGTATCCGTGTTTTGCCAGCATATAGGCACAGAACAGCCCTGCAGGCCCGCTTCCTATGATCACCGGACGTTCGTCCATTGGCTCGGATCCGGGATCCGGGAAGACATAGGGACGCTCCGAAGCCCGGGATAGGTTTGGGTTCCTTTTACCCGACAGAATACCGGGCTCTTTTGGGGTTTCCGCATCGATCGTATATACATAGAAAATATCAGGCTTCTTCCTGGCATCAACGGATCTCCTTACGATCTTATAGCTGAGAAGATCGCGGGGCTTTAAGTGCAGGAGCTTCAGGATCTTTTTTTCAAGGTCAGATTCGGTATGGTCAACAGGAAGTTTGACCTGGTTCAATCTAATCATATCTGGAAAGCCTTTCTTATATTTCGGCGGCTGCGTTTCCGGCTGCGTGACCGCTGGACCACGCCCATTGCAGATTATATCCGCCGCACATTCCGTCAACGTCCACTGCCTCTCCCGTAAAATAAAGATTCCGGATCCTTCTGGATTCCAGTTTTTCTGTTAATTCGGAAAGCGGGACGCCTCCGGAGCATACCTGCGCATATTTCAGGCCGGCGGAGTCACGTACCTGCGCAGTAAAGTTTTTCAATATTTCTGTAACGAGCCGGATATTGTTTTTGTCGGCGGGACAATCTTTTGGCAAAAGGAACGGAATCAGCTTCTCGGGAAGCATTCCGGATAAAAGCTGTCGCATCGTCTTATACGGACACCTTTCTTTTCTGGAAAAGAGTTCTTCTTCTAATTCTCTCTCAGAACAGTCCGGGACAAAATCGATCCTCACGCTGACAGCGTCTGATTTGTTTTCATACAGAGTCCTTACGGCGTAACGGCTGATCTGAAATACAGGGATGCCGGATATTCCGTAATCTGTTGTCTGAAGAATGCCGGAGTCTGTAATCAGAGGTACATTGTTTATCAGCAGAGTTACCGAACCTCTGAAGCGGATCCCCGACCAGCGGGAATAACCGCCCCCTTTAAGCCGCAGGGGAACAAGCGCCGGCATGAAAGGAATCGTTCTGACTCCCATTTCCTCCGCAAAAACAAGCGCGTCACCGGCGGATCCCTGAACAGCGGAAGCCGGACTTCCGCAGGCAATGATCAGCGCTCCGCCTGTGTATTCCCATGTATCTGTCCTGACGAGGAATTGATCCCCTTTCAGGCTGATGTGCCTCGCGGATTCCTTTGTTTTGATCTTTATTTTCAAAAATTCTGCTTCCATGAGCAGAACCTTCAGAACGCTGGCGGACTGATCCGTCACCGGATATACCCATCCGTTTTTTTCAATCGTTGAAAGTCCGAGACCGTGAAAAAAATCCAGCACCTTCTCATTCGGGAAGGACCGGATGATATTCATAGCCTGTAAATGATGACTGCTGCGAATATTTTCGTCTGACAGACACAGATTAGTCAGATTGCATTTTCCGTTACCGGAGGCCAGGAGTTTTTTTCCCGGCCTGTCGTTTTTTTCAAGGATGGTCACATCGGCTCCGGCCCGGGCTGCCTGTATGCCTGCCATGAGTCCGGAGGCTCCGGCCCCTATGATAAGTATCTTTTTTTTCATAAGCTGACAAGTCCTGCTTCCATTACTTTTTGAAGACTCATGAGTATTCCCGCTTTTGCATGAGGCCAGGTAAGCCCCCCCTGAAAATAGACCGCGTACGGAGGCTTCATAGGTCCGTCAGCTGACAGTTCAATGGAAGAGCCCTGAACAAAAGCTCCTGCCGCCATGATCACTTCCGAGTCGTAGCCCGGCATATCCCATGGTTCAGGAGTCACATATGAATCGACCGGCGCTGCCGCCTGAATGCCCTGACAGAATGCGATGACTCCTTCACGTGAGCCGAAGGTAACAGCCTGAATGATGTCATGCCTTGTCTCTGTGCTGTCTGGTATTACAGGGAATCCAAGCTTTTCATAGATGTTTGCCGCAAAGACTGCCGCCTTCAGAGCGGACGCCGTAACAGTAGGCGCCAGGAAAAACCCCTGAAAAAACGGCTGGTTTACTCCCAGAGTCGCGCCGACTTCTTTTCCCAGACCCGGCGTCGTCAGACGAAAAGCGGCGTTTTCCACGTATTCCTTTTTACCTGCGATGTAGCCTCCTATCGGAGCAAGTCCGCCGCCGGGATTTTTTATCAGAGATCCTACGATAAGATCCGCTCCGACGTCAGTAGGTTCGATCCTCTCGGTAAACTCCCCATAACAGTTGTCTACCATGCAGATGATATCGCTTCGGATGCTCTTTATAAAACTGATCAGTTCACCGATCTGTGCCACAGAGAAAGTAGGTCTCGTCTGATACCCTTTGGACCGCTGTATCGTGACCATCTTTGTTTTTTCCGTGATCGCTTCACGGATCCGGTCGTAATCAAACGAGAAGTCATCCTTAAGATCTACCTGTCGATATGTAACGCCGTATTCCGCAAGGGAACCTCTTGACGGCCGTATGCCGATGACTTCTTCCAGAGTATCATAGGGCTTTCCTGCAGGTGAAAGCAGTTCGTCTCCCGGACGCAGGTTTCCCGACAGCGCGATTCCAAGCGCATGAGTACCGCAGGCGATCAGGGGACGTACCAGAGCATCTTCACAGTGGAAAATATTTGCATATACCTTTTCAAGCTTCTCTCTTCCCACATCATCATAGCCATATCCGGAGGAACCGTTCATACATGCGGCGTCGACCCGGGCGTCCTGCATGGCCCTTATAACCTTCAGCTGATTGTATTCGGCTGTTTCATCTATAGCTTCAAAACGTTCTTTCAGGGAATTGCAGATCGCATCTCCAAAGGAGGCAGCCTTTTGGCTGATACCCATCTGCTCATACATTTGGAACATTTCTTCTGTCATAAATAATCCTTTCTGTTCTTCCAACGCTCGATCATGAACGTCAGTATATCGTCATCTGTTTTGTATTTCTGCCGGTCTATCCAGATTACATTTTTTTCTCTTTTGAACCAGGTAAGCTGCCTTTTGGCAAAATGTCTGGTGTCCAGCTTTATCCTTTCCGTTACTTCCTCTAATGTGATCCTGCCCTCAAAATAAGGAAAATATTCTCTGTAGCCGAGAGCCTTCATGGACTGCATGTCAGCGGTGAGGCCTTCATCTTTCAGAGCCGTGACCTCTTTGGTAAGACCTCTTTCTATCATATCATCTACGCGCCGGTCAATCCTTTCATACAGAAGCTTACGGTCGTCTGTCAGGACATAATATACATAGTCGTAAGGAGATTCCTTTGCGCGGGCTTTCTTATTATGTTCGGAGATCGGCGTACCGGTTTCTCTGTAAAACTCAATTGCCCGGATCACACGCCTGACATTCTGAGGATGTATTTCGGCGGCGGAGACCGGATCGACCTCTCTTAACATGGCATGCAGAACATAAGGGCCTTTTGAACGGGCGAGATCTTCCAGTTCGGCGCGCCAGACCCGGGCACCCTCACTTTCGGAAAAGTCGATATCCTTCAACAAAGCCTGAATGTAAAAACCCGTACCTCCTGTGATGATGGGAAGACGTCCTTCCGAGTATATTTTCTGCATGGCTGATTTAGCCATCTGCTGAAAAATACAGACATTAAACTCATCATCCGGTTCAAGTTCATCTACCAGATAATGAGGGATCCCCTGCATTTCCGGGGGCATGATCTTTGCGGAGCCGATATCCATTCTTTTATATATCTGCACTGAATCTGCAGATATGACAGAACCATTCAGCGCTTTCGCGAGACGGATGGAGAGCTCTGTTTTTCCGACCGCCGTCGGACCGGTAAGAACGATACAGGGAGGTCTGATATCCATTGTATTCTCCTTCTTTAAACAATACGCTTGAATTTTTTGTCCAGTTCATAATGTGACATGGAAATGATCGTCGGTCTTCCGTGAGGACAATTATATGGGTTTTCCAGTTTCAGCAGTTCATCGATCAAAGCCTCTGCTTCCATGAGAGAATAATCATGATTACCTTTGATCGCAGCCTTGCATGACATGGATGCAAGCTTCTCCGGTATAGCTTCCGGCGAGATATCGCCAAGAGAAGTGAGCTGGTCCATTACTTCATTAAACAGCTCGTTGTCTGCGATGCTGTACAGATTGTCGGGGACTGCGGTGATCTTGTAATCATTTCCGCCGAAGGGCTCGATTTCAAATCCAAGGCTGCGGAATACGGACATATTCCGCTCCAGAACATCTCTTTCCGCCGCGGGAAGAGAAACGACCTTCGCGGGATAAAGGATCTGCGAATTGATCTTCTTTTCCTTATAGTTTTTCATAATACGCTCGTAGAGGACCTTCTCATGAGCTGCGTGCTGATCGATTATATACATACGGTCATCAAATTCAACGATCCAGAAAGTGCCGAAGATCTGACCGATGATCTTATGTTTTCCCCGGGCGTCCTCGGAAAGAAGCTTATCCCGGAATAAGTTGAGCTGTTCCGGAGCAGAGGACGTTTCCGGTATACTGCCGGCGCTTCCCGCGGAATCCGGGGTGGAATTTTCCTTCTGCGGCATTTCGCTATGAAGGCCGGAAGAAGGTGCGGACACCGGCACAGAATACCGGTTTGCTTCCTCGTTCACGCCGGCGGGATAGCTGCCTTGTTTTTTGTTTTCCGGTACGTTTACGCGTGACTCATTCTCCGCGACACTTCCGTGAAATGGTCCTGCGTTATCTGTCTGGTTTCGAAAACTGCTGGCTGAGGTTTTAGCAGTCGGAGAAGAAAGATTCTCTCTCCGTCTGTTTTCAAATGGCTCCGGGATCTTTTTCCCGATCTTTGGAAGATAAGTGCCTCCGCGGGTCGGATCCTTTTCTTCCCGTCCCGGAGATACTTCCGGTATACGTTCTCTTTCCATCAGGGTATTCTGAACGGCAAGACAAAGCTGGTGATAGACCTGTTCCTGTTCTGAGATGCGGACCTCCATTTTCGAAGGGTGAACATTGACGTCTACCTTTGTCGGGTCGATATCGATATACAGCAGCGTAAAAGGGTATTTATGCTGCATCAGAAAACCGTGATATCCATCCTCAATGGCTTTTGCGATGACCGGACTTTTTACATATCTTCTGTTAATAAAATAGTTTTCAAAATTCCGGTTGTTTCTGGAAACAGAAGGATCGGCTATGAATCCGCTAATATGCATTAATTCAGTTTTGCGGTCGACCGGGATCAGCCCCTTTGTCATGTCACGACCGTAAATCTGATAAATGATTTCCTTAAGGTTGCCGTTTCCGCCCGTGTAAAGCCGGTTCTGGCCGTTCATGATAAACTTAAAGGATATTTCCGGGTGGGACAAGGCCAGCTCTTCAACAACCGATGCGACACGGCTTCCTTCTGCCGCCGGGGTTTTTAAAAACTTGGCACGTGCCGGGACGTTATAAAATAAATGATTTATCAGGAAGGTAGTGCCCGAAGGGGCGCCTATTTCTTCGAATTCGACCTCGCGGCCGCCTTCTATCCTGCAGCGGACGCCTGTCAGGGCATCCGCGGTTTTTGTGATCACTTCCATCTGTGATACCGCAGCGATACTGGAGAGCGCTTCACCGCGGAATCCGAGCGTCATTATCTGCTGAAGATCATCTGCCGAGCGGATCTTGCTGGTGGCATGACGGAGAAATGCTTTTCTGACTTCATCCTTTTCCATACCTTCGCCGTTATCTGTGATCCTTATAAAGGTCTTGCCTCCCTCCCTGATCTCCACGGTGATGGCTGTAGCAGAAGCGTCTATGGCGTTCTCCATGAGTTCTTTTACCACGGAAGCAGGGCGCTCGACCACCTCGCCGGCGGCGATTTTATCTATTGTATTTTCGTCAAGAAGTTCGATTTTTCTCATAAGTTATTCCCCTGCTGTATATGATTTCCTTTCCTGCTGCCGTTGTCTCATGCTCCTTCAGATGTGACTGCTGTCAGTTCCTTCGGGAAATGATCAGCCTCAGGATCTGATCCTGTTCTGAAGCTTATAGAGCAGATTCATTGCTTCGATCGGCGTGATATTTGAAATATCGATCGATTTCAATTCATTCAGGACAGCTTTATTGTGAGATTCTGCCCGGTCCTGTTTCTGCCGCGCATCAGATGAAGATGCCGGTCCGGCATCCCGGCTGCCTGAAGGAGCGATCGATTTATCAAAATCAAACAGAGATATCTGCTGGTTTTCAGGAGATGTAAACCTGCCGAATATCGAACGGTCTTTCTTCGGAGATGTGCCGTTCTCAGCGTCTTTTACCGCTGCAGTGATATCCTGTTCGGATAACTGCTCTACAAGCTCGCCTGCTCTTTCGAGGACCTCCTCGGGGACTCCTGCAAGTCTGGCCACCTGGATACCGTAGCTTTTATCGGCTCCTCCGCTGATTATTTTTCGAAGGAATACGATATCGCTTCCTTTTTCTTTAACAGCTATGCAGTAATTGTGGACGCCCGGGATCTTTCCTTCCAGCTCGGTCAGCTCATGATAATGAGTGGCAAATAAAGTCCTGGCTCCTATTTTGTCCGGGTCAGCCACATACTCCGCGACGGCCCATGCAATGGAAAGACCGTCAAATGTACTGGTTCCGCGGCCGATCTCATCAAGTATCAGAAGACTGTCTGACGTGGCGTTTCTCAGAATGTTTGCTACCTCATTCATTTCGATCATAAATGTACTTTTTCCGCTGGCCAGGTCATCGGAGGCTCCTACACGGGTAAAAATGCGGTCGGCTATTCCTATATTCGCGCTTTTCGCAGGAACAAAAGATCCGATCTGCGCCATCAGTACGATAAGCGCGCACTGCCGCATATAGGTGGATTTACCGGCCATGTTCGGACCCGTGATGATGGCCAGACGGTTCTCTTTGTTATCGAGTGTCGTATCATTCGGTATGAACATTTCATCCGGGATCATTTTTTCCACTACCGGATGCCTTCCTTCGCGGATCTCCAGGATACCGTCTTCATTTATTTCGGGACGAACAAAATTATTCCGTTCAGCTACATAGGCAAGCGAAGAAAAAACATCCAGAGCGGCGACTGCCTTAGCGGTCTTCTGGATGCGGATGACTTCTCCGCCTATATGATCACGTATCTGTGAAAATAACTCATATTCAAGCGCGGAAAGCTTTTCCTCGGCTCCAAGGATGGTCTCTTCCATCTCTTTAAGGCGGGCAGTGGTATAACGCTCGGCGTTTGTCAGGGTCTGTCTGCGTATATAGTGATCAGGCACAAGATCCTTGAAAGAATTTGTGACTTCAATGCAGTAGCCGAAAACTTTATTGAACTTGATCCTCAGAGTGCGGATACCGGTCTTTTCACGTTCTTCCGCTTCAAGGTCGCCGAGCCACTGCTTTCCGTCTCTTCCGGCATTTCGATACCTGTCGACCATTTCGTGGTATCCGTCCTTAATGATACCGCCATCCTTCATAGCCAGAGGAGGATCATCGCTGATCGAGCTGTCGATAAGCCCGTACAGATCCTCAAGCGTATCCATTTCCTCACAGAGCTGCTTTAAAAGAGGACTTTCACATTCTGAAAGCTGCTCTTTAATGAAAGGCAGCATATACAGAGATGTCTTAAAAGCTATCAGATCCCTGGGATTCGCGTTCTGATACGTGATACGGCTGATCAGCCGCTCCATATCATAGACCGGTTGAAGATATTCTCGTATTTCTTCACGGATCATTGCCTTGTTTTTCAGTTCATTTACAGCCTCAAGCCGGAGTTCGATCTCGGAACGGTCTATCAGGGGCTGTTCCACAAAATTGCGAAGCATACGGGCACCCATGGCAGTTTTTGTGCGGTCAAGCACCCAGAGAAGAGAACCTCTCTTCTGTTTCTCACGAAGTGTTTCCACCAGCTCCAGATTTCTTCTGGTCGCGCTGTCGATCAGCATGAAGCGGTCGGCATAATAAGGAGTGATCGTGGTCATCTGTTTCATATCGGATTTTTGTGTCTCATACAGATATGAAAACAGAGCCCCTGCAGCGATAGTTCCGTAAACATAATCGGAGATCCCCAGCCCTTTAAGCGAACCTACATGAAAATGTTTTTTTAATGTACGGGACGCCCTCTCCGGATCAAAATACCACTCCTCCATGGTTGAAAACATGATATGGAAACGGTTTTTCAGATCCTCCACATCAATGTCCGCGTTGACAAAATTATGATTGCAGATGATCTCTGAAGGGGAGAATTTCTGAATTTCATCCGACAGCTTTTTTGAATCATCGATCTGTGTGACCATACACTGGCCGGTGGAAATATCCGCGACAGCCACTCCGAAGGCGTGTTTAATAAAGCAGACGGACATGATAAAATTGTTTCTGGATTCATCCAGCCCCTCTGTGTTCAGGACCGTTCCGGGAGTGACGACACGGATAACCTCGCGTTTTACCATTCCCTTGGCTGTTTTAGGGTCCTCGACCTGTTCGCAGATGGCTACCTTGTAGCCCTTTTCTATCAGCCGGGAGATATAAGTCTCAGAAGCATGATAAGGAACGCCGCACATAGGTGCCCGTTCCTCTAAGCCACAGCTCTTTCCGGTCAGAGTAAGTTCCAGTTCTCTGGATACAGTCTGAGCATCCTCGAAAAACATTTCATAGAAATCGCCCAGTCTGTAAAACAAAATACAATCCGGATATTCTTTTTTTGTGTCCAGATAATGCTGCATCATTGGTGATAAAGCCAATTTTTCAGCCTCCTTTTCCTATAGTTCATTTTCCCGCGCAATTGAGATAACTCAATTGCCCAAGTCCATTTTCCGGCTGCATTATTCAGGATCCTGAACGGAAAACAGAGCTATTTGCATGTTTTAATATGCGTCGCCGTTCTGGCGGCCGATATAATAAAATCCTTTACATTCATCAAGTGATACGGGAACGATCCGGCCTATAAGGGAACTGTCCCCTTTAAAATGCACAACGAAATTGTTATCAAGGCGTCCTGTCACAAGAGACGGGTCATGTTCGTTTACATTTTCCACAAGTACTTCGCGGCACTGTCCCGTAAAGCGCGCCGTTTCCTCGCGTCCTATCTCCTGAATACGTTTCAGCAGTCTGTCAAATCTGTTTTTTATGACAGCCTCGTCGATCTGATCCTCCATCTTTGCAGCGGGAGTACCCGTACGTCTGGAGTATATAAAAGTGAAGGCACTGTCATAACGTACCTTTTCGACCACATCCATTGTTTCGAGGAAATCCTCTTCGGTCTCTCCGGGGAAGCCGACGATTATATCTGTCGTAAGAGAAATATCAGGTACGGCGGATCTTATTTTTTCAACGAGACGCAGATAATCCGACTTGGTATAATGACGGTTCATCTTCTTAAGCAGCCGGTCGCTGCCGGACTGCAGAGGCAGATGAAAATGCCGGCAGATCTTCGGGTTTTCGGCTATGACATGGATCAGCTCATCGGAAAGATCCTTCGGATGAGAAGTCATAAAGCGTACCCGGTCGAGGCCGTCTTTTGAAGCAATCCTTCTGAGCAGTTCGGCGAAACTGATCTGATTCTCAAGACCCTTACCGTAGGAGTTTACATTCTGTCCCAGCAGCATTACTTCGCGGACTCCATCTTTGACGAGACGGTCCACTTCGCAAAGTATATCCTCAGGTTCACGGCTTTTTTCGCGGCCCCGTACATATGGGACTATGCAATAGGTGCAGAAATTGTTGCAGCCATACATGATATTAACGCCTGATTTGAAAGGATACTTGCGGTCTACGGGAAGATCTTCTACGATCTGATCGGTCCTGTCCCAGATCTCAACTACCATTTCATCTTCCGTCATTGCTCTTACCAGGAGTTCAGCGAGTTTAAAGATATTATGAGTTCCGAACACCAGATTTACGAAGCGATAGCTTTTTTTCAGCCGTTCTACTACCTCGGGCTCCTGCATCATACATCCGCAAAGCGCTATCATCATATGATGATTTTTTTTCTTCAGTGAATTAAGATATCCCAGACGGCCGTATACCTTTGTGTTTGCGTTTTCGCGCACCGTGCAGGTATTATAAATGACCAGATCGGCGTCTTCACTCTCTGTTTTAATAAATCCGATCCGTTCAAGAATCCCGCGAAGCTTCTCGGAATCCCGTGCGTTCATCTGACATCCGAAAGTTTCCACACAGAAAGTGAGAGGCCTTCCGGCCTCTTCTGTTTTCTTCTTCAGGATCTCAGACGCCAGTCCCATAAAATAAAACTGCCTGGCCGGCTCGGTCTCCGGGACCGGATGATTCATTTCTTCTGTCATATTAATCATATTAATTAGTACTGTTTCTTTCCTGTTTTTCTGTAAATTTTCTGTTCGGTGATGAGCACGGAAGGTTTAATATCATGTTCATCTGCGGGTATTTCATCAAAGACCTGAAATTCAAAGGCAACTGCCATGGAATACAGCCAGGGATTTTTTTTCATAAAGCGGTCATAATATCCTCCGCCGTAACCGATCCTGTTTCGCTCATGGTCAAACGCTACTCCGGGCATAATGACCAGCGCATCCGCAGCGTCAGCTTTTTCCATATCCTGCTTTGGTTCCGGGATTCCTTTTATACCAGGCTCCAGATCACGCATGGATTCGATATAATAAAAAGACATATCTTTTCCTTTTACCCGGGGTACGGCGACTCTTTTTCCGTCGGTCCAGCATTTTGCGATGAAATCCTTTGTTCTGACTTCATTTTTATGGTCAACATAGATATATATGGCGCTGGACATGATGTATTCGTTTGACTGGGCTATTTTCCGGAAGATAATATTGCTGTCATTTTCGATATCCGACGGGGCCGCCTGCCCTCTGCGTTCCATAACGATTTTTCTGAAATCATTTTTTGATGTCAAATTATGTATCATATAACTTTCTCCAGATAATCCAGCAGGTAAAACATATCTTTTTTATCCTGCTTAAATATTGTTCCTATATTTTCTCCGCGGATCAGCTTATGAATCACATGAAAATCATCGCCGCTGGCTATAACCATATCCGCGCCTGCCGCAGTGGCTATGCGGGCGGCGGAGAGCTTGGTGCTCATTCCTCCGCTTCCGGCGCTGCTGCCTGTGGTACTCTTTCCCATTGCCATCAGATCATCATCCAGATCCTCTATATACGGAATGAACCGGGCTTCAGGATTACGGTGAGGATCATCGGTATAGAATCCGTCGATGTCTGAAAGAAGTATCAGCAGGTCAGCTTCAATCAGTGCGGCAACGACCGCGGAAAGACGGTCATTATCTCCGAAAACCGACATAGAATCTATCTCATAAGTCGCGATCGTATCATTTTCGTTTACGATCGGAATGACGCCGAAGTGAAGGAGCTCGTTAAAAGTATTCCTTGCGTTGAAACGGTTAAGATTATCGAGCATGGTATTTTTTGTCATAAGAATCTGACCGCACATCTGATTATACTCAGAAAACAGTTTCTGGTAGATCATCATAAGCCGGGCCTGTCCTATGGAGGCGCAGGCCTGTTTTGCGTTAAGATTATCGGGACGTTCCGAGAGGTTCAGAGCATGCTGTCCTACCATGATGGCGCCCGAAGAAACAAGGACTACATCCTTTCCCTGATTTCGCAGATCACTCAGCTCACGGACGAGGATCTCAAGTTTGATCAGATCCAGTTTTCCGGTATCTTTATGAGCCAGCGATGAAGAACCTATCTTGATCACTATTCTTTTTTTGTCTTTTAGTTTTTCGCGTATCCGGTCGTTCATGTTCAGCTGTTACCCGCTTCCCTTGTAATATTCAAGTTTAACAATATCTGTTCCTGCCTCGTCTCCATCACGGAAGCCTCTTCCGGAGACATATGATCGTATCCCAGAAGATGCAGCATCGAATGCGCGATAAGAAAGGCAAATTCTCTTCGGAGGGAATGTCCGTATTCCAGAGCCTGCTCTTTTGCCCGCTCTACGGATATAACGATATCCCCAAGCATAAGCTCGCCGGTTTCTGGATTAAAACAGTCGTCAGCGTCTTCTCTTTCCAGTATTTCGTATCCCGCCGGCGACGGAAAGGGAACCAGCGGAAACGAAAGCACGTCTGTCGCAGAGTCAATACTGCGGAATTCTCTGTTGATCCTGCGTATGCTTTCATTGTCTACCAGCGTCAGAGAGATTTCTGCCTCAAAAGGACATTTTTCCTGATCCAGCGCCGCCGCGATCACTTCGCGGCTGAGACTTTCGTGATCAAAAGGAAGAGGGATACTCTGTTCATCATTGATCTGAATAGTCATCTTTCCTCCTTATCTCCAGCGCCGCCGCGCGGCGTTTCCCGCTCTGGAATTTTTCCGCTGACTGCGGTGCTGCTCTTTTTTTTCATAGGATTCGTAGGCTTCTACTATCTTTTGTACGAGAGGATGACGTACGACATCCTTGCTGGTAAGCTCACAGAAGGCAATTCCTTCTACGTTTTTCAGTACTTTTACGGCAACGTCAAGACCCGATGTGACCCCGGAAGGAAGATCCTTCTGTGTCATATCGCCGGTTATGATGACTTTGGAGCCGAATCCGATACGTGTCAGGAACATTTTCATCTGAGCCGGAGTAGTATTCTGTGCCTCGTCAAGAATAATATAGGCGTTGTCAAGCGTACGTCCCCGCATATAAGCAAGAGGAGCGACTTCGATCAGGCCCTTTTCCATATTTTTCTGAAAATTCTCCGCGCCCATGATCTGATAGAGCGCGTCGTAAAGCGGACGAAGGTAAGGGTCGATCTTGCTCTGCAGATCGCCCGGAAGAAAGCCAAGCTTCTCTCCCGCTTCTATCGCGGGCCGGGTAAGAATGATCCGGCTGACTTCATCGTTCCGGAAGGCAGTGATGGCCTTTGCCATTGCCAGATATGTTTTTCCCGTGCCGGCTGGTCCCAGACCAAAAGTGATCATATTTTCTTCAATATCGGTCACATATTGTTTCTGACCAAGTGTTTTTGGTTTTACGGGTCTGCCGCTTATGGTGTGGCAGATCGTGTCCCGGTCAAGCTCCAGCAGGCTGTCTTCCCGGCTGTCAAGCATCAGGGAAATGATATAATTGACATTCTGTTCGTCGATTTCATTTCCCCTTTCAGATAATGCGATCAGCTGTGTCAGACATTTTCGGACGCTGGAAACATTATTCTCCGGTCCGATGATATGTATCTCGCCGTTGCGGGATATGATACTCGTATTAAATGTACGTTCAAGCTTCTTTACATGACTGTCATATTCGCCGAAGACATTTTTTTCGTATTCTGCCGGGACAGTCATTGTTTCCTCTATAATACCTGAAGGCATTAACAGTGTTCCTTTCTAGTTCTCGATCATATCTTCGTTTGTCTTATATAACAGAAGCGAAAACATTAATCGGGATCCGTTTTCAAGATAATAGTCCATTCCAAGAGAATTTGCAATGGAGCTCAGCATTATTCCGTGGCTTTCAAGACAAGGATGCATGATCTCCGGATACCTGCAGGGTTCCTTTGGATAATTACATTTATTGCAAATATAGCATTTATCACTGGATACAATATAAGTCTGAAGTCCGAGCTCCGCAAGAACATTTTCCAGATCCAGCGTTATTTTCTCATGTGAGTTAATATTCTTCAGATCATCCTTCCATAACAATCTCCGGGAAGGCTGTTTCTCAAGGATCGTGGAAAAGAAAAGTCCTTCTGAATATGAAAGACAGCGTTCTTTGCAATTTGAAATACTGTCTATTGCCGGAGGACATGACCAGCATGTTTTAAAATGCTCGCAGCGATACCGGCAATGATCGCGGAGTGAGTCGTCAAAAAAAATATCATTAGGCTGAATAAATCCAAACTGATAAATCGGTATTGTCCTGGATTTTTCTATCAGTGCCTGACGGATCTGTTTCTTATCCGGCATAAAATCCTCCTTTTGGGTATGAAGCAGTCAGACTGTTCTGAAATAAACTGCTGGCAGGCTTTGTTATTTATGATAGGGCTCGTTGCTGATGATCCGGAAAGATCTGTATATCTGTTCCAGAAGTATCAGCCGCATCAGCTGATGCGGGAACGTAAGCTCTGAAAATGAAAGCCTGAAATCCGATCTTTTCAGAATTGAGTCTGATAGTCCGAGAGAACCGCCGATCACGAATACTATATGGCTGAAACCGTTGACCTGAATGGTTTTGATCTTTTCCGCCAGGCCGGGTGAGTCGGTAGTTTTTCCATTAAGATCCAGAGCGATAACAAATGCGTTATCGGGGATCACTTTCAAAAAACGTGAACCTTCTTTTTCTTTAATATTTCTGATCTGCGTCTCAGACGCGTTCTCAATGGTAGGCTCATCGTTTATTTCCGCCCAATGAAGCCTGCAATAACGTTTAAGACGTTTTTCATATTCCGCGATACCGTCTCTTAGATATTTTTCTTTGATTTTTCCCGCACATGCGATAGTAATATGAATCATCGATCTGAAAATAATATGAGTTAAAAGGCCTTCATATCAGATCGGTTTTTGTGTGCGTCTGATATGAAGGCGATATTTTTATTTTAATTTAGTATCATTTGTTTCTGATAAATTCGTCGATTCCTTTGGCGGCAGCTTTTCCTGCTCCCATTGCAAGGATAACCGTCGCTGCGCCCGTTACTGCGTCGCCGCCCGCATAGACAGCTTCTTTTGTCGTTTTTCCGGTCGCTTCATCAGCGATGATGCATTTTCTCCTGTTAGTATCAAGACCGATCGTTGTAGACGAGATCAACGGATTCGGAGATGTTCCGAGGGACATGATAACTGTATCTACATCGATATCAAATTCAGAACCCGGGATCTCCACAGGACGTCTTCTTCCGGAAGCGTCCGGTTCGCCAAGTTCCATCCGGATACATTTCATTCCGCTTACCCATCCGTCTTCACCGACATAAATCTCTACCGGATTGCAGAGGAGGTTGAATATCACGCCCTCTTCCTTTGCGTGATGAACTTCCTCGGCACGGGCCGGAAGCTCAGCTTCGCTTCTGCGGTAAACGATATGGACTTCCGCTCCCAGACGAAGTGCTGTTCTTGCAGCGTCCATAGCCACATTTCCGCCGCCGACTACGGCTACTTTGGAACCTTTGTGAATAGGAGTAAGATAATCCTCTCTGTAGGCCTTCATAAGGTTATTTCTTGTAAGGTATTCGTTCGCGGAGAATACTCCGTTAGCGTTTTCTCCCGGGATGTGCATAAACATCGGAAGGCCTGCTCCGGATCCGATAAATACTGCTTCAAAGCCTTCGTCTTTCAGAAGCTCATCGATCGTAATGGATTTTCCGATGATAACGTCTTTTACGATCTTTACTCCCAGAGACTCGACATTTTCGACCTCTTTATCCACAACTGCGGCTTTCGGAAGACGGAATTCAGGGATACCGTAGGAAAGTACGCCGCCTGCTTTATGAAGAGCTTCAAAAATTGTAACCTCATAACCCATTCTGGCGAGGTCGCCGGCACATGTCAGTCCCGCAGGGCCTGCGCCGATCACGGCGATCTTATGACCGTTTGAGGACTCTGCCTTCTTTGGTTTGATTCCGTTCTCACGAGCCCAGTCAGCTACAAAACGCTCCAGTTTACCGATAGAAACCGGCTCTCCTTTGATACCGCGTATACACTGGCCTTCGCACTGGCTCTCCTGAGGACATACACGTCCGCATACGGCCGGCAGCGCGCTGGATTCGCTGATTATATCATAAGCTTTCTCAAAATTGCCTTCTTTTACTTCCTGAATGAAAGCAGGAATATTAATACTTACAGGACATCCTGCGACACATTTAGGTTTTTTACAGTTCAGGCAGCGAACAGACTCTGTCATAGCTTCTTCTTTATTATATCCGTAGCAAACTTCGTCAAAGTTTGCGGCACGAACCTTAGGATCCTGTTCTCTGACAGGTACTTTTGTCCAAACGTCTCCCATTATTTGTCACCTCCGCAATTTCCACAGCCGCCATGATGAGTTTTTCCTTCTTTCAGACGAAGGGCTTCACGTCCCTCCTCTGTTTTATACATGGTCATTCTCTTCATAGCCTGATCAAAGTCTACCAGATGTCCGTCGAACTCCGGACCGTCTACACAGGCAAATTTTACTTCGTCGCCTACAGTAAGACGGCATGCTCCGCACATACCTGTACCATCCACCATGATCGGATTCATGCTGACAATAGTCTTGAGATCATATTCTTTAGTAAGTTTGCACACGAACTTCATCATGATCATCGGACCGATAGCTACACAGTGATCATACTGTTTTCCTTCTTTATCAATAAGATCCTGAAGGCATGTGGTAACCATTCCGCTTCTTCCGTAAGAACCGTCGTCCGTAGTAATATAAAGATTGCATACTTCACGGAACTCTTTTTCGAGGATCACGAGATCCTTGTTTTTCGCACCGATGATCGCGTCAGCGGTGATTCCGTGTTCATGCAGCCATTTTACCTGAGGATATACAGGAGCGGTACCTACTCCGCCGGCAATAAAGATAATATGTTTCTTTTTCAGTTCTTCAATATCCTCTTCGATCAGATCGGAAGGACGTCCGAGCGGACCGACGAAGTCTTCTATGAAGTCGCCTTCTCCCAGATCTGCCAGGATGAGTGTTGAAGCACCGATTGGCTGGAAAACGATCGTGACAGTTCCCTTTTCTCTGTCATAGTCGCAGATAGTCAGAGGAATCCGTTCTCCTTCTTCATTCACTCTGACTATTACAAATTGTCCTGGTTCGCAGCGACGCGCTACCATTGGAGCTTCAACTACCATGCGGTAAATATTAGCCGCCAATTTGTCTGCATACAAAATCTTGTACATACGTATCCTCCTTCTAAAGACAACATCTTTTACTCATCAGAATCCCGGGAATCTTCTCCTGATTCTGATGTTTTATCATCTGATGACTCCTCCTGATCAGAAGAGCCCGAGCCGGAGTCATCATTTGAATCATTATTACTGTTATTATTCGAAGCAGATCCGTCATCGGAACTGCTGTTATCAGAGCTTCCGGAATATTTCTTCGGGGAAGCTGACGGCGTCGGCGCGGCCTTATTGTAAATATAAGTGGCCGATCCTATATCGCTGAGATTACCGTCTTTGTCAGCCAGGACAGCATAGAAAATATGTGTTCCGCTTCGCATGGAGACAGGTCCTGAATATCTTAAGGATTTTTCAGTGGCTTTTTCATCAAAGGAATAATACGCCGTGTATCCTTCAGGAACATCTATCGTGATCTTCGGATCAGATCCGTCGTAGGAAGCAGTATAAACGCCTGAAGCGGGAGTGATCTTCGGGGCCGTTGCGGAAGCAGCAGTGATCTGATATTTCCCGGTCACCATTTCGCTGCTTATATTTTTTTTGTTTATATAAACGGCATTTACGATCGTAGTTCCTTCATCCAGTTCTATGGGATCTGTGTATCGCAGAGTGCCTGCCGACGGGATCGTTCCGTCAAGAGTGTAATAAATATCCCCGTTTCCTTCCACTGAAAGCTCAAGGGTCTGTTTTCCTGTATATTCGCCGGATGCCAGGCTGAATACGGGTTCATACGTAATATAGTCGCCATACTGTTCCAGAATACTGCCGACCTTGCATGCAGACAATAACGCCTGCAGTTCATCATACAATTCAAGTTTTATATACAGAGGTATCAGAAGTGAATATGATTCTTCACTCTCCGGATGATACTGAATGACAGTTTCATATGCGCTTACCGCCTTTAAAGGCCGGTCAAGAGCCTCCTGGACCCTGCCCAGAAGGATACCGCCTTTTTCACTCTGCGGTTCGATTGAAACAGCTTTCTCAATATGAGTTAGCGCATTGCTGTAATCCTTGTTTTCGTAGCACTCTGCGGCTTTGGTATACTGATAATCAAAAGAGTTATTGTGAAGCACAGTATTTATGCAGAGAGCGGCTATAATAAGCGCGGCGACCATAAATACCGAAACAGAAATGACTCTGATCCGCTTCTGCAGCTTACGCTTCTTTTCCCGCTGCTCTCTTGCGGCCTGTTCAGCCAGTTCTCTTTCCCGGGCTTCTTTTTCCAGCTGTTTCTTACGTTCAATATGTGCGCGGCTTTCCATTGTTTCGTAATTGGCTACAAGCTGAACCTCAGCTCCGCATTTCGGGCAGAATAATTCGCCTGCCGGGATCACCGCTCCACACTTGGAACAATTGCGCATACTAATTTTCCTCCAGATACCTTTCGAACTCTTCTTTAGTCATTAATACTTTTCTGGGTCTGGTTCCTTCCTCTGGACCTACTACACCGGCTTCACAAAGCTGATCCATGATACGGGCAGCCCTGTTGAAGCCTATCTTAAAGGCTCTCTGAAGCTGTCCGATCGAAGCCTTGTCCTTGTCTATGATCAGACGTGCAGCATCATTAAAATAAACATCTCTGTCGTCGGACGGCAATTCTGCTTTCTCGCTTTTCAGAGCAGAAGAATTAATCTTGTCTTCGACAGAAGAATCATATTGGGTTTCTTTGTTCTCTGATCGCAGGAAGTCTGCGACACTCATGATCTCCTCATCGGATATATATGCGCCCTGGATCCGGGCAGGTTTCTGATATCCCTGAGGATAAAACAGCATATCTCCGTTTCCAAGCAGCTTTTCGGCGCCATTCATATCCAGAATGGTACGGGAGTCTACTCCGGACGATACGGACAGCGCAATACGCGAGGGCATGTTGGCCTTGATCAGTCCGGTAATTACATTTACCGACGGCCTCTGTGTTGCAATGACCAAATGAATTCCCGCTGCACGCGCCAGCTGTGAAAGTCTTACTATCGCATCCTCGACATCATGCTGGGCTACCATCATAAGATCCGCAAGCTCGTCTACGATAATTACGATACGGGGCATTTTCATCAGCTTGGCTTCATTGCTGCCGCTGTCCGGATCTATCTGGGATACTTTTGCGTTATAGCCCTTAAGATCACGGACGCCAAGACCTGCGAACTTGTTATATCTGTCAGTCATTTCCTGAACGGCCCAGTTCAATGCGCCTGCTGCCTTTTTCGGATCTGTTACAACAGGTATGTAAAGATGAGGGATTCCGTTATAAACGGAAAGCTCCACCATCTTTGGGTCGATCATGATAAATTTTATCTCATCAGGCGACGCCTTGTAGATCATACTCATGATCAGACTGTTAATGCATACTGATTTACCTGAGCCGGTAGTACCGGCTATAAGCAGATGAGGCATTTTTGCCAAATCAGCTATGACCGGCTTTCCGGCTATATCTTTTCCTACAGCAAAGGAAAGTACCGACTGGCTTCTGCGGAATACGGAGGAAGAAAGGAGGTCGCGCAGAACGACCATGTTTTTCTTCTTATTAGGAACCTCTATTCCGATAGCAGCCTTTCCCGGTATAGGCGCTTCTATTCTGATATCCGACGCCGCGAGGTTAAGCTTGATATCATCCTGAAGCCCCAGTATTTTGCTCACCTTAACGCCCTGCTGCGGATGCAGCTCATAGCGTGTTACGGTCGGACCCTGACTGATCTCAGTGATCTCAACGTCGACGCCGAAATTCTGAAGCGTCTCCTGCAGCTTGTCCGCTGTGGATCTTACGTCATTCGCAGAAAGATCCTCGTTTTGGCTGCCCTTGTTCAGAAGCTCCAGCGACGGGAACTGATAACCGTTTACGGAAACAGGTTCCGGAATGATCATTTCTTCTTCAGGAGCGTTTTTTTCCTTATCAGAAGCTTCCTGCTTCTTCCGTCCGGAGGACGTCTTTTTCCGTTTCGCGGAGGTTTTTTCCGGATGATTTCCGGCTCTGACTTTCAGAACCGGAGCAGTCAGACTGTCGGCTGCCGGAGTCTCTTTTATTTCGGGAGCCACATCGTCTACAGAGCCCAGATCTTCATCTTCCGCAAGGTTATAGTCCACACGTTTTCGCGGAGGACGTTTAGGCACTTCATACGTTTCCTCTTCATCCATATCTGATCCGGCAGAACGTTTGAACAATGAGAAGCCGCCGGATCCTCCGCGCTGCTCTCTCCTTGTCTGTATTTTCTGTTTACGGTTCTCATAAACATTGACGCTGCGTGTATGGATCGTTCGAAGCAAAGGCTCCTGAGTCATTAGTATCATAAAGATCATGATACCGAAAATGATCACTATAACGGCGCCGGCCCTGCCCAGAAGCATGCCGAGTGTCTTCAATATGGAGCCGCCGATAATGCCGCCGCCTGAACGGTCATGTGCACAGTCAAGATAGAAATCAATGTATTTGGATTTTTTTTCATATCCTGATGTAAGAAACTGTATAAAAGCGCATACAAAACACAGAAGCCCCGCGCCTCCTGTAAGCTTGCGAACGGCAAGCATATTATGCCTGTTTGACAGCATAAAAATAAATCCAAAAAAGAACACAAAAGGAAATATATACTCAGGCAGTCCGAAAACGCCAAAGAAGAATGAACTGATCGCCTTGCCCAGTATGCCGCAAAGACCCAGGTTGCTCAAAAAAAGCAAAATACAAAAGGCAAGTACAAGAAGGAACAGGATCTCTGTAAAAATCCTGTTCTCTATAGGGTCTGAAGTATTATTATTTCTTTTTGCGGAGGCCTTTTTGGAAGATGGCGATTTCCTTTTTGTTCTGGCAGAAGATGATTTCCTTTTCTGCGTTGCCAACTTATTTGTCTCCCCTTTCAAATTCAAGCCCGGTTTTCATCTGCCCTTATGAAAAAGAAAACCATTTCTTATCCGGTAATCAGGTAAACACAGGCCGCGATCAGCGCAAATCCCAGATTTACAAGGGCATAAACCTTATTATTATTCTTGATAATATGATCCCTGGAGTAGCGGATCATAAAAAAGCCGCTGATAAACGCGCCGAGAAAAGCAAAAATACACATGCGAAGATCCGCCGTTTCCAATCCTCCCATATAGCTGAAGGATAATCGGCCGGGAATCAGCAGAGCAAGCATACAAAGCATGCTTATTATGTATGTATATTTTATTGTCATTTTCCGGGATAATCCCAGAAAATAGCCGGCGGAAATGCCCATGGCTGTTTTCGAAACTCCCGGAACAAAAGAAAATCCTTCCATGACGCCGATCACAACGGCATCTGAAGTCCTCGTCTTCTTTGGATTCTTATCACCGGTATTCACAAATGAAGATACCATTAGAAGCAGTGCTGTCAGCATGAATCCCATAGCGGCAGCAAGCTCGTTATTATAGGCAAAGCGGACAAAGGGATTCAGAAGCAGTCCGAGGATGATCACCGGAATCATGGAAACCAGTATGATCACTGTGAAATTCTGATAATTGCTGGTAAGCAGTCGTCTGTAATTCAGTTCCCGGTCATTTCTCTGACGGAGATAAAGACCAAGATTAAAGAAAAGATCCCTGATAATTTCCAGCAGCGATATGAATATTCGTAAAATATCCTTGTAATTCAACGATACAGATGCCAGTATCATTCCCAGAAGGAGCATTTCATAAAACAGAAAGCTCTCATTAAATCCAAGAAAATGTGTGAACAAAACCACACAGCCCATACTGCTCACCGGGAAAAAACAGGAACAGCCCGCAATTATACCTGCCAGCAGCGCTTCTACGATAAAAATCATATCACACCATATTATTCTTCAAGGTTTGTATATACGTTCTGAACATCATCACTCTCATCCAGAAGGTCAAGGATTCTCTGAAGATTATTCATAGTTGTCTCATCGTTAACTGCTACAAAATTCTGAGGTATCATGGTAACGTCGGCTTCAGCCATTACCACGCCCTGTTTTTCAAGCTCCTCACGTACTGCGGAAAAATCATCAGGAGATGTGGTAATAATAAAAGCGTCATCTTCTTCTGCAAAGTCTTCAGCGCCTGCGTCCAGGGCGATCATCATGAGATCATCCGCGTCGAAATCATTATCCTCCTTTGCGGCAATGATCTGGCCTTTTTTGTCAAACATGAAAGATACACATCCGGGAGTACCGATATTTCCCTGTCCCTTGGAAAATGCGCTTCTTACGTCTGCAGCCGTACGGTTTTTATTATCTGTAAGTGTTTCTACGATGATCGCTATACCGCCGGGGCCGTATCCTTCATAAGTCATTCGTACATAGTTGTCGGCGTTTGCGTCGCCGGCGGCTTTTTTTATACCCCTGTCGATAGTATCATTTGGCATATTGTTTGCCTTGGCTTTTGCGATCACATCACGAAGCTTGCTGTTATTTGACGGATCCGGACCGCCCTCTTTTACCGCGATAACGATCTCACGACCGATAATTGTAAAAATTTTTCCTTTTTTTGCGTCGTTTTTTTCTTTTTTATGCTTAATATTTGCAAATTTTGAATGTCCTGACATTGTCACATCTCCTTACATAGTTCTTTCAAAAATATAGCACTAAGGACTTTATAAGTCAAGGAAAGGTGTTATGCATAACATAAACGGAAGGACTGCGGGAATACTTACTGTTCAACACTTCCCGTATGTCATTACTGAAACAGTCTTATGATGATTCAGATAAAAGCCAGAAGATTTCCCGCCATTGCCGCCGCCCGCCCGAAGCGCTCTCCCGCCTTTTCTCCGCAGACGCCATGTATAAACGCGCCGGCTGCCCCCTCGGAGGAAATATGCAAATTGCATTTTATATTCTGCCCGAGGATTCCGGCTATGATACCCGAAAGCACGTCTCCGCTTCCGGCAGTGGCAAGTGTGCTGTTGCCGCGTATATTTATCCATACGGTTCCATCCGGCTCAGCTGTTACGGTGCGCGCATCTTTCATGACACAGCTTACATGGTGTTTCAGAGCAAAAGTCCGTGCGGCCTTCACCGGATCTCTTTTAAGTTCCCGGAAAGAAATACCTGTCAGACGGCTCATTTCTCCTATATGAGGCGTGATAATGCATTTTTTATTGATCAGCTGCCACCATTCGGGATGGACAGACATAATATTCAGCGCGTCAGCATCCATGACAAACGGTTTATCGTTTGCCAGGATAAAAGTCTCGGTTATTCTTTCGGAGATGGTATTTTGTCCGAGTCCCGGTCCGATCAGACATACATCGGCCCATTGTATATCTTCTATAAGCTTTTTTTGGTCAAAATCTTCTTCAGTATAAAGATCCATCAAAGCCTCCGGCATTAATGACGCCAGGGGAGTCCGGTTGATCCGGTGCGTAAATACCTTCACCATTCCTGCTCCGGTTTTCAAAGCAGCGCAGGCGGAAAGATAGGCCGCTCCAAACATACTTTCAGATCCTGCAATAACCAGAATTTTTGAAAAAGTACTTTTGTTTCCCGCTTCATCACGATTATTCAGGCCAAAAAGGTCATCCTCCTCCAGAATGCATATCATATTGTCCCGAAGATGTTCCGCCTTTACGGGAATTCCGATTTCCTTTATACAGACCTTTCCTGCGTATGATCTTCCGGGATCCAGAAACAGACCCGGTTTTCCGGCAGTAAAAGTGACTGTCTCATCTGCCCTGACGGCAGTTCCCATGACTTCGCCGGTGTCTGTATGGATGCCTGACGGAATATCTACGGAAATAACTTTAGCATGACTTTCGTTTATTTCACGGATTATTTCCGCGAATACACCCCGTACCTCCCGGGACAGACCGAATCCGAAGACTGCATCGACGATAAGATCATATTCCTTTTCTATATGTTCAATAAATACCGGTTTGTAATAGGATATGATATCCAGCTGCTGTTTCATCTGCGGACTGTATTTCGCAGGATCTCCTGCCAGAAGGATTTCCGGCGAAAAACCTTTTTCGAAAAGCATTCTTGCTATGGCCACGCCGTCCCCGCCGTTGTTTCCCGTACCGGCGGCTATAAGTATCCTGCTGTTTTCAGTGTATTCAGATAATATTTTTTCTGCCACTGCAAGTGAAGCCCGTTCCATTAAAACCAGCGAAGGAATGTGTATCTCTTTCATGGCGTAACGGTCAGCAATACCTGATTGTGCTGCTGTCAGTAAATATTTCATACAAAACCTCCTGTTATTATATATAATACAGTAGAAATTCATTACGGAAAACAAAAACACCTCAGAAAAATTCTGAAGTGTTCTGTATATTTTCGGATCTTAAGATACATCGTCATCGTCTGTCTTTTTAAGATTCAGATTATAGGAAAGCTTCATCAGCGATTCAGAAAGATGCACATGTTCTACTATAACATCTTTCGGCAGTATCCCGTTCAGATCCGTCGCCGAAAAATTCATAAAAGCTTTTATACCGTTCTCACAGAGAAAAGGGGCCATCTCCGTTGCGCTCTCCTTCGGAATTGCTAAAATGGCAATATCTATGTGATGACTGTTTATAAATGAAGGCAGCTCTTCGTTCATCATGACATGGAGGTCTTTTACCTCCATATCTTTCAGTTCAGGATCCCTGTCAAAAATACCAATTGTGTGGAAACCATATTTATCAAAAGGATAGTTAGCCAAAGCCCGGCCGATGCGGCCGGCGCCGATTATTATCATATTATGAGTTTCTGTCAATCCGAGTATTTTTCCGATTTCTTCTCTTAGATAACGTACATTATATCCATATCCCTGCTGACCGAAACCGCCGAAATTATTCAGATCCTGTCTGATCTGAGATGCGGTAACATTCATACGTTTACTGAGTTCTCCTGAAGAGATCCTCTCCACGCCGGCATTCAGCAATTCTCCGAGATATCGGTAATACCGGGGCAATCGTTTGACTACCGATTTCGATATTCCATTTTTTTTCAAAACAATCCCTCCTGCTTCTTTCACCCTTAAAGATGATTAATACATCTTTATCTATAATTATAATAAATTGTCAAAAAAAAATCAAAGTGTTTGTTTAATTTTTCACAGAAATTATACAAATTTAAATTAATTCCTGTTTTATCAGACAGATATCTTCTGCTATAATAGACAAGGCAAATCTGCTTTATCAGGAGGACAGTTTTCATATGATCTTATCATGTCAGAATATATATAAGTCTTTTCCGGGAAATGAAGTTCTGAAAGATGTTTCTTTTCATATTGAAGAAAATGAAAAAGCTGCGCTGACCGGCGTCAACGGATCCGGAAAGACGACCATGTTCAAGATCATCACCGGAGAAATATCCGCAGACAGTGGGAATGTAATAATCCCCAGAGGAAAGACCATAGGCTATCTTGCCCAGCATCAGGATACAGACGGTGATATGAGTATATATCAGGCTCTCAGGGAGTCCAAAAAAGAGCTTTTTACAATGGAAGAAAAGCTCAGAACGATGGAAAGTAATATGAAGAGTCTTTCCGGAGAAGAACTTGAAACACTGATGCACTCCTACACGATCCTGATGCATGATTATGAATTAAAGAACGGATACGCCGCGGAAAGTGAGATCATGGGCGTATTTAAAGGACTCGGTTTTTTACAGGAAGATATGGAACGGAAGGTAAATACTCTCTCCGGCGGACAGAAGACCCGTGTCTCACTGGGACGTCTCCTTCTGACTCAGCCGGATATCCTTTTGCTCGATGAGCCAAC
>DFHP01000046.1:33550-54444 GCA_002371335.1 Eubacterium sp. UBA3720
GGTACGGTGCTTGTTGTGTCTCATGATCGTTTCTTTCTGGATCGTATCGTCACAAAAGTAATAGAGATAGAAAACGGGACCAGTATGATGTTTCCCGGAAACTATGCTGTTTACAGCCGCAAAAAAGCCATGATACGAAATGCACAGTATAAAGCATATATGAATCAGCAGGCGGAGATCCGGCACCAGGAAGCCGTGATCACAAAACTCAAATCCTTTAACAGAGAAAAATCTATTAAGAGAGCGGAAAGCCGGGAAAAAGCACTGTCAAAGATGGAGGTCATCGATAAACCGGCAGAGCTTAATGCAGACATGAACCTGAAGCTGACTCCGCGGTTTGAGAGCGGTAAGGATGTTCTGGAAATAAAAGGCCTTTCTAAATCGTTCGGACCGCTGACATTGTTTTCAGACCAGGATATACATATCGGACGCGGTGAACGGGTAGCCATTATCGGAAAAAACGGAACAGGGAAAACTACACTTCTGAAAATGATCACCGAACAGGAAGCTTTAGATTCCGGAACAATTACATTTGGCGCCAAGGTAAAAACTGGCTATTTCGATCAGGAACATCAGATGCTTCATATGGATAAGACTGTTTTTGAAGAGATATCAGATGAATATCCGGCACTGACCAATACGGAAATAAGAAATGTACTGGCAGCTTTTCTTTTCACCGGAGATCAGGTCTTTTCAAAAATCGGAACGCTCAGCGGCGGCGAGCAGGGCCGGGTTTCGCTGGCGAAGCTGATGCTTTCCGAAGCTAATTTTCTGCTGCTTGACGAGCCTACCAACCATCTGGATATCAATTCCAAGGAAATACTAGAAGATGCGCTGAATAACTATACGGGAACGATATTATATGTAAGTCATGACAGATACTTTATAAATAAGACTGCTACGAGAATACTTGATCTGGTAAACCAAAAATTTGTTAATTATATAGGTAATTATGATTATTATCTGGAAAAAAGAGATGAATTAACGGCAGTATACGCCCCTGAAGAAAAAGAACTGCTCTCCTCTTCCGCTCCGACCGAAGCCAAAAACGCATGGATCTCTCAGAAGGAACAGCAGGCTGCGCGGCGAAAAAAAGAAAATGACCTGAAAAAAGTCGAGGAAAGGATTGCGGTCCTGGAAGAACGAAACAGGGAGATCGACAAAGAATTTGCCCTTCCGGAAACAGGGACAGATCTTCCGAGGTGTCAGGAATTATCGAGGGAACAGGCAGAGGTAGTGGAGGAGCTGGAAACGCTGTATGAACAATGGGAGTCGCTGGCTGAATAAGGGGGAGAAATCTTCTCCTTCTTGCTCCGTTTCCCTCACTTCGCTCAGTCCAAAAGTGGTGTGAAGGGAGAAATCTTCTCCTTCTTGCTCCGTTTCCCTCGCTTCGCTCAGTCCAAAAGTGGTGTGAAGGGAGAAATCTTCTCCTTCTTGCTCCGTTTCCCTCGCTTCGCTCAGTCCAAAAGTCGCTGCGAAGGAGAAGATTTATCCCTTACAGTAAGGTGGGAAATATGCTTTCTGGATTAAAAAATCCGCATATGGCCGATGTTTTAAAGATCGGCTGTATGCGGATTTTTTCTATATGATTTATAATACAAACTTCCTGCTTACGTTAAAAAGTTATGCCAGTTTTTTCTCGAGGTTTTTTCGTACTTCTACTATGAATTCGCGTGTATTGAGTACGATCGGGTCTTTTATGTTTGTGATCAGTGCCAGGTCTTTTGTCATTTTGCCGGATTCAATGGTGCCCAGTGTGGATTTTTCCAGTGCGTCGGCAAAGTCCATGAGGGCTGGAATACGGTCGAGTTCTCCTCTTTTCCGGAGAGCTCCTGTCCAGGCAAAGATGGTGGCTACTGAGTTCGTGGAGGTTTCCTCCCCGTCTAAGTGTTTGTAATAATGTCTCTGTACCGTGCCATGGGCTGCTTCGTATTCATAATACCCCTCCGGAGATACGAGTACGGATGTCATCATGGCAAGAGAGCCGAATGCGGAGGATATCATGTCGCTCATAACGTCTCCGTCGTAGTTTTTGCACGCCCATATGAATCCACCTTCTGATTTCATTACACGGGCGACCGCGTCGTCGATGAGTGTGTAGAAGTACTCGATGCCTTCTTTTTTAAAGCTCTCCTTATACTCTGCTTCGTACATATCGTTGAAGATATCTTTGAATCGGTGATCGTATTGTTTGGAGATAGTGTCTTTGGAGGCAAACCAGAGGTCTTTCTTTTCGGAAAGAGCGTATTCAAAGCAGCTTCTGGCAAAGCTTGTAATGGATGCGTCGATGTTATGCTGTGCCTGAACGATTCCCGGGCCTTTGAAATCAAACACTGTGACAGTCTTTTTTTCAGAACCGTCATCCGGCGTAAAGGTCATGGTTACTTTACCGGGCCTGTCTATCTGCATTTCCACGTTGCGATATACGTCTCCGTATGCGTGTCTCGCGATCGTCAGGGGTTTTTTCCATGTTCTGACGGTAGGCGTAATTCCTTTTACCTGTATGGGAGTACGGAAAACAGTTCCGTCAAGAATAGCACGGATGGTTCCGTTAGGACTCTTATACATTTTTTTCAGGTTATATTCTTTGACCCTTGCGGCATTCGGCGTAATCGTTGCGCATTTTACAGCAACGCCGTATTTTTTTGTGGCGTTGGAGGCATCGATCGTTACCTGATCGTTTGTTTCATCACGATGCTTCAGACCGAGGTCATAGTACTCGCTTTTTAAATCGATAAAAGGATAGATGAGCTCGTCTTTAAGTATCTGCCAGATTATTCGGGTCATCTCATCGCCATCCATCTCGACAAGTGGTGTTTTCATCTCAATTTTTGACATGATATTTCTCCTGTGGATCATTATTGACTAAAACTTCCCACACGTCATTTCTGAATAAGCGGGAAGTTTTTACTATTGATAAACGGTAATGGATCAGTGTTTTGTGATACGGTCGATCGCTTCTTTTGTTTTCTCAAATGTTCCGAATGCGGTCAGCCTGAAAAATCCCTCGCCTGCGGCGCCGAATCCTGATCCGGGTGTTCCTACGATGTTGAGCTCCTCAAGGAGATAATCAAAGAAATCCCAGGAAGTCATCTGATCAGGAGTCTTAAGCCAGATGTACGGAGCATTTACGCCGCCATAGACTGTATAGCCGGCTTCTTTCAGACCGTTGTAAATATATTTTGCGTTATTCATGTAGTAACCGACCTGAGCTTTGATCTCAGCCTGGCCTTCAGGTGAAAAAACAGCTGCTCCGGCTTTCTGGATAATATATGGAGCTCCGTTATACTTCGTTCCGTGTCTTCTGGCCCAGAGATCGCGAAGTGCTACGCCGTCTGATTTCAGCTCTGCCGGCACAACCGTGAATCCGAGACGCACGCCTGTAAAGCCTGCGTTCTTGGAGAAACTGCGGATCTCGATAGCACATGTCTTTGCATCTTCACACTCATAGATGGAGTGAGGTACATTTTCTTCTGTGATATACGCCTCGTAAGCCGCATCGTAAAGGATAACTGCGCCTATTCTGTTTGCATAATCTACCCATTCCTGCAGAGCCGGTTTTGTGATGGCAGCTCCGGTAGGATTGTTTGGATAACAAAGATAGATCACGTCCGGATCTTCTTTTGGAAATTCCGGCGCAAAGGCGTTTTCTTCGGTACAAGGCATATAAATGATATTTTTGTAGCAGCCCTTTTCAGGATCCCATTCTCCGGATCTTCCGGCCATGACGTTTGAATCTACATATACAGGGTAAACAGGATCACATACGGCGATCCTGCTGTCGGCACTGAAGATCTCCTGGATATTGCCGGAATCACATTTTGCGCCATCAGATACAAAAATATCATTTGCGGAGATATCGCATCCCCGTGACTTATATTCTGCGGCGATGGCGGAGCGAAGGAAATCGTAACCCAGATCCGGAGCATAGCCGTGGAAAGTCTCCGCGTCTGCCATTTCATCTACTGCGCTGTGCATGGCTTTGATGATCGAAGGAGCGATAGGCTGCGTTACGTCGCCTATGCCCAGACGGATAATGTTTGCGTCAGGATTAGCCTCACTGTAGGCAGATACTTTTTTTGCGATCGTTGAGAAAAGATAACTTCCCTGAAGACGCATATAATTTTCATTGATTTTAAACATAATGTCTCCTCTTTATCAATTAAGCTGTGTTATCTGTCGGTTCCGAGAACGGCTTTGTTTTTAATGATATAGTCGACAAGAGAAACGACTGTCAGCACCAGAGCGGCATAGATCAGAGCCTGTTCGATCACATACGCGGCAGAACCTTTGAAGTTCAGCAGGATAAAAATGATCATGACCATCTGTGTTATGGTTTTGATCTTGCCCCATATGCTTGCGGCTATGACGATGCCGTTGTCTGCAGCCACCAGTCTGAAACCGCTGATGATAAATTCTCTGGCGATAATTATAATGACTATCCACGAGGGAAGTTCATTTGTATCGATAAGGCAGATCATTGCAGAGCATACAAGCAGTTTATCTGCAAGCGGATCCATAAATTTTCCGAAATCTGTTATCAGATCATATTTTCTCGCGATATAACCGTCCGCTGTATCTGTAAGACTTGCCGCGATGAAGATCACAAGAGCAATGTAGCGTCCGCTACTTATCGGGAGATGCATTGCGATCACAAAAAACGGAATCATTATCATTCTGAGTATAGTCAGCTTATTCGGTAAATTCATTATTAAAATCTCCTTCCAGTTTGCCTATCAGATCGTACTCCATGGCTCCGGTGACTTTGGCTTTTACCATATCGCCTGAATGAAGCACCTCATCTGTCTCTATGAAAAAGTATCCGTCAACGCCGGGCGTGTCAGCATATGTCCTGCCCACATATGAATCCTCATCGGACATATATCCTTCAATATGGACATCCATGACCTGCCCGATCCTGTCCCGGCCGTTCTCATATGATATTTCCTGCTGCAGCGCAAGAATCTCATTCTGTCTGCGCACCTTTACATCATCGTCGATCTGATCAGGCAGCAGTGCTGCAGGAGTATCTTCTTCCTGTGAGTAAGTGAATACTCCGAGCCGGTCGAAGCGGGTCTCTCTGACAAAATCCATTAATTCACGATGCTGTTCTTCTGTCTCTCCGGGAAAACCTGTGATCAGAGATGTTCGGAGCGCAATATCGGGAATTTCCTTTCTGAGCCTGCGGATGGTATCAATAAGCTCCTGCTTCGTGGTCCTGCGGCCCATCCTTTTCAGTATATCATCATTGATATGCTGGATCGGCATATCCAGATAATGGCATACTTTCGGTTCTTCTTTTATCACCTGGATCAGCTGCGGATATATCTCCTCAGGATAACAGTAAAGTATACGGATCCATTCAATTTCCGGTATGCGGCACAGACCTTTTATCAGAAGATGAAGGGATTTTCTGCCGTAAAGGTCGACGCCGTAAAGTGTCGTCTCTTCCGCTACCAGAATAAGTTCCTTTACTCCCTGCCGGGCGAAATACTCTGCTTCGGAGAGGATCTTTTCCATCGGAACACTGTAGTATTTTCCGCGGAGTTTTGGAATTATGCAATATGTACAGTGTTTATCGCATCCTTCAGCGATCTTAAGGTATTCATAATGACCGCCTGTGGTCATCATTCTCTGCGGCTCGGATACGGCAGAGGCGGACTGTTCGTTCAGCTCATCTATGAGAATATTTTTGTTTCCCGAAACAGCAGCTTCTACTGCGTCTTCGATGCGGTGGAAGCTTCCCGTGCCGACTATGGCATCCACCTCCGGGATCTCATCAAGGATCTCCTGCCGGTATCTTTCAGCCATACAGCCGGCGACGATCAGGGCCTTACATCTGCCTTCTGTCTTATACCGGGCCATTTCGAGGATATTTTCTATACTCTCCTCCTTGGCTTTATCAATGAAACAGCAGGTGTTGATCACGATAACGTCCGCTTCATCTTCAGAATCTGTCACGACATAACCTTTGCCTGCAAGACTTCCAAGCATTCTCTCCGAATCAACCAGATTCTTATCACAGCCAAGTGAAATAAAAAAAACTTTCATCGGCATATATCAATCTTCCATATCTGCGATAGATTCGGCAATTTTCGCATTTTCTGTCTGCTCATCATCACGGAGGATATGAACCTTTCCTTCGTAGATCTCCTGTACAGCGACTGAAAGCGGTTTCTCGCCTTCCATTCCGGTGATATACGGTTCTTCACCGGCAATAAGCTGGCGGGCTCTCTTCGCTGCGGCTATTACGATAGAATATCGGCTGGTTACTAACGGCGCCTCGTCAATATCCTGATCCTTGTTGATCTTCGTGATCATTTCCTTATAAGATGGATGCATCATCATGTTTCATTTCCTCCTGTAATTAATTACCATATTTTTCTGCGAGACTCTTCTGGATCTGTGTAATGCGGTCGCTGTTGCGTGAAGCTTCACAGCGCACAGTTTCAATAATGTGGTGAAACTGTTCAACGCAGGTATCCAGATCGTCATTTACGAGAATATAATCGTATTTTTCCATACCTCTGGACTCTTCGGCGGCTCTCTTAAGACGTTCCCGGATTATTTCCGGTGTCTCGGTGCCTCTGCCTGTAAGACGTCTTTCCAGCTCTTCCAGACTGGGCGGAGTCAGAAAGACAAGTACTGTCTCGGGATATTTTTCTTTTATCTGAAGCGCTCCCTGGATCTCTATCTCCAGAAGAACGTTTTTTCCGGCTTCAAGCTGCTCATTTACATATGCCAGCGGAGTGCCGTAGTAATTGTCTACGTATTGAGCATATTCCAGAAGCTGATCATTTCGGATCATTTCTTCGAATTCTTTTTTTGTTTTGAAAAAATAGGATACCCCTTCCTGCTCTCCTTCTCTTGGAGAGCGGGTGGTGGCTGAAACAGAAAGTGCATATTCCGAGTGTCTTTTTAATAATTCTCTTACTACAGTGCCCTTTCCTGTTCCGGCAAAGCCTGACAAGACCGTAATGATTCCTCTTGACATATCAGTCGACCTCCTCTTCTGAAATACGTTCCGGAGCGATACCGTATTCATTAAATCTTTTTGTGATCGTTTCGGGCTGTAATGCCGAAAGGAGGATGCTGTCATTATCAAGTACTATTACAGCCTTTGTCTTACGCCCCTGAGTGGCGTCAATGAACTTTCCTGTTTCCTTCGCGGATGTGATCATGCGTTTGGCAGGCGCCGAGAGCGGGCTGATCACGGCCATGATCTTCGCAGAGTTAACAGCGTTTCCGAATCCTATATTAATTAGCAAAGAAACTCTCCTTATTCAATATTCTGAATCTGTTCTCTGATCTTTTCTATTTCTGTTTTTAACTCGATACCCAGATCAGACGTGCCAAGGTCATTGGATTTGGAAAGGATCGTATTTGCTTCGCGATTCATTTCCTGAGCGATGAAATCCAGTTTCCTTCCGACTGCGCCTCCTGAAGTCAGCTCTTTTTTCATGCTTCTAATATGACTCAGAAGCCTTACGGTCTCTTCGTCCTTGCAGATCTTGTCTGCATAGATCACTACTTCCGCGGCGATCCTGCCTTCATCCAGACCGGATTCCGAAAGGAGCTCGGCGGTCTTTGCACGAAGACGGTTTCTGTACTCTTCCATGATCTGAGGCTCTCGCTCCTGGATCTTTCCTACGCACAATTCCATAGCGTCCAGTTTTGAAAGAAGGTCTTTCTGCAGGTTCATTCCTTCGATCTCACGTGCCTTCTGGAATCTGACTGCGCATTCTCTCAGAACAGACTCGATCTCTCGTTTCAGTTCCTCCTCATCAGTCCGTGAATCCTCTGAAGTGATAACGTCCGGAAAGCGAAGAAGTCTGGAAACCGAAATATCGTTGGGCAGACCGAATTTATCTTTCATCTGTTCGGCGTATTTCAGATACTGTGCCGCTATGTCCTCATTATATTTAAGGCTGCTGCTTTTTTCACTGTAGTTCTCGTATGTAATGAAAACATCGGTCTTTCCGCGTTTTATATAGTCTTTTAAGACGGAACGGATGAAAGGATCCAGGATCATGAATTTTTTCGGCATCTTGAAATTAAAATCAAGATAACGATGATTAACGGATTTCATTTCTACTGTGATCTTTTTTTCTTCATCCTGATATTCGGCTCTTCCAAAGCCGGTCATACTGTAAACCATATCGTCCCTCTTTTCGTCCCTCTTTTCGTCCCTCTTTTCGTCCCTCTTTCTCTGAAAGCAAAGGTGGTGCCGGCAGATACCGGCGTGATCACTGTGCCGCATCGGTAAATAATACCGAAATGAGGTATGCCAGCATATGAAAAGAATGAACAAAAAGGTCTACCTTACCATCATATGTACATACTGCATTATTATAATTCAAGTAAAAACTCTAGTCAAATCCTTTTTTTCTGCTATAATAATCCATAAACGAAAGGAGATTTTTATGTCTTTTGACGGAATTACAGTTTCATGTATCAGAAATGAACTGGACCATGCATTATGCGGCGGACGTATTGCAAAAATAGCCCAGCCGGAACAGGATGAACTGCTTTTAACGATAAAGAACAACAGCAAAACATATCGTCTCCTGATCTCGGCCAGTGCTTCCTGTCCGCTGGCATATCTGAGGGATACTAACAAACCTTCGCCAATGAACGCGCCAAACTTCTGTATGCTGCTCAGAAAACATGCAGGAGGAGGTCTGATCACTGCTGTATCCCAGCCCGGTCTGGAAAGGATCCTTCAGCTCGAAATTGAACATCATGATGAGATGGGCGACATTCGTCATGAACGTCTGGTCGTAGAGCTGATGGGAAAATACAGCAATATCATTCTGGTCAATGAAGAGAATACTATCGTAGACGCGATCAAACATATATCTTTCAATGTCAGTTCTGTGCGGGAGGTCCTTCCCGGCCGCAAATATTTTATTCCCGAGACCCAGAACAAACTGGATCCATTATCCATCTCTGAAAATGAATTTAATAGGAAGATATTTGAAAGACCGGCTTCCACAGCCAAAGCCATCAGTTCTTCTCTTACCGGTATATCATCTCCGGCGGCGGAGGAGATCTGTTTCCGTGCGTCCATCGACGGCGGTCTTCCGACAGAAGGGCTTTCCACTCTTGAAAGACAGCATCTTTATCATACTTTCCTCAGAATGATGGAAGATATAAAAGAAAAAAAATATGATCCTGTTATTTATCTTAAGGATCATGTACCGGTCGAATTCAGCGTCATGGAGATGGAGCATCTGCAGGATCTTGAAGTAAGACATTATGATTCTGTTTCTCTTCTGATCCGGGATTATTATGAGCAGAAGGAAAAGATCTCACGGATCCGGCAGAAATCTGTTGATCTGAGAAAGAACGTTTCTACTCTTCTGGAAAGAAATGTAAAAAAACTATCGCTTCAGAAAAAACAGCTTAAGGATACGGAAAAGAAAGATAAATACCGGATATACGGAGAACTCCTGAATACATATGGTTATTCTCTGGTAAAAGGGGATAAACAGCTGGAGACGGTCAATTATTATACAAACGAGCCGATCACGGTTCCGCTTGACCCGCTCTACTCTCCTTCCGATAATGCGAAAAGATATTTTGCCAGATATAACAAGCTGAAAAGAACGGCGGAGGATCTGACAAAAAGAATAGAAATGACGGAAAAAGATGTTATCCATCTGGAAAGCATAAGCACCTCTCTGGAACTGGCCGAGACAGAATCCGACCTTGAGCAGATCAGAAAAGAGCTTATGGATTTTGGATATCTGCGTCATAAAGCAGAAAGAAAGAAAAAAGGCGAAGCGTCACTTCCCCTTCATTTCATCTCATCGGATGGATTTGACATTTATGTGGGAAAAAACAATTACCAGAACGAGGAAGTTTCGTTTCATATTGCAGGACCGGATGACTGGTGGTTCCACGCAAAAAACATGCCCGGTTCACATGTGATCGTAAAGACAGGCGGGAAAGAACTACCTGACAAAGTATTTGAAGAAGCGGCAGGACTTGCGGCCTATTATTCCAGGGGAAGAATGGCGCCGAAGGTAGAGATCGACTATACGATCCGCAGGAATCTTCGTAAACCTAACAGCGCCAGACCCGGATTTGTCGTCTATTATACGAACTACTCTCTCATGGCGGCTCCTTCTTTATTTGGTTTGAAACAGGTTCAGCAGTAATTAATAAAAACTTTCCGCATATCATTTTTGAACAGTTTAATCATGAAGCGGGTAGTTTTAGTTGGTAATTATACTATATAAAGAGGTACATATGAAAATTAGCGGTGAAGAAGAATTTAAACTTCCGAAATCAAAAATGACCCGGTATAAGCCGGATATACGGGAAGGCCTGACCAAAGAGCAGGTCCAGGAATACCGGGATAACGGCTGGGATAATTACGCAGTCGACCCTCCTGCGAAAAGCACAAAGGAAATCATTCAAAGCAATGTCTTTACATACTTTAACCTGGTGTTTTTTCTGATCACTGTCCTTCTTATCATAGCCGGATCCTTCCGGGATCTTACATTTCTTCCGGTCATTATCGCAAACACGCTGATCGGTATAGTCCAGGAGCTTCGCGCGAAAAAAACTCTCGAGGAATTATCGGTTCTTAACGCGCCAAAAACAAAGGTCGTAAGGTCCGGACGCGTACGTCTCGTCCCTTCAGAGAGCCTTGTGCTGGATGACATCGTTATTTTCGGGGCCGGCAATCAGATCCCCGCTGACGCGGTTATCATGAACGGTGAGGTTTCCGTAAATGAATCTCTGCTTACCGGTGAATCCGATGAGATCATAAAAAAACCGGGCGACGAGTTAATGTCAGGAAGCTATATTGTCTCGGGTAACTGCTATGCCCGTCTTGATAAGGTTGGACCTGATTCATATATTTCAAAACTGACGATACAGGCAAAGGCTTCAAGAGAAGGCGAACAGTCGGAAATGATACGGTCTCTGAATCATCTGGTCATGCTTGCCGGCATTCTGATCATCCCGATCGGAGTTATACTCTTCTGGCAGCAGTTCTATCAGCAGGGTGCATCTTTCAGGGACAGTATTACATCTATGGTCGCGGCCGTGATCGGAATGATCCCGGAGGGTCTGTTCCTTCTGGCCAGCGTAACTCTGGCAGTAAGCTCTGTCCGTCTGGGAATGAAAAAAGTTCTGGTACACGATATGAAATGTATCGAAACGCTTGCACGTGTTGACGTACTCTGTGTAGATAAAACAGGAACGATCACAGAAGGAAACATGCGTGTGGATTCTTTTGTCACGTTACCGGACTGTCCTACGTCACAGAAGGATACACTTGAGGCATTGCTGAGTGATTTTGCGCTGGCACAGTCAAATGATAATATCACAATGGACGCGATGCAGAGATTTTTCAAAAATCCGGGAGGTCTTGAGGCAGTATCCGTCACCAGCTTCTCTTCTGCTTATAAATACAGCAGCGTAACATTCCCCGGAGGCTCATACGTTCTGGGCGCGCCTGAATTTGTTTTAAGAAGGCAGTATGAATTGTATAAATCCACCATTGAGGAATACAGCGGTAAAGGGTTCCGTGTACTTCTTTTCGGCAAATGCAGTGAAACTCCCGATGGAAAAGAATTGCAGGGAAAGGTAACAGCCTACTGCCTGATCCTTCTCTCAAACCCCATAAGAAAAGACGCTCCGGAAACCTTCCGATTCTTCGAGAAACAGGGTGTTGAGATCAAAGTAATATCCGGCGATAATCCGGTAACCGTTTCAGAGATTGCCAGACAGGCGGGGATTGAAGGCGCGGATAACTATGTGGATGCGACGACTCTGGAAACTGACGAGGACATCTATAAAGCTGTATTGAAATACAATGTTTTTGGTCGTGTGACTCCTGACCAGAAACGTACTTTTGTACGGGCACTGAAGAAAGCAGGAAAGACTGTAGCCATGACCGGCGACGGAGTCAATGACGTACTGGCCCTGAAGCAGGCGGATTGTTCGATAGCAATGGCATCAGGCAGCGATGCTGCGGCACAGGCTTCGCAGCTGGTACTTCTGGAATCAGATTTTTCGAGAATGCCGGATGTAGTCATGGAAGGACGTCAGGTAGTTAACAATATGGAACGTTCGGGAAGTCTGTTTTTGGTAAAGAATATTTTCTCACTGCTGATCTCGCTTCTTGCGATATTCTTCAGTCTGCAATATCCTTTGAAACCTTCGCAGATCTCATTGATCAGTATGTTTACGATCGGTATACCGGCATTCCTTCTCTCACAGCTTCCAAACAGAAATCTGATCAAGGGAAACTTTATCTCGAATATTCTCCTCAAAGCATTGCCTGCAGGTCTGACAGATGCTTTTGTCGTCGGAGCGCTTGTAATCTTCGGAGAAACATTTGATGTAAGTTCAATCGATATTTCAACCGCTTCCACTATCCTGCTTGCAATTGTAGGTTTTATGATCCTGTACCAGATCAGCAAGCCTATGGATAAATACAAATGGGTTATCTGGATAGCATGTATGGTATGCCTGTTCATATGTATGATCTTCCTGAAAGACCTTTTCCAGATCACAGGAATGTCTATCAGATGTATAATGCTGTTTGTGGTATTTGCCGTGGTCACGGAGCCGTTCTTCAGATACCTGACAATGCTTATCAACTTCCTTAACATGAAATTTATACAGGCAAAATCCTGGATCCTGAACAAAAGGAACGAGCTCGCAGCCTGAGCATTTTTCTCCTTCGCAGCGACTTTTGGACTCAGCGAAGCGAAGGAAACAGAGAAGGAATCCATGTTCTCCTTCGCAGCGACTTTTGGACTGAGCGCAGCGAGGGAAACAGAGAAGGAATCCATGTTCTCCTTCGCAGCGACTTTTGGACTGAGCGCAGCGAGGGAAACGGAGCAAGAAGGAGAACATGGATTCCCCTAATAAACCAAAAAGGGCCGCCGAATCAATTGATTCGACGGCCCTTTCTTAATACTCTGTTTATCCCGGTCACGCAAACCTGCGACCCGGCTTATGCATTATACAGGATACGCCTTGTTTTCGGTATCTGCTTTTGCTGCATCTACCTTAGACTGCTGTGCGTCTCTGTATTTGAAGAAGTCCATAGCCACCTGCGGGAACAGTGCGTAGCTAAGTACGTCTTCATCCTGCTGCTTATAAGCGGCAATTTCTTTTTCGAACTTCTCAAGCTGAGGCTCTACATCATCAGCATATCTGTATGTGATCGGCTGGATGCCTGTCTCTTTTACAGCTCTCTCCTGAAGCTCTTTGTTTACAGGATTTGTAGTCGTACCGTATTTTCCGAGAAGGATATCTTTTGTTTCGGTTGTGAGCATTTTGTATCTCTCTCCGAAGATTACATTGAATACGGCCTGTGTTCCAACGATCTGTGAAGAAGGCGTAACAAGCGGGATATCGCCAAGGTCATGACGAACGCGCGGAACCTCTTCCAGAACCTCGTAGAACTTATCTTCCGCATGCTGCTCAGCAAGCTGGCTTGTCAGGTTTGAAAGCATACCGCCCGGTACCTGATAAAGAAGCGTCTTGATGTTTACGCCAAGGTTCTTCGGATTCAGAAGTCCGTTCTCAAGGCACTCATCTCTGTATGGACGGAAGTAATCAGCGATCTCAGACAGCAGATTCATGTCAAGACCCGTATCGTACGGCGTTCCCTCGAATGCCTTTACCATAACCTCTGTAGACGGCTGAGATGTGCCGAGAGCCAGAGGTGAAATAGCAGTATCAATGATATCAACGCCTGCTTCTACTGCTTTCATGTATGTCATGGAAGCAACACCGGAAGTGTAATGCGTATGAAGCTCGATCGGAAGATCTGTAGCGCTCTTGAGAGCTGTTACGAGCTCTGTGGCAGCTGTAGGAACGAGAAGACCTGCCATATCCTTTATACAGATAGACTGTGCGCCCATCTCTTCGATCATTTTTGCTTTGTTCATCCAGTAATCAAGTGTATAAGCATCTCCGAGTGTATAGGAAAGCGCTACCTGTGCATGTCCGCCTTCTTTGTTTGAAGCATCGATACATGTTTTCAGATTACGAAGGTCGTTAAGACAGTCAAAAATACGAATAATATCGATTCCGTTTGCAACGGATTTCTGTACAAAGTATTCTACAACGTCATCTGAATATGGTTTATAGCCCAGGATATTCTGTCCGCGGAAAAGCATCTGAAGCCTGGTGTTCTTAAAACCGTCACGAAGCTTTCTGAGTCTCTCCCATGGATCTTCTTTCAGGAAACGAAGACATGAATCAAATGTTGCTCCGCCCCAGCACTCTACTGCGTTATATCCGACCTTGTCCATTTTGTCTACGATCGGAAGCATGACTTCTGTAGGCATTCTCGTGGCGATCAGAGACTGATGCGCGTCACGAAGAATGGTCTCCATAATTTTAACAGGCTTTTTTGTAGTATCAGCCATTTTTAACCTCCATTAATTTCAACATATTAATTAATTTCTTACACGACGGTCAGACTCCGAAAATAGCCATGAATGTACCGGCAGCAACAGCTGTACCGATAACGCCGGCTACGTTTGGTCCCATCGCGTGCATCAGAAGGAAGTTTGTAGGATCGGCCTCAGAACCCACCTTCTGAGAAACCCGCGCTGCCATAGGTACGGCGGATACACCGGCAGATCCGATCAACGGATTGATCTTTCCGCCTGTCATTTTGTTTAACAGTTTTCCGAGCAGAGTACCTCCGGCTGTACCGAATACAAAAGCTACCAGACCCAGAGCTACGATCTTCAGTGTCGTTACATTGAGGAAAGCCTCTGCGCTTGTCGTTGCGCCTACGGAAGTTCCAAGCAGGATAACTACGATGTACATCATTGCGTTGGAAGCTGTCTCTGTCAGCTGTTTAACAACGCCTGACTCACGGAACAGGTTTCCGAGCATCAGCATACCTACAAGCGGAGCCGTAGATGGAAGGATCAGGCAGACAACTGTAGTGATAACGATCGGGAAAAGGATCTTTTCCAGTTTTGATACCGGACGAAGCTGAGACATTTTTATCTTCCGCTCTTTTTCTGTCGTCAGAAGCTTCATTACAGGCGGCTGAATGATCGGTACCAGGGACATGTAAGAATATGCCGCAACTGCGATAGGTCCCATAAGTCCCGTCTGTCCGAGTTTTCCGCAAAGGAAGATGGATGTAGGACCGTCCGCGCCTCCGATGATGGAGATAGCTGCAGCTGCTTTTCCGTTGAATCCCAGAAGGATCGCGAAGAAATAAGCAAGGTAGATACCAAGCTGCGCTGCAGCGCCCATAATAAAGCTGATCGGGTTTGCGATCAGCGGACCAAAGTCAGTCATCGCGCCGACGCCCATGAAGATAAGCGACGGAAGGATACTCCACTCGTCAAGAGTGAAGAAATAATGTAAAAGTCCACCGGCGTGCTCGATTCCGGCCGCATCTGTATAAGGATCTGCCATAATATCAGGATAGATATTTACCAGCAGCATACCGAAAGCGATCGGGACCAGCAGAAGTGGTTCGAACCCATGTCTGATTGCGAGATATAAAAATACGAAGGCAACGATGATCATAAGATAATTGCCAACGGAAATATTACAGAACGCAGTCTGCTGAACAAGGTTCATCAATGTTTCAGTAATACTAGACATTTTTTAACCTCCGTTGATTAAAACCAGAAACAGTTACGCCTCAAATCAGTTCATTGTTGCGAGTACGTCACCGGCCTCAACTGCATCACCAACGGAAACATTAACAGATGCGATCGTTCCGTCCTGCGGAGCAACGACCGGGATCTCCATCTTCATAGCTTCCATGATCAGTACATTATCACCTGATTTAACTGCGTCACCTGCGGATACTTCTATTTTCAGGATCTTTCCCGGTACAGAAGACTCTACCTTAACGCCGCCTGCGGATCCTGCTGCTGGAGCAGCTTTCGGGGCAGCCTTCGGAGCTGCTGCAGGTGCGGCCTTCGGAGCTGCTGCAGGAGCTGCTGTCTGTACTCCGGCTGAAGCGCCTTCTTCAACTGTTACATCATATACTTTACCATTTACCGTAATTGTATAGTTTTTCATTTTATTATCTCCTCCTAGCCTCTTTTCCATCTTCTGGCTGTTCCTGTTCTTCTTACGGAACGAACCACATATTCTGTATCAGACGGAGCTTCCGCCTGAGCTGCTGCGATTGCTGCTGCAATAACAGCTGCGATTTCATCTTCACTATCATCATCTGCGGCAGCCACAGGCTGAACAGCAGGAACCGGCTTCGGTGCCGGTGCAGATTTCGCTTCCTGTTTCTTCTTGTTTTCCGGATCCAGCACATTTACATATTTGAAAAGAGAGATCACGAACATCAGGAAGAAAAGAACTATAAATACGATTCCGAGACCGACTACAGTATTCTGAGCAGCCTGAACCATCTTTTCACCCAGAGAGTAATCGACGTTCATCTCAAAATTCGTCATTGAATAAGTCTTTGTGTCAAAGTACATCACGATATCAGAATCGTATTTCTCAAAAGCCGCCTCGGCGTTTACGATGATAGCTTCATCGTCGGAATCATCAACGGAAATATCCTTGATGTTCTTGAATCCGCCTACTATAGGCAGGTTCTCGGCAAGTGCGTCTCCTACGACGCTCGCAACGCCGTCTTCCTTCTGAAGCTGGGCGATGGTGTCATCGTCGTATGTAAAAATCTCCTCGAGTGTTGAAGAAGCGCTTTCCTTCAGCGCCGTCTTGATATCTTCAGATATTTCGGCATATACGCTGACAGATGTAAGCATCATTGTAAAGACCATAGCGATGACAAGAAGAGAGGCAAATCTGAATCTAATTTTTTTCATAATCATCACCTCACTTAAATTGTGCCATGCTTCTTATTCGGACGAAACTCCCTTTTTGTGAAAAGCATCTCGACAGCACCGATCAGATATTTACGTGTTTCGGACGGATCGATGATCGTATCTACATAGCCTCTTGCCGCAGCCGCGTCAACACTGTTCTGAAGGGCGTCATACTCTGCAGCTTTTTCCTTTACCACATCACCGTCTTTTCCGTCATACATGATCTTGGCTGCTGCAAGAGCATCCATCATGCCGAATTTAGCGCCTTCCCATGCATACACAAGATCTGCACCGACAGATTTGCTGTTCATGATAAGACCTGCGCTTCCGAATACCTCTCCCGTGATCACATTGATTTTTGGAGTTGTAGCGTTTGTAAATGCGTAAGCAAGCTCAGCAGCCGCTTTTGCGATATTGTTCTCAGAGCACTTGGTAGCTTTAAAGCTTCTGATATTGGAAAATGTAACAACAGGAATGGAGAATGCGTCGCAGAATTTAACAAACTCTGCAGCCTTTTCTGCGCCTTTTGCTGTTACCTCGCCGTCAAATTTCTCGGCGGCATTACCCTCTTCATCATACAGAACACTGCGGTTTGCTACAGCACCTACAGTAATTCCGTTAAGTTTGATAAATGCCGTAACCATGTCTTTACCATAGGCAGCTTTTGTCTCTACACATACGGCGTTATCACTGATCCGCGGAAGAAGAAGCGCAGGATCTTCATAACAGTCGGCAGCATCGCTGATCACGCGGTTAAGATCATCTTCTGTATCAACATAAGACATATCGTCTTCGTTATTTGCCGGAAGAACCGCAATGAGTTCTCTCATAGCGCCGAGGATCTCATCTTCGGAACCTACGGACGAAACAATTCCGGTATTCTCACTCTGATATCCGGCTGACGCGGTATCACACTTGTCCTCACGGTTTCCTTCAAGAGCGTTCGGTGAATTAACGAAAAGCTCAGCTTTGGAGTCTTCCATGAATGTGAAATCGGAAAGAGCTGCGATGACTGCCATTCCTCCTCCGCATTTGCCGAAGATTCCCGAAATCACCGGGATCACGCCCGATGCATTGCTCATAGCCATATAGATCTGGCCAAAAGCATTCAGACCATCTGCCGCTTCTTCAAGGCGAAGGCCGGCACAGTCGATCAGGCCGATCACAGGAGCGCCCATCTTGACAGCCATATCGTAAAGGCGGACGATTTTTCCGGCATGCATTTCACCAATCGTTCCGTTCAGTACAGAACTGTCCTGGCTGTATACATATACCATGCTGCCATCTACAAGACCATATCCTGTGATGACACCGTCTGAAGGTGCCTTTTTTTCAGACAGATTGAAATCGGTATTTCTGGCGGTGACCGCCGCGCCGATCTCAACAAAACTGCAGGGATCCAGAAGAGCCTCGATCCGAGCTCTGGCTGGACTTACTACATTGCTGCTCATACTTTTACCTCCATTGTACTAAATTTATAAAATAAACATAAATTCCTATTGTTTATAATACTTGCTTTATAATTTTTTTTCAACTGTTTTGAGCATTTTATATAAAACGAGGCATAAAAATATGGGGGTATTTTCTGATACGATATCTTTCTTTATATTCTAAGAACAGCCTTGATCATGAAAAAAACTTTCTGAATGTTGTTTTTCATGATCAAGGCTGTTTAAATGACATGCGGAAAATATCCGTATCCTGGACATATAAAGATATGTATCATATATACCCTGCATTAAACTCAAACATCAACTTTTATCCGTTCATTCATTTCAGCTTCAGCTTCTGCCCTGAAGTCTTCCTCCTGAACTACGCTCATCCGGGGAAGAGATTCGGTGGAATCCAGTCCCATATACCTCAGAAATACATCGGTCGTGCCAAAAAGGATCGGTCTTCCGGCTGCGTCAAGACGCCCCAGCTCCTTTACAAGTCCGTATTCCATAAGTTTATTGATTGCATGGTCGGATTTTACTCCTCTTATCTGTTCTATTTCTGCCTTTGTGACCGGCTGCTTATATGCGATAATGGAAAGGGTTTCAATGACAACATCCGTAAGGTGTGGTTTGCGGGGCTGTCTGGCCACTTCCACAAGAGTCTCAAAGTATTGTTTTTTCGTACAAAGCTGATATGAGGATTCCAGTCGGAGAAGCATGATGCCCGAGGAAGGATCCTGATATCTTGCAGCCAGTTTTTCCAGGCACTTTCTGGTTTCTTCGGGAGTTTTCCCGGTTACGGAAGCAAGTTTTTTCAGTTCTACCGGTTCTCCGAGAGAAAAAAGCACTGCCTCAAGAGTTCCCTCCGGCGTTATCTGATCTGTTTCGATTTCCCCGGGAGCTCCGTCATTTATGATCTTTTTCTCAATATTCTCATCCATTTTTGTTCTCCTTTTCCGGAACATCCTCTCCTGCATATTCAAGAGAATCGATTTCTATGTCTCCGAATATTTCTTTCTGCGAAATCGCTATCTTTCCGGTTTTCATCAGTTCAAGCACGGCCAGAAACGTGACAATGGTTTGCATTTTGCTGTGCTGTTTTTCCAAAAGTCTGCGAAATGAAAAGTGTTTGTTTTTTCTGGCATAGTTTCGGACAAATGTCATTTTCTCCGGAAGCGCGACTTCCTCCTTTTCGATATGTCCGAATCTGCTCCTGACAGGATCGATCTTATCTTCCTGACGCTGCAGTACAAACTGAAAGACATCTTTCAGCCGGTCAAAAGACAGATCCTTGAGCATCTCGTCAAGGTCGACCGGAGGTACATATGACATAACCTCTTTTGGAAGCTGCTGTCCGCGGACTGCAACTTCTCCCGCTTCGTCCATTTTTATCCGCAGTCTTCCGGCCATATATTTGTATTCTTTATATTCCAGAAGCTGTCGGACAAGTTCTTCCCGGGGATCGATCTCTTCGCCCTTTTCATCTTCCTCCTTCGGGAGAAGCATACGGCATTTGATGTCGATGAGAGTAGCTGCCATGACCATGAATTCGCTCATGACTTCCATATCTTCCTTTTCCATCATCTCCACATATTCCAGATACTGGTCAGTGATTTCCGAGATGGGGATGTCATAGATGTCTATTTTGTTTTTATCAATCAAATGAAGGAGGAGATCCAGCGGTCCTTCAAATACATTAAGTTTTACGTCAATAGCCATATTATCTCCGAATCAAATATTAAAATCCTGCTGAACATCCTGTCTTCTGCAGGAAGTGTCGTCTCTTACATTGATCCGCACCTGAACGATTTCTCTGGGGTTGAAGATCCTGAAAGGAACTGTATGTTCTCCCGCCCCTGAACTTATGATCACATGCTTTCCGTTATTTTCTATTTCGCCGTAAGAATCATCCGGAAAAAGTCTGAAATCAGGACTTATTAATCCCCTGTTCCCTCCAAGCCGCATGACTCCGCCGTGATAGTGTCCGCACAATGTAAGATCGGCTCCCCATTGGATATACTGTTCATGAAAACGCGGATGATGGGCAAGCAGGATATTAATGCATCGATCGTCTGGCTTTCCCAGCTTTTCATATATATCACTCACAGGCAGATCCTGATGTCTTATCTTCTGATAATAGGGAAGATCCAGATCATAACCGAATATACGCACAGGAACGCCGTTGATCATTATGCGGACATTCCTGTTCAGAAGAAAGGATATTCCATAGCTTTGCAGTTTTTCCGTATATTTCCTGAATAATGGATTACCGCACTTTTTTTCATGATTTCCGTATGTATAGTATACAGGCGCGAATGATGTCAGCTTTGCGGCAAAAGCGGCGCTTTTCGCAAAGGTATCAGGATATCGTCTGACAATGAGATCTCCTCCGATCAGGATCACATCAGGTCTTATGCCGCTGATATCTTTCAGTATCTTACGGACAGCATCTTTCTCTCTGCAGGTTCCATGAAGATCCGTAATGAACAGAATATTCAGGCTGCCGGGAGGAAGATTGCGATTACTGATATCTAATTCATATGTTTTTACTTCTGTCTTTTTCATATCCTATATATAGCATAATATATATGAGCGGTCAAAGTATGCTTCTGCGGATCAGCGTATTTACTTTCTGAACGAGGGACTTTTGACA
>DFHP01000068.1 GCA_002371335.1 Eubacterium sp. UBA3720
GTTAATTATTCAGCGTTTCCCTAATTTCAGTTTTCCTGTTATATATACTTTCCCGATTTCAATGTCCTATGATCCTCGTTTTGGAACGCTGACCGGTTACTTTATCAACAAAACTCTTCCCATGATAGAACTGCAGTATGCAGATAATACTCCTTGCGAAGAAGGTTTCCAGAAGATAAAAAATATTGTCTGGTCACGTGCAGACTCCAGCCTGTTTGAAGAGGATGCAGTCAATCTCATGATTGAAAAGACCGGTGGTTCACTGAGAGACCTCTTTTCAGCAATCAGGGATGCGTCAACAAGAGCCAGGAGGCGAAAAGCTGCGGTAATCAATATCGAAGATGCCAGTATTGCACTGGACAACCTGGAATCAGACCTGACCCGGCGCATTGAGGTAAAGGACTATCCGTTCCTGATCAGCATCATTAACGGAAACAGGCGAAATATCGAAAACAGGGAAAAACTTCTGGAAATGCTGACTGCTAACGTTGTCATGGAATACAACAGAGAGAGGTGGCACAACGTTCATCCCCTCATCAAAGATTTTCTCCAAAAGACCGGACAACTTACTTCGGATGTCCCTGCAGAAGAATCGTCTGCCCATGAATAAAGGATCTATATGAATAAATCTATGGCTCATTTTTTGAATAAAAACCAGCCTGCGGAAGACAATCTGATGTCTTATGATAAACTTGGTTGGATTCTGGATTATTCCGATGAGGGTTTTTTTCTGCTGATTGCCTCCGAAAAAATGCAGGAAAAAGTCGTTTACAGGAACATTCATTCGGAAGTTGCTATTTTTGACTGCGCACATGTTGATGAGCATTCTTTTTCCTATAAACGAATTATGGAATGGATTCACTCCAATCCGGGAATGCGGGCTTACTTTCTGCTCCATTTTGACAGTCTTCTTCTGGATTCCCAAAGTATAGCACGCCTCAATTTCAGCCGGGATATACTGTCGGGCCTGAACGAAAATATTATTTTCTGTATTCTTCCTTTCACAAATGACAGATTAAACAGAAACGCTATTGATTTTTACTCTTTCATTAAACTAAAGCTTCCATTCAAAGACGAAACGGATCTGTCTATTGATCTGACAGAATCATCTATCAATAGCAATTACGAGTTAAACGAGGATTTTACTAATATTATAAATTCTCCTTTACCAGCTTCTCATTTCTTACTTGAAACAAACATTTCTGTTGATTTTTCAAAGGAGGAAAGAATTCTTCTGGCAGAAGCTGTCTCATACATTAATACAGCTCAGCAGTTGCAAAGAAAGGCCAAGTACAGGGAAGCACTGGATTATCTCGGAGCCGCCCTGATCATTCGCAAAAAAGTCTATGGAGAAGAACATCCCTCTGTTATCATTGTGTATAACAGCATCAGTGAAGTCTATCGTCTTCTCGGTGAATATGATGCAGCACTGTTTTTTTCAAAAAAAGCCGCAAAGACAGCCCTGGCTTCTTTGGGAAATAATCATCCGCTAACTGCAGAATCCTTTAACAACCTCGCGGAGTCCTATAAAGCTATAGGCAACTATAATCAGGCTCTGTATTATTATCAAAAGTCTCTATCAATCAGAGAAGAAACCCTGGGCATAGAGCATCCCGAAACTGCAGATACCTACAGTAATCTTGCTTCTTTATTCCATGATCTGGGCAGATTCGAGGATTCTTTGGAATATTACCAAAAAGCGCTTTCTATTAAAGAAAAAGTGAAAGGGAAAAACCATTCAGATGTAGCCGCAACCTACAACAACTTAGGTATGCTGTATCAGTCACAGGGACAATATGATAAAGCTCTGGAATACTACAAAAAGGCTCTTGCCATTAACGAGCACGTACTTAGTGAAGAACACCCGGATATTGCTGCAAACTACAACAACATCGGCATGCTGTATAAAGCGATGGGCAGATATCAGGATGCTTTGGAGGCCTACAGCAAAGCTTTTGCAATTATTGACAAAACCCTGGGCAAAGACCATCCGGATACTGCGGCTGCCTACAACAATATTTCTATGCTCTATCAGACGCTGAACCGGAATGAAGAAGCTTTAGAATATTGCCGGAAGGCTCTTGCAATTAACGAAAAGCTATTGGGGGAAACCCATCCGGATACTGCAGCCTCCTATAACAATATTTCCATTCTCTATCATACGCTGCATAAAAATGATAAAGCCCGCTATTATTGCGAGAAAGCAATAGCATCCGAAATAAAAATACTTGGTTCAGAGAATCACCCGAGCATAGCGACCATGTACAATAACCTTGCATCTATACTCTGTGAAGAGGCAGATTATGAGACTGCACTGATCTATTGCAAAAAAGCTCTCGAAATCAGGAAGAAAGTGCTGGGCGAAGAACACCCTAATACTGCTGTAAGCTATGGCAACCTGGCCGGTATCTACCACGACCTCGGGCAAAATGAAGAGGCACTGGTCTGTTATCGTCAGGCTCTTGAAATCGAGGAACAGACATTGGGCACAGACCATCCGGAAACAGCTGCCACCTGTCACAATCTCGCACTCCTGTACTACGATATAAAAGATTATCCAAAGGCTAAACAATACATGGAAAAAGCTCTGAACGTCGTTGAGAGATACTTTGAAAACAGCCATCCAATGGCAGTCTCCTGCCGTAAATGGATAAAAAAAATAGAAAATGCATTAAATGCATGAAGAAATGTCCGGATCAGGCTCTGCGGCATGTCCCTGACTGTTGCTCTACTCGATCCGGTTTAATAATTCTTCATCGCGCAAGACTCACGAGCGAGTCTTGCAATGAAACATTTCACCATAAACAATAAAGACCTGCGTTTGTCGGACGTTCCTCTGCCAGATGTAAAGTAGTCATGTGAAATGGTCTGTTTATATTTCACTCAAAGGACTATTCTTTATTCGACAGTCTCAATCATTTTTACATTTCTAAGAAGATCGGGACTGTACACTGTCAAAAAGTGTGGAGGTATCAAAATGATTAGTTTTATTGTATGTCTGGCAGTCATTGTAATAGGCTATTTGACGTATGGCAGACTGGTGGATAACGTGTTTATGCCGGATGACCGGGAGACACCGGCTGTCGCGATCGATGACGGTGTTGACTTCGTCGTCCTGCCGCAGTGGAAGATGTTCCTGATCCAGCTTCTGAATATCGCGGGACTGGGTCCCATCTTTGGAGCCATGCAGGGTGCCCTCTGGGGACCCGTTGTCTTTTTATGGATCACATTTGGAACCATTTTTGCAGGCGGTGTCCATGACTATTTTTCGGGCATGCTTTCAGAGCGGAACAGAGGGGCTTCGATCTCTGAGGTGACAGGAATATATCTTGGCCATACGATGAAAAATATCATGCGCATCTTTTCCGTACTCCTGTTGATCATGGTAGGGACTGTTTTTGCCGTAGGACCGGCCGGCCTTCTGGTCAAGCTTCTGGCGGAAAAAGGCGTTTCAGGAATCTTTATATCCCCGACAACCTGGCTGGCCATCATCCTGGTCTACTATTTTATTGCCACCTTTATATCCATTGACGCCATTATCGGCAGAATCTACCCTGTATTCGGCTTCTGCCTGATCGCCATGGCCGTCGGCGTAGCAATAGGTCTTCCCATGCACGGGTATCAGATCCCGGAAATCACTTCCCATTTCCGCAATATGCATCCCTCCGGGACGCCGGTTTGGAGCTTTATGTTCATAACGGTTGCATGCGGAGCTATTTCCGGTTTTCATGCCACACAGTCCCCTCTGATGGCCCGCTGCCTGAAGAGTGAGAGACAAGGACGGTCAGTATTTTACGGTGCCATGTCCGCAGAGGGCGTGATCGCACTTGTGTGGGCTGCCGCAGGATGTGCGATTTATGAAAAGACGGGCGGACTCAGCACAGGCCTGAATGACATTCTTGCAGGCGGGCAGTCGGCTGCAATCTATGATGTCTGCGTAAAGACGATGGGATCGGCCGGCGTACTGCTGGCTATGCTCGGAGTTATCGCCTGCCCGATCACTTCAGGAGACACAGCCTTTCGTTCTGCGCGTCTGACCCTCGCAGACTGGATGGGGCTGGACCAGGGAAACTATGTCAATCGTCTCAAACTCTGCATACCTGTCCTTGGAATCGGCGCTTTTCTCGGCTTTGGAAATACGCTGGGGCTGTTCAGCTACCAGGTGATCTGGCGTTACTTCAGCTGGTCCAATCAGACTCTTGCAATGATCGTTTTATGGGCGGGCGCTTCATACCTGGCCATGGAAAAGAAAAACTACTGGATCTGCGTTGTGCCGGCTGTTTTTATGAGCGCTGTATCCGCGACATACTTTATCATGGCACCGGAGTGCCTGGGTATGATTCCTTTCCTGACTAACAACATAACAGCAGCCTACCCGGCAGGGATTCTTTTTGCAGGCATCCTCCTGGCCCTGTTTTATAGAAAAATCATAAATAAACCCGGAGAAGTAAAAACGAGAGAGGTTTTATGATGTTTGGAATGCCGATCGCCCTGGGCAAAACTGTGCTGGAACGACAGGAACTGCGCAGCGACTATCGCAAGTGTATAAAAACAGGTCCGTGCGGAATCGGACAAAAATCCCTCTACCTGGGCAGCTTTTTGACAGACTGCATGTATTATGTCCCTTATGAAGATGTATCCCGCGTTTTTAAAAGGGTGGCTATGTCAAAAGGAGGCTTCTCCGGAAAGGGTGTATTCGGGTCAGTTTCCTATCTTGTTGTTCTTATGACGGATGGCAGGGAGCACCAGTGTCTTTTCAAAAATGAGGAGCTTGTCGATTCTTTTCTTGAAGAGGTCAGAAGGACAAATCCTGAGATCCCGACGATCAGCGAATCAGTGGAGAAGCGTATGGAGGCGGAAAAGGAAAGGGAAAAAAGCCGTTTTATCCCTTCTCTGTCGGAGGAGGCAGAGCGGGCCGTTTCTGAACTTCAGAGAGCAAGATCTTTCCTGGAAAAGAGACCTTCAATTCCTGCCAGTCTGTCACAAACAGCGCGGCAGAAAAGAGCGATGGAAATATCAAAGGATGGTTACCGGTATGTGGCAAGGACCATTTTTATAATGGCGGCTGCAGCATTGCTGTTCGGTCTCTACGCTTTTTTCAGGCAAAAGGGATATGCGATCTATATCCTGATGTTCGGGTTTGCATTTCTTTTTTATTCAATGGCGTCGCAGGTTCTGCCGACAGGACGCCTCAACCGCAGCGAGATAGAACGTCAATGGAAGGAGTCCTTCAACGAAAGCAGATATTTCGTCTCGGGATACCCCGGAGGATTCCCTGTCCCCGCACAATATGCGCACCCGGCAGTTCTCGACCGGATGACACGAGTGATCAGAGAGGGAAGGGCAGAGACCGTTGAAACGTCCTTTGAAGTCATGAAGGAAGACCTTCGTTCCATCAATGCAGATGTTACTGTCTCACAGGCAGAGTATAAAGAAATCGCAGCCATAAAGCCCATGTTTCTGATAATGAATTATGAATAGACAGCGAGTCAGACGGCCGCAAATGACGAGCGTTCTCAAGCATCTGCGGACATATGACGCAGACCGCTTGCGGTCTGTTGCGTCCGTAAACACTCGGAATGCGCTCTGGCCCGGCCGGGATCAAAAGATCGTCACCAGGACCAATCATAACGGAGGCATCAACGGCGGCATCAGCAATGGTATGCCTGTCATATTCCGATGCGCAGTCAAACCGACACCGTCCATTTACAAAGAACAGGATACAGCGGATTTCTTCACCCTTACCGAAAAGAAGATCCTGATCAGCGGGCGGCACGATCCTGCCATCATACACAGGGCCAGGATCGTTGTGGGCTGTGTCACTGCCCTTGTCCTCTGCGATCTGCTCACACAGAGATTCGGCACAGACTATCTGGCTTCCAAAGAACCTCTTTGAGGTGCCCCCCAAAGATCTGACTTTTGTGGGTCACCTCAAAGAAACGGCTTTTTGTTTGGTTCAGACCTCAGGCCGGCAGACGTCCGCCCGTAACCTGAAGAAAATTACCGAGTATTTTTTCACCATGGGGCGTAAGAATAGATTCGGGGTGGAACTGCACTCCATAAACCGAATATCTGCTGTGCTGCACTGCCATGATCTCATGCTCTTTCGTGACTGCTGTCACACGAAGTTCCGCCGGAATTGTCTCAGGATCCGCTGCCAGCGAATGATAACGCGCTACCGGAATTGTCTCCGGCAGGCCGGAAAAGAGCGAACAGGTCCTGTCAATTTGTGCGTCAGACTGTTTGCCGTGCATGAGATGCGCGGCATACGTCACGACCCCGCCATATACTTCACAGATAACCTGATGCCCCAGACAGACTCCGAGAATCGGGACCTTGCCGGCAAAAGAAAGGACTACATCCCTGCAGATCCCTGCATCTGCAGGTCGTCCGGGCCCGGGGGACAGGACGATCCGTTCAGGATCAAGTTCCCTGATCCCCGAGACGTCCATGGAATCGTTCCGGACAACCATGATCGACGAGTCCATGGAACCAATCATCTGAAAAAGATTATAGGAAAAACTGTCATAATTATCGATCAAAAGAGTCATTATTCTATCCCTCCTTCTGAATCCCGCACAGCATTAAGGACCGCTGCCGCTTTATTGATGCACTCCATGTATTCGTTTTCAGGGACAGAGTCCGCTACAATTCCTGCGCCGGAATGGACAATTACTTTTCCGTTCTTTTTATAAGCGAGACGGATGGAAATACATGTGTCCATATTCCCTGTAAAATCAATATATCCGATTGCCCCTCCGTAGATACCCCGCCGGCTTTTTTCCAGTTCGTGTATGATCTCATATGCTCTGATCTTGGGAGCACCTGAGAGCGTTCCTGCCGGCAGCACACTGGAAATCGCGTCCAATGCATCCTTGTCATCACTGATCTCACCCCGCACAGTTGATCCTATGTGCATCACATGGGAATATCTCTCGATCGACATATATTTTTCTACTTTCACCGTGCCGAACCGTGAAAGACGTCCCAGATCATTTCTTCCCAGATCCACCAGCATATTGTGCTCCGCCAGTTCCTTTGGATCAGACAGCAGGCTTTTCTCCAGAGACAGGTCCTCTTCCCAGGATTTTCCCCGCGGACGCGTCCCGGCAAGAGGAAATGTTAACAGAACTTTGTCGGTCAGCTTTACAAGGGTCTCCGGCGATGATCCGGCAATCTCAAGGCTGTCACTGGAAATATAAAACATATAGGGAGACGGGTTGCGGGTGCGCAGCAGCCGATATGTATCGAAAAGGCTGCCTTGCGCCTTTGCAGTGAGCCGGTTTGAAAGAACTGCCTGAAATATATCTCCCTCGAAAATATACTTTTTGGTCCGGTCCACCATGTCGCAGAACTGTTCCCTGGTGAACATGGGTTTAAAATCATTCTCCAGCTTTAAGGGCGGGTTGACGGCCGGCGGCCCTTTCCGGATAATCTCCTCCATCATATCCAGTTCCAGGCAGGCGGCCCGGTAGTTTTCCTCCGCTAAATCCGTTCGAACGTTTACGATCATTGTGATCGTCTGCTGCAGATTATCAAATGCGATGATTTTTTCAAACAGCATCAGATCAACATCGTTAAACCGGTCCTCATCCGCCGCATCGATTATTCTTTCCGTCATTTCTTTTTGCTGTGCGGGACAGGCATTATTGAAGATCCCGGCAAGCGAAGGCTCGGAGTACTGGATATACTCGTATGCAAAATATCCCATGAGTCCGCCTGTAAAGGGCGGCATTCCGGGGATACGGGGTGCTCTGTGTTCGTTAATGATCTGACGGATATATTTTTCAGGATGTTCGTCATGAAATGACAGTGTTGTACCCGCCCTGATGGTGACGATTCCCTTCCTGCAGGTGAATTCGAGTCCGGGATCATATCCCAGGAATGTATATCTTCCCCATCTGGCAGGATCCTCAAGACTTTCAAGGATAAAGCAGTGCCTGCTGACGGCCTTTAATGCACGAAGCACCTCGATCGGCGTTCTGCTGTCCGAAAGGATCTTTCGACCTACAGGTACAACACTATACTTTGGTATATACGTCTTCAGTTCTTCCAGTGTGGGAAAAGGGGCTTTTTTCATAGCTGGTCTCCATTCCAGAACGCTCCCCATGGCGGGGCGGCAAAGTCATATGTATATGGACTTTTAAATCAAGGGTTTCTCGCCTGCCATCAGGGCTGCCTGCGGCGCTCAGACACAAATAAACCTGTCACCGGTCACAGTGTGACCGCTGATGACAGCTATACCCAATGTCTTACTCTGAACAGACAAACGCATTACAAACAGTTCACCTTTATATTCGCCATGTCATCGTAATATCAAAAAATTTATTTCGCAAATTTGAATTTTCTTCTTGACAGGCAAATGATTTAATGATATTTTTTTAACTCAACAAGGATTATTTCCGCATCGATCAGGTGATCGTAAAGACATTAAGAACGAATCAACAAAGCCATCAGAATTTTTCTGACGCCCGTCAGAAAATGATGCATAGAAAGGACAACTGATCAAGATGACAGCCACACGTATGTTCAACGCCACATACTGGTTTTACTTTTACTTTTATTCACTGAAAAAAGTAAAAGCGTTTTGTGGTGCATGCAAAAGGATTTGGCTGTTTCAATATCTGTTTAGATAAAGTGCAGATTGAGATGTTGGCATATCAAAAACCGTGTGGATCACGCATCCACACGGTTTTTCTTTTTTCAAAACCCACAGGAGTAATCACAACAATGAGAAGTCTTGAAGAAGCAAGAGCTGCGATCAGGGAAATCGATGTACAGATGGCGTCGTTATTCCAAAAGAGAATGGAAGCTGCCAAAGATATTGCCGCCTACAAAAAAGAGCGGGGGCTGCCGATTGGCGACATTGCGCATGAGAAGAATGTTCTTTCCGAAAATACTTCCTGCGTTACGGATGAAGTCATCAGACAGTATTATCTTACCTTCCTGCAAAACACCATGGACATAACAAAGCGGTACGAAGAGAGGCTGGTCAGCGGTTCGATCGTTGCATTTTGCGGAACGAAAGGAGCATTTGCGCACATTGCCGCGAAAAAGATCTTTCCGGACGGAAGGTTCGTTTCATATCACTCTTTCGATGATGCATATCTGTCTGTAGTGGAGGGGGAAAGCGACTACGCGGTTCTGCCGATCGAAAACAGTTATGCCGGCGAAGTGGGACAGGTCATGGATCTGATGTTCCACGGAAGTCTGTATATAAACGGGCTTTATCCTTGTCCCATTGTGCATGATCTTCTGGCTGTACCCGGTGCAAAGCCGGAGGACATCCGGACCGTGATCAGTCATCCACAGGCGCTGGATCAATGCCAGCCTTATATCAGAAAACATGGTTTCCTTGTGCAGACAGAGATAAATACTGCCATCGCCGCACAGCGGGTGGCAGAGATGAAGGACCCTTCTGTCGCAGCTATTGCAAGCGAAGAAACCGCAGATTTGTACAAGCTTCAGATTCTTGATCATGACATTAATGAAAGCAAGGATAACACGACCCGGTTTGCTGTATTTGCCAGAACAAAAAATATCGACCCCAAGGAATATAAAGGCAGTGCATTTATCCTTTTGTTCCGTGTCAACAATGTCGCCGGGGCGCTTGCGGAGGCACTTCAGGTAATCAGCTGCCATAGCTTCAACATGAATGTCCTTCGAAGCAGGCCGATCAAGACCACACCATGGAAATACTATTTCTATGCAGAAGTTGAAGGAAGCCCGGCTTCCCGGAATGGCCAGGACATGATTCACGATCTCAAAAATCA
>DFHP01000002.1 GCA_002371335.1 Eubacterium sp. UBA3720
GCTCTGCCGATCGTCTTTTTATTAAACTCGAATCCAAGTACCGCATCATTGGCGATCTGATCCTTTTTTTCAGGATCGATAACGGCGATATATCTCGTTGTCTGAGTATTTTTCCAGCTGGGAGCAAATCTCGCTACTTCTACGATCTTTTCGATATCCTCTACAGTTACCGGCTGATCAGTAAATTTTCTGATACTTCTTCTCGCTTTAATATTTTCAATAGCTGTCATATGTGTTTACCTCTTTCTGTCATTTTTTATAAAAAGACGACTGATTCAATACTACTTTACCATATTTCAATTAATTGTGCACCCTTTATTGCCCGCGAAACCGGGGACGTAGTTTCGTTCCGCCTGCTTTTGCATGTGTCATATCATTGTTTCCCGCATTCTGCGAAGTTCGGGCATTACAGTCAAAATCATCGTGATAAAACACGCCGTTCCGCCGATCACGTTAGATACAGGTTCCGCCATGAATACGCCGTCAGTTCCAAGCCCTAAAAGATAAGGCAGAATAAAAGTCAGCGGCACAACGATGATCACTTTCCTGAATATGGAAAAGAAAACTGCTTTTCCTCTCTTGTTCAGCGCTTTAAAAGTCGTCTGCCCGGCATATTGCAGCGTCATAAATATGAACGCAAAGAAATACAGATGCAGCGTGGGAATTGCCTGCTTAAGTATTGTCCTGTCGGAGCTGAATATTCTGATAAAAAACGCCGGTTTCAGGATGATCAGCAGCCAGATAAAAAGCGCGTAAATAAAGCCCGCCAGAGTCATGACCAATATCCCTTTTTTCACCCTGTCAGGTTTTTTTGCCCCATAATTAAAGCTGATCACCGGAGAAGAGCCCTCAGATATTGCATGGATCGGCAGCTCCAGCATCTGGCGCACAGATGAAACAATTGTCATGATAGATATATACACATCTCCTCCGCATCTGCCAAGCACATTATTACAGCAGATCTGCACCAGACTGTTAGTGAACTGCATTACAAACGACGCTGTTCCAAGCGCAGTAATATCAAATATTTTCTTTTTGTTTGCCCTTACTTCGCCAAAACCCATCCTGCGGATCCTGATCCTGCTTCTTTTTGTAAGGAAGAATAATACAAAAACAGCAGAAATGCACTGGGAAATAACCGTTGCCGCCGCGGCCCCCCTTACGCCCCATCCGAACCTGAAAATAAATACCGGATCCAAAATAATATTCGCCAGGGCTCCAACTGTGACGGATGCCATGCCCGCCAGCGGAAAACCCTGGGCGTTTATATACGGATTCATGCCTGTCGCTATCATGGAAAAAACCGTGCCAAGCATATAGATCCTGATATATGGCAGAGCATAGGACATTGCCGCGTCAGAGGCGCCGAAAAGATACAGTATCGGCCTTGCAAAAACCCACACTATGATCATCAGTATCAGCGCAGTTCCAACCTCGAGCACAAAAGCCAGATTCATGATGACCTCTGCAGCCTTATCCTCGTTTTTCCCACGCGCGATCGCGAAAAGCGGCGAACCGCCGTTTCCGTACAGACCCGTAAAAGCAGCTATCATAACGATGATCGGAAAGCAAAGCCCAATGGCTCCCAGAGCCGCCGTGCCTGCTTCCGGTATCCTTCCTACGTACACCCGGTCAACTATATTATACAGAAGATTCAGCATCTGGGCTGCCAGCATCGGCATTGCCGTCTGGAATATGCTTTTAGTGATGCTTCCTTCAGAAAAATCCACCTGTCTCATTTTTATAAAGCTCTCCAACGTTCTTTCCGGAATCTTCCCTGTTCACGTATCCCATGGATCTGCTGTATCATCATTGGAATATCTTCATTAAGATTTCCCTTCAGCAGCATATAATTCGAAGCATGATTTGCTCTGAAAACGGATCCCTCCGAATCCACATTTGAAAGAAACAGTTCCATTTCATCCACAACCTCATCAGGCGTCAGAAGCTCTATCCTGCCTTCCCGGAGATCCTTCAGCATCGGTGCTCCTTCCTCTATCATTAAAGTAAGAAATCCCACATAATCGGGTTTCATTCTGGAAATCGCCGAGGCACTTTCAATTGCATGTTCCCGAAACAGTTCACGTCCTCCGAGTCCGGAGATCAGGGTGACTGATGTCCGAATGCCGGCGCTCTTTAGGCGCTGTCCGGCTTCCACTATCTCATCCGCAGAGGCTGCTTTTTTTACTCTTCGGAGCACTTCATCGCTGCCCGACTCCAGACCCATATAGACCATATCCAACCCTGCTTCTTTCAACAGACGGAGCTCATCCTTCGTTTTTCCCAGCACATCACCCGGAGCTCCATAGGAAGTGATCCGTTCTGCGGATGGGAATGTCTGTCTCAATACCTTCAGTATCTGCAGCAGCTGATCTGTCGGTATGATAAGAGCATCTCCGTCGGCCAGAAATATCCTGCGAATATTATCGCCCGTCTGAAAATAAACATCCTGTATATCCGAAATGATCTCATCCATCTTTCTTATACGGAATTTTTTATCCTTATACATCGTACAGAAGGTGCACTCATTTCTCGCACATCCTATTGTTACCTGCAATATGAAGCTTCTGGCTTCACTTGGCGGCCTGTAGACCGCTCCTTCATATACCATTGTAACCCTCCGTTTTTATTGTTATTATCATATTCGAAACAGGGACTGCTGCGTTTCCACAGCAGTCCCCGCTATTTACTGTTATATATAAATACTTCAGACGTCATATCGAAGCTCAGCTTTGATCAAAACATTTTGCTGGAATTATTAGTTATTACAGAATACGTATATTCTACTTCAACTAATTAAGAAAACCCGACGAACAAAGCTTTTACGGCTATCTCTTTAATAGGAATCTTCACTGTATGTTTCGTCATACGACTCATCATAACTCTCATCATAATTCCCGCCATACGATTCATCATTACTGTTATCATATGAATTTCCATAGCTTTCATCATATGATCCGCTGCTGTTTTCATCATCTGATCTGCTGCTGTTCTCCGAAGAATCCGATGATAAAGAGTTATCCGAAGGCAGCCTTCCTGTCGGCGCAGAATACTGACTCAGGAAGCCGTCCTTATTCAGATATTGCGCAGGAATATTGGCCGCAATCACCTGATTTATATAATCAAGAGTCATCGGCTCGCCATCATAATCCTCAACGCCATGAAGTTTCGCAAGCTGCTCCGTATACTGAGACACCGGATAAATAACAGTATCCTCACGATCGGCCACATAATGCGTTACGACCGGCATAAAGTTCATAGTTTCAGCGGCGACCTGACCAGTAGCATTATCCTTTGTCACCTTTACGGTAAGCAATCCGCTGATCAGCTGATTCCTTGACTGCTGTCCTGACAGGAAATTACCGCCGGAATACAGCACCGGACATCTGGCCCCGTCCCCGGCTCTTGTAAGAACATCCAGCTTCTGCAGGATATGAGGATGGTTTCCAAAGATCAGATCAGCGCCCCAGTCAACCATCTTCTGCGCCATCTGCTCCTGATCTGTATTGCACTCTTCCTCGCCTTCTTCGCCCCAGTGCGCATGTACCACGACAAAATCAGCTTCAGATCTTGCGGTTTCGATCAATTCCCTGACGAGATCTTCATCCGTCAGCATCGGCATCTGAATCTCCGAATCAGTTGAAAGCGGCTCATTCGTTATATCAGTGAATCCCAGGAACGCCGTCTTTATACCGTTTTTCTCAATGATCCGGATATTTCTCATATCCTCCTCATTGCGGTAAAGGCCTACGTAAGCTATTCCTTTGGAATCCCAGTAATCCAATGTCGCCGAGGCGCCTTCCTCTCCCATATCCAGCGCATGATTATTTGCCTGATTTATGATATCGAAACCTGCGTCGATCAGCGCATCACCATCCTCGGTCGGCGTATCGAACAGAGGGTATCCGGACGGATCCGCAATGGCAGTAGCCAGAGGGCTCTCCTGGTTTACCGTTGCAATATCTGCAGCCTGAATATAGGGCTTCACATACTGATAGTATGGCGTAAAATCATATCCACCGGCAGTCTGCGCATGCTCATACAGCGCCTCATGGATCAGATTATCTCCCGTTCCCAGTATCGTCACTGAACTGGTGCCGGTTGTTTCTGCCGCGGTGCCGGCTTCTTCAACAGATGATGAGGATACGTTCAGCTCTGATCCGGACTCTGTTCCGACCGAATTATTATTTCCCGACCCCTTCGTAACGACGCTGCGGATTGCCAGGATCACCATTACGATGATCAGCAGAACAAACATAACTGCCAGAACTCTGCTGAGAACGGCTCCCGTGTCCACTCTTCGTCTGTTTCTTCTTCCTGCTGAAGATTTTCTATTTGATGAAGATCTGTCTGATGTGTTCCTGTGTCCGGAATCTCTGCTTCTCTGATCCCGGGAGGATCTTTCCTGTGACCTGTTTATGGAAGATACCGGTCTTCTGGATGTCTGTCCTCTGCGCGGGGATCTTCTGCGGACGGAACTGCTGCTTCCTGCCGGTCTTCCTGTATTTCTTCTGTTTGATCCGGAACTTCCGGCACGGCCGGTTTCATCGATTTCCCTCAGAAGATCATCTATATCCTCACGATCATCGCCTGACAGATTTGAGGTTCTGTTTACACGATCCTTTTCATAACGTTCATACCGGTTGGCACGTCTTCTGTAAGACTGATCTCCGGACGAACTTCTTCGAGATTCACGTAATGTACTTTCAGCCGGTCTTCGTCTGTTTTTCGGCGCTGTAGCAAGTGATATCCCTTCGCCCGTCTGTTTTCTTTTACCCGGTCTGCCGGCGTTTACTCTGCGCGAAACATCCCTATCAGACACTCTTCTTTTTTTCGTTTTCCTGTTACGGTTTATTTTGTCTTCATTATAAGTGCGATCGCTCATAATGCATCCCCCTTGCGTGTCCTTTTTACAAATAAACCACATATAACCTTTTCTTTTTCCTTTGAGGTCATTGCAGTCTATCAATCATTAAGTCTTTACCCAAAGGAATCATGAGAACACGTAGTTATTCCTTCACGGTATCCGCTCCTGCGGAACCGTGAAGGAACCGCGATATGCTTTTATCCGGCGCTATACGCGCCTGAAGCGGGAGTCATATCTTTCTGATATGACATTGTCACAGCAAAAACGACGTCTGCTGTAACTGCTGTGACATTTCAATGTCTTTTTACATGTCTGGAAATATCCGGTCAGATATTTAATTCCTTTTTCAATGCATTGATCATTTCCTGATACTCTTCATCGGAAAGGAATACCGGATCCGGATTTGTAATGGCAAAGCTTCCGCCGAACTCAAATCCACCCTCGTACTTAGGCACGATATGGAAATGAAGATGAGGATTCGTGTCACCGAAAGATCCGAGATTGATCTTTGTGCATCCCCAAAGTTTCTTGATCGCGCCTGAAGCTGCTGCCAAATCTTCTGCGTAATCTGCCCTCTCCTGCGGATCGCATTCACAAAGCTCTTTCTTATGATTCTTAAGAGCAAGCGCACAGCGGCCTTTATGAGACTGATCCTTGAAAAGATAAAGAACGCCCGCCTTCATCTCTCCTACCTTAAACATAATAGATTCACGTCCCTCATGGTGCTCATCACAATAAAAACATCCCATAACCAAACTCTCCTTTTTCTTCCAGATTTCCTGCTTCAGAAATGACGATTCCTGCCATTTCTTTACATAGATGGTTCTTATTATACACCCAACTGCATAAATTTCCAACCACCGTTGAGAACAAAGTCCGCAAGCGGACCTAAACTACCCAGCCCCTTAATCTTGAGGGAAGCGAACCGGACTTTGCGCGCCGCCGCACGGCTGCGCAGCTGCCTTCCTCTGTGCGGCGTGTGCATCCCCCGGAGGGTTTATGTCATAGGAAATGATCGTAATTTCCTATGACAAACTAAAGAAAGAGCTATGCTCCGCATAGCTCTTTCTCCATGATAAAAGAAGTAAAATTATAATCAACTCAGCAAAATTATTTGCCAAGAAGTTCGCGCTCAATGATCTCGCGTGCTTCCGGAGCCTGTTTGTCCATCTTCTCCGGGAATCCGAAGTAAGATACGCATGCGATGTTATCTCCGCCAACCTTCGGAGCATCAGGTTTGAGCTGTTTGTTCGCGAAATCCATCTCACGAAGTGTCTCAAAGATGCCAGGGAAGTCAACTTCGCCTTCGCCCATAGCTGTATGCTGATGGATCGTAACGTCAGCTTTTCCTCTTGCGTTGAGCCACGGCGGGTTCAGGATGTAACGGCAGTCTTTTGTCTGATTGTATGTATCAGCAAAAAGAACATGTGTAAGCTCGTCTCCGGCATATTTCAGCATATGGCGTACATCACCTTTGCCCTGATCATAGAAGAATCCATGAGATGCTGAATATACATATCCAAGGTTAGGAGAACGGAATGATTTAACAAGGTCACATGCCTCATCATTCAGCTCGCAGAAATCATACGGATGGGACTGAACCTCTACACGAAGTCCCTCTTTCTCGATGATTGGAAGAAGCTCTTCCATGGAACGGAACCACATACCATTGCAGATCTCCTGCTGGTTAGGATCTCCTGAGAACTCTGTATTGATTACCGGAACGCCCATGTTTACAGCGATCTCGATAATTTTCTTCCAGTTAGCTACCGCATGCTGACGCTGCTCCTCTGTCGGGCCGCTCCAGCGGTAAACTACGATAAATGAAGAAATCTCTACACCTGTCTCTTTCAGAGCCTGACGGTACTCAGCCTCGCACTCTTTAGAGAACAGCGGGTGTTTATAAAATGGATTGATACGCGGATGCGGAGACTGCTCAATATACTTATAGCCCCAGTCTGCAACTTTGTGTACCATAGTGTTGATGTCATACTGCTTTGCAAGAACATCTACATCAAATGCAACTTTCATGTTAAGAATCCCCTTTCTTTTAACATTATAGGCTTCGCCTACTCTCTGCATATATTATAACAATCCTAAAAAACAATTACAATTATAAAAACTACCCACAAATTGATATTTTCGATTATAATTATTTTGAATAATCACACATTTTCTCAAATATGACGTTTCGAAATCAGCTGCATATAAGTTCAGGTAATTGCGAAACTCAGCA
>DFHP01000100.1:0-10244 GCA_002371335.1 Eubacterium sp. UBA3720
ATTACCGGTAAATAATTCCGCTCCGTTTATTATGACGAAACAAAGCCCCGGAGAAAACAGCAGACCAGACATGATCTTTGCCACGGAAGGGTTTTCTATCATACAGGAGCCGATCGTCGAGGCTATTGCGCCGAATGTCAGATAAAAACCGGCCAGTATGGCCAGCACAAACATTCTGGATAATGACATCCGGCTTTTCGTAACGCCGGCTTCAGATGAGAATTTAACTACCGCTTTTTTCATTGTTTTATACCTCTCCTCATTTTATTCTTTAAAAAGTGTCAGACACTTCAAAAACAGCCTGAGCCTGAAAGATTTTTGGCATGAAACAATTTAAAAGCCGGCGCTCAGATTCCCCGCAGTATGTTATAAATCTCCTTCTGCAGAAGTCCGTTATGCGCTATGATATCGGCACGGTCCAGAATATCGATCCGTCCCTCTTCATTCCACGGATCCACACATCCGCCTGCTTCCCTGACGATCAGCAGACCCGCTGCATAATCCCAGGGCTTTAGCTGCTGTTCCAGATACAGATCCACACGACCGCAGGCAACATAACAAAGATCCAGCGCGGCAGATCCGCATCTGCGATAATCCGCGGAAGCCATATAAATTTTTTCATATACCCGGAACAAATAAGGCGCCCGGTCTTTTTCATAAGGAGTAGCCCCATAGGAAACCAATGCGTCATTTAATTTCGACACATCAGAAACATGTATTCTTTCTCCATTGAGAAATGCTCCCTGTCCATCTGACGCGATGAACATTTCCTTCAGGAACGGATTATAGACAACGCCGAAAGTCACTTTTCCTGATTCATAAAATGCAAGTGACACGGCGCTCATATGATAATGGTGCAAAAGATTAGTCGTTCCGTCTATCGGGTCCAGTATCCAGTATCTGCCTTTCGGATCATGTTTCGTCCATCTGCTCTCTTCGCCGATAAATCCAACATCCGGATAAGCTTCTTCCAGTTTTTTCTGGATATGATCCTGAACACGAATATCCACCTGAGTAACGTAATCGGCTCTTCCCTTCAGCTGAAAATCTCCTACAAGCTTTTCATCGAAAATGATTTTTTCTGTGTCTTTGATCATACTGACGACCTGATCTACATTTACAATGTCATGATGCATAAACATATCCTCCGGACAGGATCAGGTCAGAACAGCTTTGCTATATCATTGTAACACACAAATAACATTAATGCCATCAGAGCTGCAAGACCTATAAAATGTACATATCCTTCAAATTTACGGTTTACCGGTTTTCCCCTCACAGCTTCAAGTATCAGAAATACCAGCCGTCCTCCGTCAAGCGCCGGGAGAGGCAGCAGATTCATCACGCCAAGGTTCGCGGTAAGGAGAATTGCCATATTGATCATGGAAAGGATGATCTCCACAACGCCAAAATCTCTGGCTTCTTCATATACATCGCCTATAGCAGAAACTATGCCTACCGGACCTGAAAGATCTTTCGGTGAGAAAAATCCGGTCAGAAGTCCGCCGATAGATCTGAAGGTTACATGTATCCAATAACCTATTTCACCGATCCCATATTTCAGCCCTGATAAAAATCCCACCTTTTCTCTTGCCAGATTAAATACAAAATCAAGAGTTGCGATCGTCGACTCACGGGGCGTAACGGAAATTTCAATTTCCTTTCCCTTTCTGTCCAGGGTTAACTTCAATTCTGATCCGTCAAGAGGATTTTTCTCCAGATAATCCTGCAGTGCACGGGAGTTACTCAGTTTTGTTCCGTTTATCGCGGTAATAACATCTCCGGGGCGGACGCCGGCTTCATAGAGGGGACCTTTGTTCGTGAGCTGTGTGATCTCGACCGGATCTTTATTTACAGTATATGAGAATCCAAGCAGGTACTTTGTCGTTTTTTTCGGCTTATATGATATCCGGATCTTCTCCCCGCCTCTTCTTACCTTCATATTGATCTCATCGGTGGGCACGCCGTCTATAGAGAGATCAGTATATAATTCTCTGGCGTTCGCTATGCCGTTTCCCTCATATGAAAGTATCAGATCTCCTTCTTTAAGTCCTGCCTCATACGCGGGAGAACCTTCATCGACCTTAGTCACGCGCGCCTGATCCGCTCCCGCAATGCCGATCACGATCAGCGCAAGTATAAAAGCCAGTATAAAATTAAAAACAGGTCCGGCAGCTACGACAAGTATCCTTCTCCACGCAGAAGCATGATTGAAGCTTCCCTCTCCGTCTTCCTCATCGTCTTCGCCAAGCATGGAACACATTCCGCCGAAAGGAAACAATCTCCACGCGTAAACTGTCCCTTTACGCTTAAACGACAAGATCCTTGGTCCCATTCCGATGGCAAATTCAAGTACCGTGATGCCATTTGCCTTTGCCAGAAGAAAATGGCCCAGCTCATGGAAAAAAACTACAAAGCTTAAAATTAAAAGTGCTAAAATAAAACGCAATATGTTACCCTCTTTGTCATTTAATCAGAAACGCATTCCCGGTATTCAGGCCACAAAGCCTCATGCGGAAATGCGTTTCTAAGATACATTTATAATTCCTTATTGTGTATTCACTTTAAAGCAGCGCCGCCGCCAGAAAATAGATGACGGGCGCAGTAAAGATTATACTGTCGAAACGGTCAAGCACGCCCCCGTGGCCGGGGATCAGCGTTCCGTAATCTTTGATATCCTTATTTCTTTTAATAGCAGAGGCAGCCAGATCTCCAACCATGGATATCAGCGCTCCTGCCGCGCATATGACCGCATAGACTGCAACAGGTCCATGCGTAGCTAAAGCGTAGATCACTCCCAGGAGGATCGCTCCCGCAAATCCGCCCACAGCTCCTTCGACTGATTTTTTCGGACTCAGTACCGGTGCCATTTTATGCCGGCCAAAAAGTCTTCCCACACAATAAGCGCAAGTGTCACAGCCCCATGCGCACAGGAATGTCAGCCACACATGATATACGCCGCCTTCAAGCATTCTGGTCTGATAAATAAATGAAAGCATGACCGCCACATATACAATTCCGAAAAATCCGGCCATGACCTGCTCCGCGTCATACTTCGGATATGTGAACACATATACGAACATGAGTATTATAAGACCTGTGATAACGGCGATCAGCTGATATCTGCCCTCCGCCGGAATAATACTTGCGTAAAAAAGGATCACGGACAGATATCCCGCTCCGTCCAGCAGACCTATGTTTTTTTTCGGATCTTTTACTTTGCAGGCTCTGTAAAGCTCAAATACTCCGATCAGCGACAGTACCACCATCGTTCCGAAAAGGACCCAGCCTCCGGTGATGATAGTCACAAGCGCGATCAGCACCATAATTATACCGCTGATCAATCTGGTCACAAACATATTAACCTCCTACCTGGCATCGCCAAAGCGTCTGTCACGTCCGTTATAATACTCGATCGCCCTGATAAGTTCTTTTTTATTGAAATCAGGCCATGCAACATCTGTAAAATAAAACTCCGTATAGGCAAGCTGCCAGAGCAGAAAATTCGATATCCTTGTCTCTCCGCTGGTGCGGATCATCAGATCAGGATCCGGAACGCCTGCCGTATCAAGATATGAGTCGATTATTTCAGAAGTGATCCTGCCTTCAGGCAGAACACCTTTTCTGGCATCATCGGCAATTCTGGTAACGGCGCGTTCTATTTCATCCCGGCCTCCATAGTTCAGCGCGATCTGAAACAGCATCTTATCATAATTCGCGGACATCCCCTCGAGCTCATCGATCATTTCCCGGATGTCAGAAGGCATTCCGGTCTTATCTCCGATAATGCGGACCCGCATTTCGCGTTTAACACAGTCCCTTTCGATTTTTTTCAGATACTTCCTGAAAAGATTCATCAAAGTACCGACTTCCTGCTGTGATCTTTTCCAGTTTTCCGTAGAAAAAGCATAGACTGTCAGATACCTGATCCCCATATCCGCGATCACATTACACATTTTATCCAGATTGGCGGTTCCCACGATATGCCCGTAGCTTCTTGGCATCTTACGCTGCTTTGCCCAGCGCCCGTTCCCGTCCAGTATAATCGCAATATGCTTCGGAAGATTCATTATTTCTCCTTTAATCAGACTGTCATTACCTCTTTTGTCTTAGCGTCAATCGAGTCATCTATCTTCTTTATGTATTTATCGGTCATCTTCTGGACCTGTGTCTCCAGATCCTTGAAATCATCCTCTGAAATTTCAGAACCCTTCTTCATCTTTTTGAATTTATCCATTGCGTCACGGCGGATATTGCGGACAGCTACTTTCGCATTATCGCCCTTCTTTTTAACGTCCTTTGAAATGTCCTTACGTCTCTCCTCTGTGAGCTCCGGGAATATCATACGTATTACTTTACCATCGGTATTAGGATTGATACCGATATCGGATTTCTGGATCTCTTTTATGATCGACTTGATCAGAGAAGGCTCCCAGGGCTGTATCTGAATGATCCTTGCCTCCGGAACAGTCACGTTTGCCACCTGCTGGATCGGGGTCGGCGTTCCGTAGTAATCCACCGTGATCCTGTCAAGTACATGCGGATTGGCTCTTCCGGCTCTGATACCTGCATATTCCTTATCGAGACTTGCGAGAGTCTTGGTCATCTTCTGATCATACTCCTGAATCCTTGCATCCATAATAAAACCTCCTGAATTATAATTATACCGTCACAATAGTTCCTGTGATCCTGCCGTGCGCCGCGTTAACGATACTGTCCTTCTCATTCAGTCCGAACACGACCATCGGCATTTTATTCTCCATTACCATGATCGAAGCGGTCATATCTACCACCTGCAGCTTTTTATCGATGACTTCCTGAATAGATACTTCTTTATATTTCCTGGCTTCAGGATTGTCCTTCGGATCGTCGTCATAAACGCCGTCTACCGATTTCGCAAGGAGTATCTCATCTGCTTTTATTTCTATCGCCCGCAGAACCGTCGCGGTGTCCGTTGAAAAATAGGGATGTCCCGTTCCGCCGCCAAAGAAAACCACCATATTATGATCGAAATACTTGTTAGCCCGGTCTGTGGAATACTGTTTCGTGATCCCCGGTATTTCAAAAGGCGTAAGAACCGCAGTCATCATTCCCTGAGATCTGAAAATCTCAGAAGTATAAATGCAGTTCATAACCGTTGCCAGCATTCCGATCTGATCTGCTTTTGTACGATCGATATTTTTACTGGATCTTCCTCTCCAGAAATTTCCTCCGCCGATGACTATACCGATTTCAAACCCTTCATCTACCAGACATTTTACCTGCTTTGCCACTTCTGTGACAACGCTTTCATCAAACCCTGTCTTGTTAGCGCCTGCCAACGCCTCCCCGCTAAGCTTCAGTAAGATTCTCTTCATGGCCATATCCAACCCTGTTCCTTTCTTTACTCATTTTAGGTTAGCCTGACATTCCTTATATCAGACCTGAGAAAGTACAAATATACTGTAGATAGCTTTGATCGCAGCCTCAAAATCCCTCTTTTCTACGCCGATGATAATATTAAGCTCAGAGGAGCCCTGATCTATCATTTTGACATTCACATGTGAATGAGCAAGAGCTGCAAAGATTCTTCCGGCAGTACCCCTGGTGCGCTTCATGCCCCGGCCTACCACCGCGATAAGCGCAAGGTCAGGTTCAAGCTCGATAAGGTCAGGCCTTACCGCCCTGTGGAGGCCTGCGATTATCTGCTGCTCTTTTTTCTCAAATTCCTTCTGATTGACCAGAACAGAAAATGTATCGATTCCCGACGGGATATGTTCAAAAGTAAGACCTGCCTCCTCAAACACCTGGAGGACTTTTCTCCCAAACCCTACTTCGGCGTTCATCATTGCTTTCTCAATGGTGACTGAAACATAACCCTTCACTCCTCCGATTCCGGTGATCGTATATTTCGGCTTATTGCAGGTAGATTCTACGATCATCGTACCCTGGTCTTCCGGTCTGTTAGTATTTTTTATATTAATAGGGATCCCCTCCTGGCGGAGCGGGAATACAGCGTCCTCATGAAGTACGGAAGCCCCCATGTAAGAAAGCTCACGCATTTCCCTGTATGTGATCGTACTGATCGGAACCGGATTTTTTATGATCCGCGGATCAGCCATCAGAAATCCGGAGACGTCCGTCCAGTTCTCATAGAGATCAGAGTGAACAGCCTTTGCCACCAGAGATCCTGTAATATCAGATCCGCCTCTGGAGAAGGTCTTGATCGTACCGTCCGCGCGGGATCCGTAAAATCCCGGAACAACAGCTCTTTCTATTCCTGAAAGTCTTCTGGAAAGCTTCTTATCTGTCAGTTTCGCGTCAAAATCCCCATCCTCGTCAAAACAGATAACATCCGCGGCGTCCACGAACTCATAATCCAGATATTTCGCCATCAGTATACCGTTCAGATATTCTCCTCTGGAAGCCGCGTAATCCTCACCGATCTGGTTTCTGAAATTTTCCTCGATGACTTTGAATTCGTCTTCCAGTGAAATGTCAAGGTCAAGTCCGTCAATGATCTCCTGGTATCTGTCCTTTATGTTTTCAAAGTTACTGCTGAAATCCTTTCCTGCCGCCGCCTGTCTGTAACAGGAATAAAGCATATCAGTAACCTTTACATCTCCGTCAAATCGTTTTCCCGGCGCAGAAGGAACCACATACTTTCTCTCCTTATCCGCCCGGATTATCGAACCAACCTTTTTAAACTGTTCGCTGCTTGCCAGAGAACTGCCGCCGAATTTAACTACAGTATTCATTTTTCAAAACTCCTAATATATATTTCTGTTTTCCCTTACAAGGAAAAACTGCTCTTCTGTAATTATCTCACATGTGTTATAAAATACCATAATCCCCCGGCGAATTCAACTGTTTAGGCTTTTCCGGGCAACTTTGATCTGCGTGTGTCCGCATGGATCCTTCTTTTATTCTTTCGGTTTTTTTTCAGAAAAACATGCTTTATATAACGAAATGTTTTCTCCTCGCCTTCCTCCGCAAGCATATGGAGAAGAAATTCCAGCTGCTTTCTGCAGTCTCTGTGGACAAACCAAAGTCTGCCGCTGCTCTTCATAAAATATTCATAGGGCGCTGAATCCGTATAATCGTTTCCCATATAGACCTTGCTGGCAGCGATCCTGTCCATGATCATTTCCGCCACGTATTTTTTGGGGATCGGCATTCCGCCGATCAGTTTATCTGAAGTGAGATCATAATCTATCCAATATTCAAAATGATGCTTATTTCTCCCCTTATGATGCAGCCACGACATTGAAACGCCGAGAGCTTCACGTTCCGCATTGTTCGGACTGCGGTTTCCCTGCCAGTATTTTACACCGCAGGAAAATTCCGTCCAGGAGAACTTTGACAGATCATGAATAATTCCCTGCCAGTAAAGGCCTACTTTGAAGCATCCCTTCATCACAAGATATTTATGCTTCAGAACTGTTTTTAAATGCTGAAAAAAATACATTGCCATGCTCCTGTTTTTATACGGATGTCATATCATCTGTTTCTCAGCCGTTATTCCTGCCCCTTTGACATCCACTCCTGTTCTCCTGCCATTCTCCCGGCTGCCCCTGCCGGCGGCTCGATTCCTGCCGCAACCTTTGCCATCGTCCTTCTTTCTCTTTCGGCCTGCTCCAGAAGCTTCTTTTCGACATCCGCCTGTTCTTCGTCTGTAAGAGCCGCCGAAGTAAGGATCATTATGGAACGCGGCGCTGCGGTTATATGCTTACCGTCTTCAAAATACGCTTTTTCCATATCTTTTGTGATATTAAATGAATCTTCGACCGCGGTATCCACAGTAACTTTCCATCTTTTTCCCGCAGGCGGGTCGGGTAAGGCAAATCTCTGGGCCACCCAGTACATATTATAAGCTACATAGATAAATTCATCCTTTGTGCCGTACTCTCCTGCCGCGTAATCCCCGCAGTACATGATCCCGAAAGCATTTTTCATTCGTGTATCATCCACATACCAGGCCATGGATCCGTGATAAGAAACATCCGGATATCCAAATGATCTGTAATCCATCTGTCTCATGGGATTTCTGAGTCTCAGGATCGGATGCTCCATTCGAAACCTGATCATATTCTGTACGAATTTTTTCAGCATTCTTGCATCTTTTGTCTTTTTCCAGCTCTGCCATCCGGTCTCATTATCCTGACACCAGGCGTTATTATTACCGTTCTGGCTGTTTCCGCACTCGTCTCCGCCGTATATCATTGGGGCCGACTGCGAAGTCATAAGCATAACGAATGCGTTTCTCAGCTGCTGCTGCCGGAATCTGTTCAGAGAACGTTTTTTCGTGGGACCTTCCTCGCCTCCGTTCCATGTAAAATTCTGATCGGTTCCATCCGTATTATTTTCACCGTTCTCTTCATTATGTCTGTGCTCGTATGAAACCATATCAGCCATCGTAAAACCATCGTTATCGGCAAAATAATTAACCGATGCAATGCTCTCGGAAGTATTCCGGATAAACCATTTCACACTGTTCTCCAGACCTTCATCACCCTTTAGGAAACACCGCATAGTGTTCTGATAATTCCTGTTCATGATACAGAGATTACGGAAATACGGAGACTTCTTTTCATATACCTTATTCTGGTCAAAATACTCATAGAGCAGCTTTGTCCCTGTCAGTGTGAGATCGTCTGTAACGGCGCTGATCCAGTCTCCGTGTCCCAGAATATGGAAGCCGTCCACATGATAGGTAAAACGCCAGAAACGTAAGATCTGAACGACTTTCCATCCCGGGATGTTCTCAGGGAAGAAAAACTCCAGAATACACTCCATTTCTTTCCTGTGGATCGCATCCACCATCTCCGCGAATTCCTTCGCCGGATAAGATGTGGCGCAGTATGATGTCTTCGGAACAAAATACAGGCCTTCCGCATAACCCCAGTAGTTCTTTCGAAGCTTTCTGGCGGAATGAAGAACCGTATCCTGTTCACCGTTTTCCATATATGTGATATTTTCAAAGGGCTTTCCGGAACTTAACAGATCATCAATGTTAAAGTATTCTCCGGAAGGTTCTTTCACGCCTGTGGTTTTCTTTTTATCAGGCGTCTCCTCAAATTCATAGACCGGCATCAGTATCAGCGATGTAATGCCGAGATTTTTCAGATAATTCAGATGGTCTTTTAACGCGGTAAAAGTACCGGCGTTTTTTACGAGCGGAGTTATTCCCTGTGTAAAACCTTTTACATGCAGCTTATAGAAAATGCTGTCGCTGTAATTGATCTTTAACGGCACCGTTTTCATAGTTATTGCCGGAAGAAGAGAACACCGGAGCTCCTCTGTCCCGTCCTCATATTCATGTATACATATGCTTTTCGCGAACGGATCCTGACAGATACTGCCATCGATCGAGTAATTGTATTCAAATTCAAAGTCTCCCGGAATGTTTAAATATAACGCATTCACAAAACCGATCCTGCTGTCATTTTCAAGGGGTATGATCTGAAGCGGCAGATCATCTCCTTTTCGATATATAATCAGCTCGCCCTCTACACCATCTTCCAGATACAATGAGAAATTTACACCGTTTTCATCCCTGTAAGCGCCCAGCTGCATACAGCTGCCGGGACTTACATTAAAATATTTGTTTGTTTTCATAATAATTACTTCCTTTACTCAGATATCCAGTTCCACCGGACAATGATCAGATCCCATAACGTCCGTGTGAATGACAGCTTCCCTGATCTTATCTTTCATTTTTGAGGATACGAGGAAATAATCAATGCGCCATCCTGCATTTTTTTCTCTGGCGCGAAATCTGTATGACCACCAGGAATACTCGACCCTTTCAGGATATTTCATTCTGTATGTATCGATGAATCCTGCATCCAGAAGTATACTGAACTTCTCTCTTTCTTCATCGGTAAAGCCTGCGTTTCTTCTGTTTGTAGATGGATTCTTAAGATCGATCTCTTGATGAGCCACGTTCATGTCTCCACAAACTATGACGTTCTTTTTACTGCTCAGTCCGAGAAGGTAATTCCTGAAATCTTCATCCCACTCCATCCGGTAATCCAGACGTTTCAATTCAGTCTGGGAATTAGGGGTATATACATTAACCAGATAGAACTCTTCATACTCTAATGTTATGACACGCCCTTCATTATCATGCCCGGCGATCCCTATACCGTATGCTGCTGAAACCGGCTTCTGTCTGGTAAAGACCGCCGTTCCCGAATACCCTTTTTTTTCCGCGTAATTCCAGTATTGATGATATCCCGGAAGATCCAGATCGATCTGCCCCG
>DFHP01000100.1:10358-12155 GCA_002371335.1 Eubacterium sp. UBA3720
TATTCAAGAAATCCTTTTTTTACACAGGCTCTTAATCCGTTTACATTCCATGAAATAAGCTTCATATTTTTTCCTCGCGTTCCTCGTTAGTCCAGAATAAGATTTGAAATGTTCTAACATTTTCTGTTTGAACACATACCCATATTATTGTTTAAATTTTAGCACATTCGGCTCTGATTTTATATAGTAATATGATAAAAAGTACAAAAATCCCGCACAATTCAATGTGCGGGACCAAAATTTATAGACTTATTATCCTATCGTATATACATATTATCAACGAAGCTTCTCAAGAGTTGACATGATAAGCTTCCATGTTCGTCTGGTGGAAGCAATGCTCAGCACCTCATTAGTGGAGTGAATATCTTCCATCTGCGGACCGATGGATATTGCGTCCAGATCATCCAGCTTGGACGCAAAAATACCGCATTCCAGTCCGGCGTGTATGCCCTCTACCACCGGCATTTCTCCATACTGTGCTTTATATACGGCTGTCATCGTATCGCGGAGTCTGGAGTTCTGGCGGTATTCCCAACCGGGATAATTTCCTTCTACTCTGACCGAGCCGCCTGCTGTTTCCATAAGCGCTTCCAGCTGTTCATAAAGATACCATTTTTCAGTATCGCTGGAGCTTCGAAGGGAAGCTGTGATCACTACAGAATCTTCATTTGAAGAAACGATACCGACATTCAGTGAAGTCTGCACCATATCCTTTATATCCGGATTCATTCTTTGTATACCGTTCGGGAAGGACATCAGCACGTTAATGATGTTTTTCGTCGAAGCTTTTGTGAAGCAGACGGCGCCATGTGCCTTCTGTATATTAAAGTCAGCGCGGATCCCTGATTCTACCGTGCTGTATTCCATCTTCATTTCATCTGTTTTTCTTTTAATAACAGATATGATCTCATCTGCTTCATCTTCCTTCAGCAGTAAGGTAAATCCTGCAATTTTAGCAATTACATTATCCTTTTCGCCTCCAAGGATCTCTTTTATCCTGAAATCCTTATCTCTGAGCGCATATAGAATACGTCCCATCGCCTTATTTGCATTAAGCCTTCCCTTGTCGATCTCAACCCCTGAATGTCCTCCGGAAAATCCCGTAAGCCTGCAGTTAAGAAGAACCCCGTCTCCGGTTTCCTTTTCACAGGGAACAGTACATATCGCTGAGCATCCTCCTGCGCAGCTTACTGTAAAGACGCCTTCATTCTCAGAATCAATATTGAGGAGCATCCGTCCCTTCAGGTCTGAAACATCGATAAAATCAGCTCCAAGCATGCCGATCTCTTCGTCGACGGTAACGACGACCTCCAGCGGAGGATGCGGAATAGTCTCAGAGTCCAGAAGCGCCAGCGCATAAGCAACGGCAATACCGTCGTCTCCTCCAAGGGATGTGCCTTCGGCGGATATCAGATCACCATCCAGTATCTTCAATGTCAGACCTTCATTCATAAGATCTTTGTCACATCCATCCTCTTTTACTGCTACCATATCCATATGTCCCTGAATGATCACCGGATCGGAAGATTCATAACCTTCTGATCCCTCTTTCCAGATGATCACGTTCTTCATCTCGTCCTGCCGGTATTTCAGACCTCGTTCCTTCGCAAATCCGACCAGATAGCTGCTGATCCTGTCAATGTTTTTTGAGCCATGCGGAATACTGCAGATCTCCTCGAAGAAACGCAGGACTTCCTTTGGTTCATGCTCTGATAAAACTCCCATAACGACACCTCTCTTCAATATATTATTCAAGCTGGCAATTGTGAAACCCAGCAGGATGGGAAATTTGTGTGA
>DFHP01000093.1 GCA_002371335.1 Eubacterium sp. UBA3720
CAATCTGGTAAAACAGTATGATTCTATCGGCGGCGGAGTTAAATTCACAGGCGAGTGCATCATTGAAGGTGATGATCCTAATCAGGTCTTTGAGGCAGTATGGATGTCCATCCCGCAGTATGATGTATGTGTAAGAAAAGTTAAAGCCCGCATGAGAACGATCGAGTCTCTGGAGCATGCAGATGAGAAGACACTGTTTGAGAGATTCGGCGGCGCTGAATTCTATCAGAACGATGCAGCGATCTGCAACTGGGAGGAGCCAAATCACGTTTTCAGAAAATGATCTGTGACAAACGTTTTTAATCAATTTTAATATTATAAAAATGAGGGCAGGGCGGCAACGGCTCTGCCCTTTTAACATTCAGGACGGAAAATAAAATGACAGAAATACAGAAAGAAAAAATATTGAAAAGAAGCGAGGTGCCGGAAGAACTGACCTGGCGTCTCGAAGATATATACAATGATATTACAGAGTGGGAAGCCGAGATCCGGGAGGCGGAGGAGACTGCCGGAAAGATCGGGGAATACAAAGGACATTTAACGGAAAGTCCCGAGTCTCTTCTGAAGGCTATGAAACTGTATGAAAAGTGCTGCCTTCTGATCGACCGGTTCGCCGGTTTTGCACACATGAAAAGCGACCAGGACACGGCGGATACCGATAATCAGAGTCTTCAGAAACGGTCCGTCAGCGTCATGGTCAGAATCGATGAAGAGCTTTCCTTTTTTGAACCGGAACTTCTGGAACTGTCCGGGGAACGATTGGATGAGTTTTTTGAGGAAGAGCAAGGTCTGAGAAAATATGAGAATTATATAAGAGAATGCTTCCGTAAGAAAAAACATTCCCTGAACGCCGAAATGGAGAAACTTCTGGCATCCGCAGGCGAAATGGCAAATGTACCTCAGCGCGGCTTCAGCATGCTGATCAATGCCGACCTGAAATTCCCGTCAGTAGATCATGATGGAGAGATGACGGCGCTCACAAACGGACGTTTCGTAAAGCTTCAGATGAACAACGACAGAGATTTCAGGAAAAAGGTATTTGAAGCATATTACGGCAGATATAAAGAATTCGCGAACACCTGGGCGGCGTTATATGAAGGTCAGGTGAAGAAGCAGATATTTTTTGCCAAAGCCAGAAAATATGATTCCACCTTCGAGGCGGCCGTTGATCAGAACAACGTATCCCCCTCTGTCTGTGACAATCTGATCGAAAGCGTTCACCGCGGAATGGATAAAATGCATCGCTATACAGCTCTTCGCAGAAAGGAACTGGGTCTGGATGAGCTGCATATGTATGATGTTTATGTGCCGATCGTCAGTGATCATGATATAAGCGTAACCTATGAGGAGGCGCAGAAGATGACGCTGGAGGCGCTGGCGCCCCTCGGAGAGGAGTACTGCGATCTGGTCCGGATGGCGTTTCGCGGCAGATGGATCGATGTGCTTGAAAACGAAGGAAAACGCGGCGGCGCTTATTCCTCGGGCGTATATGATGTGCATCCCTACATGCTGCTGAACTGGAACGGCACCCTGGAGGACGTATTTACCCTGGTACATGAGATGGGACATTCCATACACACATGGTATTCCACCCATAATCAGCCGTATCTGGATTCGAATTACAAGATTTTTGTGGCCGAGGTGGCGTCCACCACAAATGAGGTGCTTCTTCTGGAATATCTTCTGAAAAAAGCGGAGACTGATACAGAGAAAAAATATCTGATCAATCATTATCTGGAAAGCTTCAAGAGCACGCTGTACCGCCAGACAATGTTTGAAGAGTTTGAAAGGAAAACAAACACTCTGGCGGAACAGGGAGTTCCGCTTACCGCCGATAAGCTATGCAGTATATACTATGAGCTGAATCAGGAGTATTTCGGCCCTGCGATGGTGTCAGATCCTCTCATTGCATATGAATGGTGCAGAATACCACATTTCTATTACAACTTTTATGTGTATCAGTATGCGACCAGCTATGCCGCATCCGTGGCCATCGCCCACAGGATACTGGAACAGGGAGAACCTGCAGTGGAAAAATATAAAGAATTTTTAAAGAGCGGATGTACATCCGATCCGGTAACGCTTCTGAAGACCGCCGGCGTAGATATTTCCGACGGCACGCCTGTGGATGAAGCGCTGAAGGTATTTGATGAGGCAATATCAGAATTTGAGGCCCTCACGTGAAAATGAAAAAGGCATTTGCCTGATAGAGAAGAAACGAGGCTGATATGAAAAAAATGAGAAGATTGATCACATCTCTGCTGACGCTTTTGCTGTCAGTGATCCTGATAGCGGGCTGCGGCGTTTTGGAGGCTGGAAGAGGTGCGGATGCGGCAGGATCTTCCTCCGAAGTTACGGCAGAGGCCGTAATGAAGGATCAGGATCCGGAGGATACCGGCAGTCGAAGCGAATCGTCCTATGCAGAGAGCGGGACCGGTAAAAAGACCGGAAGCGAGGATACGGAAGCGGAGGAGCCTTATACCGGAAATACGGATGAAACCTCAGTTGAACGGGACGGCGTATATACTTCCAAAGAGGATGTGGCGCTGTATATCCATACATTTGGCGAGCTTCCTGATAATTTTATTACAAAAAAAGAAGCAAGGAGTCTGGGATGGTCTGGAGGGTCTCTTGAGCCGTATGCGCCGGGAAAGACTATAGGCGGAGATCATTTTGGCAACTATGAAGGAGCCCTGCCGGAGGATGCAAGTTATACAGAGTGCGATATCGACACGCTGGGCGCGGACAAGCGGGGAGCAAAGAGGATCATATTTGACCGGGATGGAAACATATATTATACGGAAGATCACTATGAGACCTTTGAAAAGCTTTATTAATAAAAACTTCCGGCTTCATGCTGAAGAATCAGGTGTTTTCATGACTGGAGTGTTACGAAAAAGCCATGTGGGAAGTTTTAGTTATTAGCGGCAATTGCGATTTGGAGATATTATAATATGAAATACATTGTAAATCTTTCTTCGGCTGCAGATTCGCGGGAGATCCAGGAGATGATCGCCGATACGCTGCCGGTACCTGAGCATTACGGAAAGAATCTGGATGCGCTGCATGATGTGCTAACATCCCGGAATGAACCGTTTGAGATTATTTTTCTGGACAGGAGCAATACGTTTGCAGCGGTTAATGATGACGGAGCCTGTCATGCGCAGAAAGAAGCCCGGAGACACAGATACGTGCAGAGGCTTCGGAAGGTCTGTGAGGATGCCCGGAAAGAAAACGAAAATATGTCGTTTTCATTCGTGAACATAGATGATTGCGAAACGGATGATGTATAAACAGGGCTGTCTGACAAGAAAAAATAAAGAGTTGTCATTCAGGCTCATGTTGTAGTAATATGTAGATACTCATGAACCGGCATGCGGCTTTATGATCGGAGCCGCGTCAAAAAAAGGAGATTTTCCGGGATATTGACAACCGCCGGCATGAAGGAATGTGGGGCTGTCCGGCGGATAAACGGACAGTACTGCAGAATAAAAGAACATTAAATCAGGAGTATATATGTGGTCAGCTGATCAATGGAAGGATTATGAGGTCCTGGATACGTCTGACGGAGAAAAACTGGAACGGTGGGGAGAATACCTTCTGATCCGGCCCGATCCGCAGGTGATCTGGAGCCTGCCGAAAAAAAACAAAGGCTGGAAAAAATGTAATGGTCATTATCACAGAAGCAGCCGGGGCGGCGGAGAATGGGAATTTTTTGATCTGCCGGAGCAATGGACGATTTCCTACAGGAATCTGAAGTTTAATCTTAAACCGTTCAGCTTCAAGCATACAGGGCTTTTCCCGGAACAGGCAGTCAACTGGGACTGGTGTTCTCAAAGGATCAGAGAGGCAGGAAGGCCTGTAAAGGTGCTTAATCTTTTTGCCTACACAGGCGGCGCTACACTCGCCGCACTGGAAGCCGGAGCAAACGTCACTCATGTGGACGCTTCAAAGGGAATGGTGAAATGGGCAAAGGAAAACGCTGAGATCTCAGAGCTGGCGGACCGTCCGGTGCGGTGGCTCGTGGATGACTGTAAAAAATTCGTAGAACGGGAGATCCGCAGAGGAAATAAATATGACGCGGTCATTATGGATCCGCCCTCGTATGGAAGAGGACCTAAAGGAGAGATCTGGAAGATCGAGGAGTCCGTATATCCGTTCATCAAGCTTTGCACGCAGGTGCTGAGTGAAGATCCGCTGTTTTTCCTGGTGAATTCTTATACGACAGGGCTGGCGCCAGCGGTGCTTACATACATGCTTTCTTCGGCCCTGAGCGGAAAAGATCTGAAGGTGGAATCGTCGGAGATAGGACTTCCGGTCAGCTCGTCCGGTCTGATCCTTCCCTGCGGCGCGACAGGAAGAGCTTATTGGGGGAGATAAAACAGAGAGAAGCTTTACGCTGCTCTTCTGAATACTGGCAGATATAAGGTGATTGCGAAATGCCATATGTTCGAGAAATTGTGTGAACATTCAAGCAGCTTTTTCTCTCTCGGACTTTCGCAATTAGCCGGGATAAATACTAGGTAATTGCGAAACTCAGCAGGATGGGAAATTTGTGTGAATGATTCAAACAATCTGCACAAGCATTAGAACTTCTGCATGAACGGAATCTGCTGTATGAGCAGAAATCATATTGTTTGAGCGCAGCGAGTTTATGATTTCGCGAATATTAGCAGCAGATGCAGGGAATACATAGAAGTTCTTTGCGCGGAAGCCGTTTGAATCGTCACACAATT
>DFHP01000146.1:0-1134 GCA_002371335.1 Eubacterium sp. UBA3720
ATTATCCGAATCTGAGGCTTCCTTAAAGAAAGCAGATTCTGTCCCTTATTTTGACAGAGCAGATGATGAGGAGAAAAGTCAGAAGCCGGAAGAGCATCCTAAACAGCATAATAAGATGCGGCTGGCACTATCGCTTTTTGTACTTTTCATAGGTATTGCGCTGCTTCTGGCGGTTGCCGTGATGATGGTAAGGACGCTTATGAATTCCTTTAATGAACCGGTGAAGGAGATCGATCATAAGAAAGAAGAAAGCGTCGTAAGTACTGTTTCTGTAACGACTGTAGCAGAGGGCGAAAAGAAAGTACAGGTAAAACTCAGAGATGAAGATTTCGAATACAGCGGTGCAGTCGAGTATGACGTGGGAGGCGTATTTAAGTTTACGTTGCCGGATTACTGGAATAATCTCTGTGATTACAGCATTGAAGGAACCACGATCACGTTCCGGCAGAATAAAGCCGTTGAAGCCGGATTAGATGGAACAGTATTCATTGTTGACGAGATCCCGTCAGTGGAAATGGCAGCTTACGCGCCATGCAAACTGATCAGAAGAGAAGGCGACATGTCTTATGTGGTCAGATATCCGTCGGGAATAACCTACGATGAGAATGATGATTATATGAAACAGGAGTATGAGCGTCTGCAGCTGGATATGTCCTATATAATGCAGTCGTTCAGTCTGGACGGTGAAGACGAGATTCCCGAGCCCACTCCTGAACCGGAGAAACCGGAAGAGGAGGCGAGCGAGGATGCCGCTGCGATTACGGACGGATATCTGATACCGGAAAGCGCCAGCAGATATCTGACGGCGGAGGATCTTGCCGGATTCACATCCGATCAGCTCTGGGTAGCCAGAAATGAGATATATGCCAGAAAAGGACGCCGCTTCGACAATCCAAATCTGCAGGCATACTTTGATTCCAAAGGATGGTATAACGGAACGATCGATCCTGGCAGTTTCAGTGACAGCATGCTGTCTGATATAGAAAAGAGGAATGCGGAGCTGATAAGGTCCATGGAGTAGATAGGGATCTTTCGTTCCTGTGAAATGAACAGAGCCATCATTTTCGATGGCTTTTTTCACGTCATAGGAAATTGTGCCAATTTCCTATGACATAAACCCTCCGGGGGATGCAC
>DFHP01000146.1:1244-2842 GCA_002371335.1 Eubacterium sp. UBA3720
CAAAGTCCGGTTCGCTCCCCTCATGAATGAGGGGATAGGGTGAATTGAAGTCCAGAGAAGAAAAATGGAGGACAAAGCCATGGAAGAAAAGAGAATTGAGGCAATTGTAGAAAAACAGAGAAAATTCTTTCATAAGCATGAGACGCTGCCTGTGGAGTTTCGCATGCGTGCACTGATGCGTATACGAGATGAGATACGTAAAAACAAGGGAGCTGTCGCAGAAGCTCTCCGTAAGGATCTGGGAAAGAGCAGCTATGAGAGTTATATGTGCGAGACAGGCATTGTTCTTTCAGAGATCAGGTGGCTTTTGACTCACATAAAACGATTGTCGAGAGATAAATGTGTACCAACTCCCATTGCACAGTATATCTCCAGATGCTATATAAAGAAATCTCCGTATGGAGTCGTTCTGATCATGAGTCCCTGGAACTATCCATTCCTGCTGACGATGCAGCCGCTGATAGAAGCAATCGCAGCGGGGAACACAGTCGTTTTGAAACCGAGCGCATATTCTCCGGCCACTTCTGCGCTGATCAAAGAAATGATAGAGAATATTTTCCCGGAGAAATATGTGGCGGTTGTGACGGGAGGACGGGAGGAAAACAGCAGCCTTCTGGAGCAGCATTTTGACAAAATATTCTTTACCGGTTCGCAGGCAGTAGGCAGAGATGTACTTCGCGCAGCGTCGAAATATCTGACGCCGGCGGTGCTGGAACTGGGCGGAAAAAGTCCCTGTATCGTAGACAGGACGGCGAATCTGCAGATGGCCGCCCGACGCATCATCTGGGGCAAATTTCTGAACTGCGGACAGACCTGTGTGGCTCCGGACTATGTTTTGGCAGATGAGTCGATCCGGGACGAACTGATCGAAGAGATGAAAAACCAGATAAAAAAACAGTTCGGAGAGTCGCCGATCAATAATAAAAATTATGGTAAAATAATAAATGAAAAACACTTTGACCGTATCTGCGGACTTATCGGTCCGGATAAAGTGGTCATAGGCGGATCCTCTGATCGTGAGAAGCTGAAAATCGAGCCTACGGTCATGAAAGATGTGACCTGGGACGACGCGGTCATGGGAGAAGAAATTTTCGGTCCCGTATTGCCGATACTGACATTTCAGGATGTGGATGATATTCCTGAACTGCTGGAGGATAAGCCGAAACCGCTGGCTTTTTATGTATTCTCCGGGGACAAGGACACCACGGACAGGCTTATGGAAAGATGCTCGTTTGGCGGCGGATGCGTCAACGACGTGGTCATTCATCTGGCGACCGGAAACATGCCTTTTGGAGGCGTGGGCGAGAGCGGAATGGGCTGCTACCATGGAAAGGATGGATTCGAGACATTTTCCCACAGAAAAAGCATAGTGAACAAAAGAGAATGGCCGGATCTTCCGATGCGGTATCAGCCGTTTAGCCGGATCAACGAGATGCTGGTCCGCATGTTTTTACGTTGAAAGTTATTGTGAGTTAAAAGAATAGGTAATTGCGAAACTCAGCAGGATGGGAAATTTGTGTGAATGATTCAAACAATCTGCACAAGCATTAGAACTTCTGCATGAACGGAATCTACTGTATGAGCAGAAATCATATTGC
>DFHP01000086.1:0-2168 GCA_002371335.1 Eubacterium sp. UBA3720
AGAGGAAGAATCCGACGAGGACGATGATGAAACAATACCCGGATCAGATGATATGCAGGATGATACTTTTGCGGAAGCAAAACATGCCAGGGCAGGAGTTGGTTTCCGGAAAAAAAGAAGAAAGAGAGTTTCACTCATCGAGGATGATGAGGATTATGATGAAGAAGAGGATGATGATATTGATGATGAGCTGACCCCGGAGGAGGCTGCTGAGTTTGACAGAAAAGAACACAGACTTGGCATGATCATCCGTGTGGAGGTGGCTATCATTGCCGTTGTGGTGATAGGTATTATTGCAGTCCTGATCAAGAGCAGGATGACTTCCTCTGACGCTGCGGAAACTGCGGCTAATACTCCGGCTGCTGCAGAAAGTACGGCAGAAGCGGCTAACAACGCGGAGGCGGTAACGGGAGTTGAGGGACAGAATGCACAGATTCCCGCAGAGACGCCGGCTCCGACAGAAACTCCGGTAACGGCGGAGCAGGTATCTATAGTAGATGATTATCCGGCGGATATTGATAACTATACGGTGGCTGATTTTTATTATTCAGACGCCACATCTTACCTGAATGAAAATACTGCACCTGACGCTATGATCGACAGTGATAACACAACGTCATGGCAGGATAACAATATTAATGATGAGAGCGGCGTTGGCGATCAGCTTGTTTTCGGCTTCGACGGACCAAAAAAGGTGAAATATCTTCTTCTGAGACTGGGCAACTGGGCTGAAGACGAGGAAGGCAATTCTTATTATACTCAGGATAACCGGCCTTCACAGATGACATTGATCGCGAACGGCCAGACATATCCGTTATCATTTTCTGATGTACAGACGAGTCATTTTGTTGTTTTTGCCGAGCCGATAGAGACCAGTGAGATCACGCTGACTATAGATGGTATATATCAGGGAACTAATACCAGCGACTGCTGCGTTTCGGAAGTGGTTGCATTGACTGCAGAGTAAGATATGAGAAGACGTGATAAGTTTATTCGGTTTGCGATCAGGGTGTGGGCAAAATGCATCGAACATCAGGTTGGAGCTTATGCGGCACAGTCGGCATTCTTTATTCTTTTGTCGGCGATCCCCTTTGTGGTCATTATCCTTCAGGTGATTCACGTTCTGCCTTACACCAGCAGAGATGTTATCCTAATCCTTGCGGATGTTCTGCCTGATTATATGGTGCCTGCGGTGACCAGCATTATCAGAGAGATGTACACACAGTCTTTTGGAGTACTGGGAATTACTGTAATCGCAGCGTTTTGGGCTTCTTCAAAAGCGATGCACAGCATCACGTATGGTCTGGAGCGCATTTCCACAGCCGAAGGAAACAGAAACTGGTTTATAATCCGCTTCTGGTCGCTGCTTTATACGGCTTTTATGGCAGCCAGTCTGATCTTTCTTCTTGCGATCACGGTATTCTGGAAAAGTATCCGTAATCAGGTGCTGAGCCTGTTTTTTGATGACAGCGCAAAAATATATATGTTCAATTCATGGTCAAAGTGGGTTATTATTTTGCTGATCATGATATTCATGTTTGCTTTGATGTATAAAACATTTCCTAAGCAGAAAATGAAGTTTTCGGAACAGCTGCCCGGAGCAGTTTTTGCGGCCGTTGGATGGTTCGCGGCGTCTTTGATCATTACTTTATACGTTAACTATTTTGACGGTTTTTCCATGTATGGCAGCCTGTCCACACTGGTGCTTTTGATGTTCTGGCTGTACATCTGTATGTACTTACTGATGATCGGAGCGGAAATAAATGAAGAACTGCGCCATCCGGAAAGTCTGTAGATTGGCAGAAAACCGCTGGTATGACGGGTATTAATATAAATTTCCCGCTTTATGCTCAGGAATGACATGGGGAAGTTTTGGATATTTATTGATATGAATGATCTGGTCCAGCTCGCGAGACTTGAATGATATGGATAAAAAAAGACGCTGTGTCAGCTGAATTTTAAGGCAGCCGGCACAGCGTCTTTTTTTTGTGCCATAGGATTAGAGTATCAAAAGTTCCTCGTCCAAATGTATGAATCTTTCACACAATTTCTCGAACTCGTAGTTTTGACACCCTAATCGCCATAGATAATTTCGTTAATTCCTATGGCATAAACCCTTCAGGGGATGATCAGAAAAAGGCGGCAACTCATCTCCGTCCCCCGGGCTT
>DFHP01000086.1:2266-2667 GCA_002371335.1 Eubacterium sp. UBA3720
TTCATGTAACTCATCTCCGTCCCCGGTTCCATGGAACTTATCTCCGTCCCCGGTTCCGTGGTGAGTAGAGTCCGCGGATGGAGACTTCGCCGCTGGAGAGATTTTCACGGGTTCCGTCTTTATATTCGACAAGGAGAGAGAAATCGTCGTTGATGGCGATGGCTTTGGCGGCTGCAGGGGCTTTTTCTACGCCAAGTGTGATAACGGATATTTCTTTTCCTGTTGTAATGTTCATTTCCCTGTAGGCGCGCAGATATTCTTCTTTCTTTTCGGGCCAGGCATCCCGCATACGATCCATTTCTTCTACCATAGCCGCGGCAAGAGCGGCGCGGGAATATGTTTTGCCGGTCTCAATATAGAGAGAAGTCGCTATGTCCGCAAGCTCCGGCGGAAAATCGCTT
>DFHP01000209.1 GCA_002371335.1 Eubacterium sp. UBA3720
TGCGCTCTAGCCAAACTGAGCCATGCCCCGAAACGATTTACATTATATAATAATTAAGAAAGATAGTCAATCATTTAAAAAATACATCTTAAAAAAGTCGTTGGAAGTATAATTATATTTAAGAGAAACTGACAGAATAAACCATAAATAGTGAAATAACTGTGAAATTTATTGTGTATTTTATGATAATATGCGATGATTATAGTATTCTGCAGAATGAGAACGGATGGATCATCATATCCGGTCAGCGGATCGTTCCTTTCGTTCAGGATAGTAAATATTCTTAAAACAATTATATACTTACTGCAGGGTTTTTCATGAATCAGAAACGGAGGTATTTACTATGCCAAGAGGAGGCGGAAGCTCCGGCGGCGCAGGCGGACGCGGAGGAGGCTCATCTCATACGCATTATGGCGGAAGCCGCGGCGGCTACAGAGGAGGAAGCCGGGGCGGAGGAAGTTTCGGCGGCGGTTCCAGATCCGGCGGAGGCTACTATTTTGGAGGCGGTCCGGGATATGGCGGATACCGCAGAAGAACAGGCGGCAGTTATCCTATGGGAACCGGTCCGGGCATGGGATGTCTCGGATGCGGAACAATCCCTATTCTGATAGTAGCTTTGCTGATCATTCTTGCAATGTTTTCATCATACAGCGATAGTAATTCCACAGAGATTACAGCGAGTACGATGGAAAGGACAAAGCTTTCTTCGTCACAGTGTACGCTGATCGATGAATGGTACGAGGATGAGGCCGGATGGATCAGCAATTCGGGACAGCTGGAAAAAGGTCTCAGATATTTTTATGACAAGACCGGAGTACAGCCGTATCTTTATATTACGACGAATATAGATGGAAATATGTATCCCACGGATACGGAAATGCAGAACAAGCTGAAAGAAATGTATGCTGAGAAGTTTACCGACGAAGGACATATCATAGTTTGTTTTGTGGAAGGCGTAGAGAATAATTACGGCACATCCTGCTGGGCGGGTTCCCAGGCGGAAACGGTCATGGATTCCGAGGCCAGGGAGATACTTCTGGATTATCTGGATCACTACTATACATCGGATATGGGAGACGAAGAATATTTTGCCACATCCTTTGAAAAAGCTGCCGATAAGGTAATGACAGTAGATACGACTACGAGACAGCAGGCTATGAGGAGCGCGCTGATCACAGTAATAGCTATAGCCGGAGTCATCATTGTCGTTGCTCTTGTCAGAAGAAAGAAATATAAAGCGCAGCAGGCCGAAGCAGACGCGAAAATACTGAACTCCGATCTCAATTCCTATTCAGATCCGAAGGTGGACGATCTGGAGAAAAAATACGGTGAGGATAAGGATACCTGAATGCGTAAGAACTGATACACAGATGCGGAGCCGGGCATAAAAGCCGGCAAAAGCAATTATAAAAGTAATAACAGCAGCTGATAACGGCGGACTGCGATCAGACTTCAAGCCGGAGAGCTGCCAAAAAAACATGTAATATGAATACAACAGGAGGTTTCAATCATGGCAAATTTGTTTAGCAGAATATCATTGATCTGTCGTTCAAAGGTAAATGCGCTTGTAGATCAGTTCGAAAATCCAGCAGAGGTTATCGATCAGACGATCATCGACGCAAAGAAAGAATATGCGGATCAGGTACGTCAGGCCAGCGAGGTTTTTTATAACGAGAAAAAAGTCAAAAAGGATCTGGAGGATCTGATCGCAGAACGTGATAAATATAATCGTATCGCTGAGAGAGCCGTTCTTGCGGGAAATGACGATGACGCCACTGTTGCGCTGACGCAGGTCGGAAAGCTGGAGTCAAAGATCAAGAAACAGGAAGAGCGTGTTACCGTAGCACAGAACAGTGCGGACGCCCTTCGCACCAAGCTGGATACACTGAAATCTCAGATCGAAAACATGGAAGGAAAGGCAGCAGAGATCAAGGCGGATATGGCAAACGCCAAAGCGGCAGAGAAGGCTTCCAAGGTTTCCGGACAGATCAACGACAGCGCTTTTGCCACATTTGACCGTCTGGCGGAGAAGGCAGAGAAAGAGCGTATGAAGGCTGAGTCTCTGAACGAGTACATGGACAGCCAGAATAAAGCCACTGAAAATCTGGAAGAAAAATACTCAGACGGCGGAAATTATGATGCTGCGGCAAGGCTTGCGGAGATGAAGGAACGACTGAAAAAAGAGCAGTAACAGCTTCTTAAGACTCCTTAAGACGGACATAAAAAAGAAAAAACAGAACAAGGAGAGTATTTGAAAAAAATTTTAAAAGGAATGAACGTGGTGATCGCGGCGCTGGTGCTTGTGATCATCGCGCTCAATTTCTATAACAAGGGTATTTTGTCAGGCTTTAATATGAATGGAGTTATGCAGGACGTAAGGGAGAGTCTGGGGGATAATTCCGGAAATCTGGAGACGGCATCTTTGCTGCTTTCCGGACCGCAGACAGAAGCGCAGGCAGAAACTCAGACGCCGATAGTTTACACCTGTGCGCCGCCATATCTCTGGTACAGGGAGCAGCTGGATGATAAGGAAAAAGAAATTTATGACAGGATCTCCGAAGGAATAGCTGCCTATGAAGACAAAATAACGGTGACAAAAGCCAGCAACAAGCAGCTGGAAAATGTTATAAACTGCATAGCCGCGGACAGGCCGGACCTTTTCTGGTTTGACGGCGGCGGACAGTATGTCTCATACTTATCCGGAAAGACAGATTTCATCCCGGATTATACCTTTACGAAGGAGGACGTTGTCCTTTTGGAGCCTCAGGTAGAGGAGGCGGCGGATAAAGCGCTTTCGGGTATTACAGAAGATATGGATCAGTATCAGAAGGCCAAATACCTGTATGAATATCTGATAGACAATACTTCTTATGATATAACCCAGATCGACCAGAGCTTTATCTCTACGCTTCTGAACCATACGGGAGTATGCCAGGGGTACACGGAAGCATATCAGTACCTTCTGGGAAAACTGGGCATTCCTGCCACGATGGAAATCGGAGTGGCGGAGGGCGAGCCCCACAGCTGGAATCAGGTATATCTGGACGAAAAATGGTATCAGGCGGATGTGACATGGGGAGACTTTGACGCTGAGAGTCCAATTGATTACAGCTTCTGTTTTGTCACGGACGAACAGCTGCTGCGGGATCATACTATTGAGATGGAAATGACCGTTCCTCCGTGTGTTTCGACTGATAACAATTATTTCATCAGGGAAGGTCTGCAGATGTACGGATGGGATTACGGTACTTATGAGCAGATATTTGCCAATGAGTACTATAGCGGAAAGAGCTGTATTTCTGTCCGTCTCGATTCAGCCGAAGCCTATCAGCAGGCGATCAGTGAGCTTGTCGAACAGAGAAGATTCGAGGAGCTTATAATCGGATATCTTGAGCAGGACTCCATTAGTATTAGGAGAGATGACGAACAATGGGTCATCTCCATGATACTTTAAATGAATACGACAAAGAATGAAAAACCTCCGGGCGGAACATCAATAACCGCTCAGAGGTTTTTTTACGTTATACTGCAGCGAAGTCCGCAGCATATGATAAGAAAATTGTGGAGAAATTCAAACGATCTGTAATTATTTCCCTCGTACAGTTTTTTTCTTGACAAAACTCTGCCCGTCCCATAATATGTATCAGTAGCTGATACAAGTACAACAGAAAGGAATAAACATGAATTTTTCAGTAAAAGATATGATAAAACAGAGAAAGAGCGTCAGAACATTCGATGGCAAGCCTCTTTCCGAAGCAGACAGAAAAAAACTTGAAGAGTATATAAACACACTTGTTGATCCGTTTGATGTACCGGTTGAGTTCCGGCTGCTGGACGCGAAGGAACATAAGCTTTCCAGTCCGGTGATCGTTGGTGAAAACACTTATATGGCCGCGAAGGTAAAACGGGTAAGGAACTATGAGATAGGCTATGGATACAGCTTTGAAAAAGCCTGCCTTTATGCGTTATCCCTCGGGATCGGAACGGTCATGCTTGCGGCGTCCTTAAGCCGCAGCGCCTTTGAAGAGGCTATGAATGTGCAGGGGGATGAGGTACTTCCGACGGCAAGCCCTGTAGGATATCCGGCGGAAAAAAGGTCGATCCGGGAGAATCTGATGCGTAAGGGACTGAAGGCTGATGAGCGGATCCCGTTTGGCGAATTATACTTCGACGGCTCCTTTGAGAACGGGCTTACGAAAGAAGGTGCCGGTGATTTTGCCGAGGCGCTTGAGATGGCAAGACTTGCGCCGTCAGCGGGAAATAAACAGCCATGGCGTGCCGTCGCGGATGGAAACAAAGTACATTTCTATGAGCAGAAGTCCATGAAAGACAGCTCCCTTGGAGATATACAGAAGGTGGATGTGGGAATCGCGCTTTCGCATTTTGATATGACGATGGAAGAGAACGGCGCTTCCGGAAGATTTGTATTTGAGGATCCGGAGATCAGAGTGCCGGAGGATGTACATTATATCGTAACGTACGAAAGGACTAAATAATGGATACAAAGTTTTCTTCGGCTATTCATATGCTGATCCTGATATCCGAGGCTGATAAGCCGATGACATCTGAAGAGATCGCGGCGAGCGTCGGTACGAACGCCAGCTACATCCGCAAGGTCACCGGGCTTTTGAAAAAGAAGGGAATCATAGAAAGCAGACAGGGGGTCGGCGGTTTCCGGCTGCTGATGCCCCCGGACAGGCTGTCGTTATATGAGGTATATCATGCGATCTCAGAAACAGATCAGGTGCACGTCTTTGACCTGCATCAGAATCCGAATGATCAGTGTATTGTCGGGAGACATATAAGGCCGGTCCTGACAGAGGTTTTCCGAAGTATTGAAGAGCAGGCTGAACAGGAATTAAAAAACACTACACTTAAAAACTGCATGGACAGAATGCGGATGGAGATAGAAAGGAGCGGCGGCAAGTGAAAGCAGCAGTATTAAACAGATACAATAAAAATGGTTGTGATCTGGAAATAAGGGAGATTCCTGTTCCGGAATACTCTGAGAACGAAGTGCTGGTAAGGATAAGAACGGCAGGCGTAAATCCTCTGGATAACATGATCGTACACGGAGAAGTGAAGCTGATCGTTCCATACGCATTTCCGCTTGTGATGGGAAATGAATTTGCCGGCATTATAGAGAAAACGGGTTCTGCCGTAAAGGGATTTAAAACGGGAGACCGGGTATACGGAAGAATGCCGCTTAAAAAGATCGGAGCGTTCGCCGAGTACGCGGCAGTCGATCAGTCTGCGATCGCGAAGGTGCCGGAATACCTTTCCGATGAAGAGGCGGCCTGTGTACCGCTGACGGCGCTTACTGCGCTGCAGGCTTTTGAGCTGATGCATCCGAAGGAAGGTGAGACGGTGTTTATTTCCGGAGGAACCGGAAGCCTTGGAGCAATGGCGATCCCCGTGGCAAAAAGCTTTGATCTGAAAGTGGTCACAAATGGAAACGGAGCCAATGAAGAACGTGTAAGGAAACTTGGAGCAGATCAGTTTATCGATTATAAAAAGGAAGACTATGTAAAGGTACTTTCAGATGTGGACTATGTGCTGGATACGCTGGGAGACCGTGAACTGGCAAAAGAATTCAGTATTCTGAAAACAGGAGGAAGCCTTGTATCTCTCAGAGGACTTCCGAACGGAGAATTTGCAAAGAGAAGCGGCATGTCATTTGTAAAACGGATGATGTTCAAGATGGCCGGCGGAAAGTATGATAAGATGGCTGCCGCAAAAGGCCAGAAGTATTTCTTTATCTTTGTTCATGAGGATGGAACAGGTCTTGAGAGGGTATCTGAAATATTCAGGGATAAGCAGATAGAAGCATCTGTGGATGAGATCTTCACTCTGGAAGAAGTAAATAAAGCGATGAAGAAAGTCGCTTCCGGAGGTTCAAAAGGAAAGACAATATTGAAAATGACATAAATCCATCTGTGAATACCGAAGAAGGCGTTCACAGCATGGCAGTATTCAGGAAAGCCTCCGGCGTTCTCGCCGCGCCCGGGGCGAAGCCCCTTCCGCTGAGCGCGGCAAGAACGCCGGAGGCTTTAATTCAGGCGGGGGACTCCCCGACTAAGTTGAACTGCGTATCATAGAGTTCCTTATAGAATCCGTTCATGGACAGCAGCTCTTTATGGCTGCCCCTCTCGATGATTTTTCCGTTTCGCATGACGAGAATGATATCGGCACTTCGGATTGTTGACAGGCGATGTGCGACGATAAAGCTGGTACGGCCTTTCATCATTTCGTCAAAGGCCTTCTGGACCCGGATCTCCGTCAGGGTATCGATGGAGGAAGTCGCTTCGTCCAGGATAAGGATCTGAGGAAGATGGAGCATGACCCGGGAGATGCACAGCAGCTGTTTTTGCCCCTGTGAAAGTTCTCCTCCGTTTTCACCTATGACGGTATCATATCCTTTAGGAAGCTGGATGATAAAGCTGTGTGCATGGGCAGCTTTTGCGGCAGCAATGATTTCTTCGTCTGATGCGTCAGGCCAGCCGTAGGATATATTATCCCTGATCGTACCGGACCGGAGCCATGTGTCCTGAAGTACCATCGCATAATTATCGCGCAGACTGCTTCTGGTCACGTCTCTTATATCCGTACCGTCGAGGCGGATCGATCCCTGATCCACGTCATAAAATCTCATAAGCAGATTAATGAGAGTGGTTTTTCCGCAGCCTGTGGGACCTACAAGAGCAACCTTTGTTCCTGCGTCTGCGGATATGTTCAGGTCCTCGATAAAAGGTTTGTTTTTTGTATAAGAAAAAGCAACGTTTTCAAAAGTTACGTCGCCTGAAACTACCGGCATAGATGTGGTCCTGTCAGTGTCAGGAGTTTCCGGAGATTCATCCAGATATTCATAAACCCTCGCCGCGGAGGCGATGGAATTCTGGAATTCTGTCAGAACGCCAGTGATCTCATTGAACGGCTTCGTGTACTGGTTCGTATAGCTTAGAAAGCTGGTCAGCTTACCGATTGTCAGAGCGGCTCCCAGAGAAGGAAAACACATTAAGGCACCGGCAATCGTCACGCCCGCATAGATAATATTATACATAAGGCGTGTGGACGGATTTGTCAGTGAAGAATAAAACGTGGCTTTTTCACTGTGCATCGCAAGCTTGTCATTGATCTTATCAAAGGTGCTTTCAGAGGCGGATTCGTGCAGGAAAGCGGAAACGATCTTCTGATTAGCAAGCATTTCGTTTGTAAAACCTGTTAGCTCGCCTCTGGATTCAGACTGCTTCTGGAACATGCTGTAGGAGTGTACCGAGACAAAACCTGCGATCATAAAAGAGAGCGGGCTTAACACGATCACGATGATCGTGATCCAGGGATTCAGTGTAAACATGAAAAAAATGGTGCAGAGGATCGTGAAGATGCCGGTGAACAGCTGCGTAAAGCCCATTAAAAGTCCGTCGGAAAATGTTTCTATGTCGGTCACGATGCGGCTTAGAAGATCTCCCTGTGAATGAGCGTCTACATACGAAAGGGGCAGCTCGTGCAGGTGATCGAAAGCTCTTACACGCATATCCTTAATAATGGAGTAGGTGATCTTATTATTGATATGTCCCATGAACCATTGGAATACCGCGGTAAAAAAAATACAGACGACAATTGTGATGAGTATATGCGAGAGCGCGGAAAAGTCCACGTTTCCGCGGGAAATGATAGCATCAACGCCGCGTCCGATCAGGATCGGTATATAGAGTGTCAGTATAACGGAAACTGCAGCCAGCGCAAGAGAGAGGAGAACCAGCGGCATGTGCGGACGTATCTGCAGCAGGATCCTTTTCAGGACCTGCGCCTGCTTTGCTCTCAGGGCGCGGGAAGGCGATTTTTTGTTTCTTTTCATGATGCTGCCTCCTTTGCAAATTCCTGTTCGGACATCTGTGACGCGCAGATCTCTCTGTATGTTTTACATTTCCGGATAAGCTCCCTGTGAGTTCCGATCCCGGCAAGGTTTCCGTTTTCCAGCACCAGGATCCTGTCGGCTCCCCGGATCGTGGAGACTCTCTGGGAGACAAGGAATACAGTCGTTCCCCGGCATGATTCCCGGAGAGATGTCCTCAGTCTGGCATCCGTCACGTAATCAAGAGCTGATGAGCTGTCATCCAGTATCAGAATATCCGGTCTGCGCAGCAGGGTCCTGGCAATCGTCAGACGCTGACGCTGACCGCCGGAGAAGTTATTGCCGCCCTGCTCGACGGAAGCATCGATTCCATTGGAGAGCTGATCTACAAATTCTTCCGCCTGCGCGATGCGAAGCGCTTCCCGGATATCCTGCGTTGAGGCGTTTTCGTTTCCCCAGAGCATATTTGAACGTATCGTACCGGTAAATAAAACAGCCTTCTGAGGTACGATCCCGATATGCTTTCCAAGCTCGCTTCTTCTGATCTGACGAAGATCCTTTCCGTTTACCGTCACATTTCCCGCGCCCGGATCATAAAAACGCGAGATGAGGTTTACGAGGGTAGTTTTACCTGCGCCTGTACTGCCGATAATGCCAATCGTTTCTCCCGCGTCGGCATGAAAAGAGATGTTTTTCAGAGAAGGTTCACCGGTATTGTATGAAAATGTGACGCTGTCAAAATCCACGGATGCGCCGCGGATATCTGTATTTTCGGCGATTTCCGCTGATCCTGTTTTATATGACGAGGGCTTTTTTCCGGATGCTGACTTCATACCCGTGCAGGAAACGACCTGCTTCGGAAAGGCATCGGTGCCGTCGGCCATGCTGTTTTTGATCTTAAAAACATCATCTACACGATTCATGCACGCCATCGCACGGGACAGAGTTATGATCAGGTTTGAAAGCTTGATCAGTTCTACAAGTATCTGGGACATATAGTTTACCAGAGCGATCACCTGTCCCTGAAGCAGCAGACCGGAATTCACCTGCCGGCTGCCGATCATCAAAATACCGATAATACCCAGATTTATGATCACATACGTAACCGGATTCAGGAAGGCGGAGATCATTCCTACCTTTATCTGATCATGGTAAAGAGACCCGCTGCTTTTTCGGAAATCGCGGATCTCGCTTTCTTCACGGTGGAATGCACGGACTACGCGGATGCCCTGCAGGTTTTCTCTGGCGTTCTGCATGATCAGATCCAGGCGTTTCTGTACTTTTCTGTACATTGGCATGGTAATAAAAACGATGCCGAGAACGATCAGAAAAAGAAGCGGAACAGTTATGACAAAAGGAACGGCTGCCTTTGCGTCAACGGTAAACGCCATGATCATAGCGCCAAAAACGATAAAAGGCGAGCGAAGGAACAGGCGGAGAAACATATTGACTCCGGTCTGCACCTGATTGATATCGCTTGTCATACGGGTGATCAGAGTAGAAGTGCCTGTTTCATCCAGTTCTTTGTAGGATAAAGAATTAATGTGGCGGTACAGATCGCTCCTCAGCGCAGTACCGGTATATACGGCGGTTATAGCCGAGAATTTTTGGGCGGTGACGGAGACGCAAAAACCGACCACTCCAAGCATGATCATCAGAAGACCCATACGAACTGTGTAAGTTATATTTTCGTTGGCGATACCCTTATCGATAATGTCTGCGATGATCAGCGGAATGATCAGTTCAAAGCTTGCCTCAAGCATCTTCAGAAGGGGCGCGAGTATGGCGCAGCCCCGTTTAACCTTTAAATATGATAATAATCTTTTCATGCTCTGAGAGTAGCATATATTGCTGTAATTATCAAATCAGTCATGAAAAATTCAAGATTGACAACAGAGTAAATAAATGTTATGGTAAACGAAGCAAAATACTAAGACGAGGATTAGTACATTGATCACCTGAATTCAGAGAGCTGCCGGCCGGTGAAAGGCAGTTGATGGTATTTTTGGAACTGCCCTCTGAGTAGCTGCCCGAAATTTTTGGTTTATATGTTTATGTATCAGAGGACTGGCATATAGCTGAAAGAGTAGACGCAGACGGAGATCCACCGTTACAGGGATGAGGATATAGTCGTATCCGGCGAGTGCGCGAGTGATCGCGAATAAGAGTGGTACCGCGAAGGTTGTGTTAATACTGCCTCCGTCTCTTGCAGTTAAATGCATGGAGACGGAGGTTTTTTAATTTCACAGAAAACGGTTTTGGTTTCCTGTGAAACAAAACCCTCCGGGGGATGCAATATAAGATTATTTAAAAATTTCCCGCGTGTCGTTTTTGAAACAGTCTTATCATGAAGCGGGAAGTTTTAGGACTATTCCTGAAAACAAATTAGAATTCATAAGGAGGAACTTAAAAAATGAAAAATTATTCCAGGTATATGAGACAGTATTTTATGCCGCCGGTGGAGTGTCTGGACTGGGCAAAAAAAGAGTTCATCGAGAAGGCGCCCAAGTGGTGCAGCGTTGACCTTCGCGATGGAAATCAGGCACTCGTAATCCCGATGTCCCTGGAACAGAAGGTTGAATTTTA
>DFHP01000154.1:0-6574 GCA_002371335.1 Eubacterium sp. UBA3720
GCAATACACTTATTTACGATAGCTGCATGAGCTCCGTCCCATGCGGCACAGATAACTGCGTCTACTTCATCAGAATTGATCAGGTCATCCTCTGTCGGCATTGCTTTTGCACCGTACTCTGCGGCCAGCTCTGCGACTTTTTCCTGATTAATATCATAAATTGCCGAAACAACGGCGCCGTCCGTCACCTTGGCAATACGTCTGAGATGATCCTGTCCCATGAAACCAACGCCGATAACACCTACACGAATTTCTTTATTACTCATTTTCTTTTCTCCATATCAAAAAAATTAATATTATTTTTTCTTTCCGTCCAGATATGCCTGATGAAGCTGCAGACAATACTTCAGGCTCATTGTACCGTCATGTGCTGTTGTCTCCGGTTTGCGTCCGGTCATGATGCAGTCTACGAAATCATTGATCTCGCCCTCAAACGCATCGCGCCATCTCATCAGGAAGCTTTCCTGACATTCCTCCACTACGCCTGCTTTTGTAAACTGAGAAACATAGTTCTTTCTAGGTACGGAGTTTACACGGATCGTTCCTTTTGTTCCAACGATCTCACTCTCCACATGACTGCATGTGCCTGTGCGGCCTACCTGAATATAAGCTGTTGTGTTGTTATCAAATTTTGTCAAAGAGAAGCCGTTGTCATAATCGTTATAGTCAGCCAGTTCTTTGCATACATATGCGTCTCCTGTCGCAAAACACTCCTCCGGATCGCCTCCCAGGAACCATCTTGCCAGATCTGTGTCATGACTTCCCATCTCGATGAACCATGGTACATAGATACCGTTCTTTACGCCTTCCAGATGTGCCGGCAGTACTGTGTCCGGATCCAGAGATACTCCTTTGAAAAGGATCGGAGTGCCGATCTCTCCGGCGTCGATCTTTGCCTTTGCCTCTGCGTAGGACGGGTCAAAACGACGCATAAAGCCGACCGTAAACATCTTTGCATCGTTTGCGGCAACTGCCTCCTCGATCTCTGCGCAGTCCTCAAGCGTTTTTGCCAGCGGCTTTTCACAGAAGATATGTTTTCCTGCCTTGCAGGCTTTGATCACGGGCTCCTTGTGAGCGTCGGCACCTGTGGCTACGACGATAGCGTCAATTTCCGGATTGGCCAGCAGCTCATCCACATTTGTATATCCATAGGGAACGCCGAACTCTTCCTGTACGGCTTTTACTTTGCTCGCGGTGCGGGCGCATACGGCAACTACTTCTGCATGTGGATTTCTCTGCAGATTAGTCATATGCATTTTTCCCATCATTCCAATACCGACTATACCAAAACGAATTTTACCCATAGCTCTCTCCTTTTCTGATAAGGCGGATCTTTGATCCATTGATTTCGTTCTCTCATCGGACACACATGTCCTTGCTTTCTCATATCTATATGTTATACTCAGACCATCCATAATTCATCACAAAAAAAAATGCAAAAATATCAAAAAAGTATTCTTTTGTTAAGGAGGAAGGTTATGCTCAATGAATCTGGCATCCTTTCGGATTCCATCAGATATTTTCATACCCCCGGGCCTTTTGCGTCAGAAAATCTTTTTTCTACCGAGCGCGCAGGAATTTATCATTGCACAAAAGGCTACAGTTTCTCCCGGCCCCGCTCGGATACCGGCACCTGTCAGCTGATGCTGATCACGGAAGGCGAACTGACGCTTGAATATGAGCATGGACATTTTTGCGCAAATGCAGGCTGTATCATAGCCATGCAGCTGGGTGAGGAGCAAAAATATTATACTCACTCCGAGAGCCTGCGCATGTACTGGCTGCATCTGGACGGTCCTGTTATCAAGGCATATATCAGAGAGATCAACCGCATCAACGGCGTGGTTTTCCCCGTCAATGGAAACCCGGACATTGAGCGCTATTTCCGGCAGATCCTGAATCAGTTTCCCCGGGGCATATCCGATGAACACCGGTACTCGATCCTGGTCCATGAGCTGCTGGCCGCTCTTACTTTCCCGCTGAATCAGAAAAAACTGCATGGTATACGCAATACTATCGAACTTGCGATCATTTATATGGAAGAACATTATAATGATACGAACCTTTCCGTAGAAGAGCTCGCCGCGCGATATTCCGTAAGCAAATCCTATTTTATCCGTAAATTCAAGGAATATACCGGCGTCAGCCCGCACCAGTACCTTCTGTCCGTGCGTATCCGTATGGCAAAACAGCTGCTTGACACCACCTCGGAAAGTATCGAGAACATCTCCGAAAAATGCGGTTTTTACAGCGCTTCTCATTTTATTATGTATTTCAGGAAAGTCACAGGCATGACGCCGCTGCATTTCCGGATGCTGTGGAGATGAACATTTGAATTTTTGCTCCTGTATAGGAATTTTCGTCAATTTCCCATATTCCTTCAAGATTGAAAGACCGGGCAGCTGATGTCCGTCTGCGGACTATATTCAGGTTTGTTAAGCTTTCTTTAATATTTTTCCCCTTTAGGGTTCAGCTTTGATTGTTATTCTTACATCATCAAATAACACAACAGCAACAACCCAAGGAGGAAAAAACAATGACAAGAAAAGAAATTAAATCAACAGCAAAACTGAATCTGAAAAAACGTTTGGGAATATCCCTTCTGGCAAACATAATATGTGACATTATTACCGCTGTCAGCAGTTCATTTTTCGCATTCATCGGACTCATCTTCGCAGGCCCCCTGGAGGTGGGACTGCAAAAGATTTATTACAAAAATTCTCAGCACGAAATGCCGAAACTGAAAGATCTCTTTTCTCCGTTTCAAGAGAACTTCGGCGAAACATTTCTGTTAGGGCTTCTCACAAGAGTATTCCTCTTATTCTGGACGCTCCTTCTGATCGTACCCGGAATTATAAAGAGCTACTCTTACGCAATGTCAGGCTACTTACTCATGAGAAACCCTGAGCTCGGAGCGATCGAGTCAATCAATCAGAGCCGCAAGCTGATGGACGGCGAGAAGTGGAATCTCTTTAAACTGGACCTTTCCTTCATCGGATGGATCCTGTTAGGAATCATTACACTTGGCATCGGCTTCATTTTCATCACTCCATACATCTTCGAGTGTCGAACAGTATTCTTCAACGAGCTTTACGACAGAAAATTCCTTGCACTGGAAACGGTATCTGAAGAGATTCCGGTTGCAGCATAATTCTCTGCCTTAGAACCAATTCACAAAAACCTCAAATAAAGACATAAATATGATGATATCAAAAAAGGATCCCCGTACAGATCAGAAGTTCTGACCTGTACGGGGATTCTGACATCACGGATGATCATAGCTTAAAAGGATCAGACTGTTTCCTTCCGGAATATTTTACGATATCCCCGGCCTGATGAAACACTTCTCCGTCCCCGGTTTCGTAAGCGGAACTTGCCTCCGTCCCCGGTTCCGTAAGCGGAACTTGCCTCCGTCCCCGGTTTCATGAGCGGAACTTGTCTACGTCCCCGGTTTCATGAGCGGAACTTGTCTACGTCCCCGGTTTCAGAGGAAGCGGCAGAAGCCGAGATAGCATCCGAGCGCAAAGAGAAGAGCGGCTCTTATGAGAATGAGTAGGTATTCGTTCTTCAGGAGCTTGTTTTCTGTATGGGTTATGTTTCCTCTGGGACATACCGGAACACACTTTTCACAGGCGATGCATTCTCCGTTCTTCGGTCCGTCCGGTTCAAGCTTTATTCCTGCCGGACACTGATCCTTGCAGAGATTACATCCCTTGATGCACTGTGAAGATTTCCTCTGCAGCATTGAAATCGGAAGAATCGGAAGCAGGGCAAAAAACGCGCCCATCGGGCAGAGGAAACGGCAGAAAAACCGTTCCTTGAACCACATACCGGCAATAATAAGCACCAGATAAAACATACCCGTGATATACGTGCTTCCAACGCCGCGCAATGATGTAAGCTGCGAAAATACATCCCAGGGACTGGTGCCTGACAGTTCTCCGTAAAGGCCAACGGCACACAGGACCACGATCACGATCAGGTTCAGATATTTCAGATATCGAAGGACCCCGGATACGCTTTCCGGAATGGATATCTGCTTCTTTCTTCCGAAGACCTTTTTTTGGACCAGCCCCGAAAGCCAGTACATCAGATCTCCCATGCTTCCGAACGCGCAGACATATCCGCAGAAAAACCTTCCGAACAAAATCGTAAACGCCGATAATCCGATCAGCGCCGCCAGAAAGCTGTTCATGCTGATGGAACTTCCCGTGGATACCTGCTGAAAAACATATTTTACGCCTGAAAACCCTGCCACAAAAGCTCCCGGCATGCTGATAAAAAAGAAGAACTGTATCACCGCGCGCAGAGCTGCTCTTTTACGGATCCTTCTTTTTCGCCGCTCCGCTTTTCCTGCGGCAGCGCTTTTTCCGCCGGCTTTTTTCTGATCTGATTTTACTGCCGCAGCGTTTTCCCCGCCGGCTTTTTTCTGATCCGATTTTACTGCCGCAGCGTTTTCCCCGCCGGCTTTTTGCCGAAGGGTTCCTGCAGCGGCTGCCCTGACATCGGATCCTCCCATTATCGTCTTTTCACTTCCGGATGAATCCCTCCTGTCAGAAAGCAGACTGCTTCTGTCAATCTCTGTCATATCAGCCCACCGCCTTTCCAAGAGCATCTTCCACCGCCGCAATCAGACCTCCCGAGCTGAACGTAGCTCCGGAGACTGTATCGACCTCTGTGCTGTTTGCCGCCAGCATGGCGTCTACAACAGCTTCAGCCTGCGAATAGTAAGCCGGATCCTCTGAGGCGTGATCGTTCACTGTTATAGTCTCTATCTCACCGCCTTTTACGGTTACTGACACGGCGATATCTCCCCCAAAACCGCTTCCGGTTCCATCATATGTTCCGTCTTTATAGCTTCCGCCTTCATTTCCATCTTCCGAGGACGCCGCTGTTTCCGCCTCGATCTTTTCGTTATATTCTACTGCCTCCCGGACTGCAGCTTCATTTTCGGCCACCAGCTTTTCCTTTCGCACAGTTATATTCTCATAGCAGGCAAATATGACCAGAATGATCAGAAGCGCCATGGCCTTTGTGATAAAATTACTGTATTTCAATTTCATTATGCTTTTTACGTCTCTTATTTTATGTATCGTTTTTATGTTTCTTTATAAAACTTCCCATTTCATGATGAATGGTCAGTCGGCATCATGAAAAATAACATCGTAAAGGTTTTGGCTTGCGGCCGGCACTTTGAATTTTCAAGTGCAAACGCTGAAAATCCATTAGTACCGCTGCCTGCAAGACAGAAGCGGGAGCGTCCCTGAGATGTTATTTTTATGATTAGACCGTTTCAGAAATGCCATATGGGAAAGTTTTAGTTCTTTATTTTTCAAGTTCTTTAAGCGCAAGTCTCGCGGCTTCAGTCAGGCTTTCCGACGAATAAGTCGCCTTGCTGACCGCATCAATATTGTCGGCACTTTGTCTGTTTACGATCTGATTCAGAATGCCCTCATATACAACGCCCCTGCTGGTCCAGCCATCCGCTGCACGATTGAAAAACATGTCGTTATCACTCCATATCTCCTCGTCAGACAGATCATCATATCTCTCTGCCGAGGCGTTCGTGATCCTTCCGTTCTCAACTCTGACCGTTACCTTCACCGTATATGTAAAGGTTTCGTCGTCGGTACAGACTACCGTTGCCCAGCATTCGCCGTCTTTGTATCGCGATTCCTCCGTATCTTTATCAACATCAGATCCGTCTGTGACTGTTCCGTCATCTCCGCCCTGGTCTTCCGTGGTATCCTTATCCCCGCCGGTATCCTTATCTTTGCCGCCATCCGCATCGCTTCCGCCGGCATCCTTTCCATCTTCTCCTTCATGGGTCTTATCCGGATCCGCCGCTTCTTTTCCGTCTCCCGATTCTTCGCCATTTTGCTTCACGGCCTTTGCGACAGCCTCTTTAACCGCATCAATAAGACCATTGGAGGAAAATGTGGCGCCCGATACCACATCCACATCCGCAGACTGGGCTCTCATAATAGAATCCAGCACTCCCTGTGCTTTTCTGAGATATGCAGACGTCTCTCCTTCCGCGGACGTAATTGCAATGGTGGTGATCCGCCCGCCGTTTACCTTCACCTCCACTGTTATATCGCCGCCATAACCTTCGCCTGTTCCGGTATATACTCCATCGGTGAGCTCCTGCGCCGGCATTGCTTTTTCTTCCGGCAGGCCTTCATTACCTCCGTCTGATCCGCTTCCGTCAGGCACCGCTGCCAGTGACATAGCCTGTTTCACTGCGTCAATGATACCCGTCGATGAAAATGTAGCGCCGGAGATAGTATCCACATCCGCAGTCTGCTTCTTTAATATATCCGGCACCAGATTCCTTGCTTTCGCAAAATATGCCGGCGTCTCCTTTTCCGCGGAAACGATCTGAATATTTGTCATCAGACCTTTGGAAACAGTGACTTTGACTATGATATCTCCGCCAAAGCCGGTTCCTGCGCCGGCATACACGCCATCCTTAAGCGTCTTGGCAGGTTTTGTTTTGATCGCCGCGGCGTCAATGCTGAATATATTGCTCTGAGAATCTGTCTGCTGCTCCTGCTCTTTTTCTTCTGTTCCT
>DFHP01000154.1:6631-11438 GCA_002371335.1 Eubacterium sp. UBA3720
CTTTTTCTTCTGTTCCTGATTTGGCGTCCGTCGCGGCCTGCGCCGCTTTTTTCAACGCCGATTTTACCGCGTTTATAATGCCGTTAGAGGAATATGTCGCCCCGGATACCGTATCCACATTCGGAGACTGGGCGGAGATGATCCTGTCAATAACGCTCCTTGCGCTGTTAAGATAAGAATCCGTCTCGCCTGACGCAGACAGAATGTCTATGTCTGTGATCCTGCCTCCGGAGATCGTCACCTGTACGGTGATCGTTCCTCCAAAGCCGGTTCCCGAGCCGGTGTAAGTTCCGTCGGCATATCCGTCGGCGGGCGTCTCGAAGTCCTCTGACTCCAGTGAACCTGCCGGAGACGGCGTTTCCGCGGCCTCGTTCACCACAGATGCTCCCGTCAGCGCGTTCTGGATCGCACCCAGGATGCCTCTCGATGAGTAAGTGGCTCCGGATACCACATCCACTTCCCATGTCTGTGCCTTAAGCACCTTATCGATAACACCCTTTGCTCTTTCAAAGAAGGAGGCCGTCTCGCCTGAAGCCTCCAGGATATCAACAGCTGTGATCTGTTTATTCTTTACGGTCACTTTGACGCGGATCATACCTCCGTATCCGTTTGAGCTGCCTTCATACTCGCCGTCCTCATAATTGCCGCCGCCTGATTCTTCTTCCTTCTTTTCTTCATTATCCTTGTCCGGCGAAGTTTCTCCTCTCACCGTCGCTGTCAAAAGATCAGGAATATCTTCCAGGACAGGCTTTGTCTGCGGAAGCATTGCCAGTACCAGCAGGCCGGCCAGACCGGCAGGCCACAGATTAGCCGCCGGCTTAATTTTCCCAAGCTTGCTTATTATATCTTTCCAGTTGCTCATATAAGTATGTCCTCCGTTGTTAAGCTAAGCATAGTCAGGATCTCTCCTTCTTTATCGTTCCTCTACCGTCACAGGATAATTCCCCGTAAACTGATCGCTGATCCCTTCCGTGACAATGATCCTGTCATCGTCTGTCATCAGAACCATTTCAAAATCGTCTCCATATTCCTTCCAGTATTCCAGAGCTCCGTCAGCTCCCATAATATACATTGCAGTAGAGAGTCCGTCAGCCAGAAGTCCGCTTTCGGAAACGATCGTCACCGATGAAAGGCCGCTTTGAGCGGAATATCCCGTTGACGGATCTATGATATGGTGATAGATCCTGCCTGTTTCTTCATCTTCGAAATTCCTCTCATAGGCGCCCGATGTGATCACCGCGCAGTCGGATATCTCAAGGACGCCCAAAAACGCCATAGGATCATCGGCATTACCCGGATCCTGAATACCGCACCGCCAGTCCGTCCCGTCCGGCTTTTTGCCATAGCATTCTACATTTCCTCCGAGGGATACGACGCCGCTTACCAGATCATATTCTCTGAAAATATCCATCACTCTGTCGGATGTGTATCCCTTGGCGATGCCTCCCAGGTCGATCCCCTGACCTTCACCTAATGACAGAACGCCTTTTTCTTTGTCAAGATCCACCTTCTGATAATCTACTTTTTCCAGAATAGAACTGATCTTTTCTTCATCCGGCACTTTGAAATCACCTGTGGTAAACCCCCACTCCACCATCAGCGGGTAAATCGTAATGTCAAATTTTCCACCCGTTGTTTCTCCGATTTCAAGAGCCTTCTCTACCATGATCTCAGTATCTTCAGATACCGTTCCGCTGCCTTCATTATTGATCTTCGCGATCTCACTGTCCGCTTTTCCTACGGAGAGCATATCGTCCAGTCTTCTGATCTCATCCACCGCCGCGTTCACGGCGTCTTCTGCCTTCTTCCCATATCCCGTGATCGTCATGTATGTATCCATGGCAAAAATATCCTGCGTAGATGAAGGCAGTTCTGCCGTTTCTGAGGATGTCGTACCAGTTTTTTCAGCTGTCCCGGAATTTCCCTCCTCGTTATTATCTCCATCTTCGGCGTTTCCTGATGACTCAGATATTTCCTCCGCCGACGAAAGACCGGAGGTTTCTCTTCCCTGATCGCCCCGGTTTGCAGATGCGGTTCCGCAGCCGGCATATCCCATGGTCAGGAATGCAGCCAGCAGACATGGCACAATCTTTTTTATATACATTTTTACAAATAGCTCCTTCATTTAAGTTCTGTTCAGTATGTTCAGTGTGCTCAGCATCACTTCATCCCGAAATGAAATGATCCTGAGCATACTGACCATGTTTTTTCTCCGGCGGGATCTTCATATAGTAATTCAGCGCTTTAAAGTCAGATAAAAACTTCCTACATAGCTTTTCTTTAACAGTCTTTTAACAGTCTAATCATGAAGTGGGAAGTTTTAGTCGATACTTTAAAACGTGTCAGCGGCAAGTCCGCAGAAAGCGGACCTGCCGTCAACATTTTTTTGCTCTTTAATACCAGCCTGTCCCGATGATATGATAACCGGTTCTTCTGATTCCGGTTCTCCTGCTCCCGGGGGGCTGCCATCTCATCTTAGTTCGCAGCTTTCTTTCTTCTGAAAATTACCGCGCCGATTCCGGCGATTACTGCAGCCAGCAGTATTCCTGCCCACGCTGCGGCGTTTGAGCTGTCTCCTGTCTTTGCGCCGGAGGCAGATGAACTGCTTCCCGACGAAGATCCTGAACCTTTGCCCGAACCGCTTCCCGATGATGATCCGGATGAGCTTCCTGATTTAGCTCCGGAAGATTTATCAGATGTGGATTTCGGATCACTTTCGGACTTGGACTCACCCTTTTTCTCATCATCCGAAGTGTCCCCGGGCTTCTGTTCGTCGGCAGGCTTGCTTTCATTTACCGTAAGCGTTGTAGGCACGCTGCTGCCGTCTTTATACAGGAATTCTACGTTATGTACGCCTTTGGCCAGCGTCGACGTATATTCCCCGGCAAAAGTAACCTCTGTCGATCCTGAAACAGCTTTGTAATTTGCAGAATCCAGGTCTTTTCCATCAATCCTGATTCCCGTGAAGTCGTCGAACAGTCTGTTGCAGACGATCTTAACATCCTCTTTTGATCCTTCTGTGATCTCTGCGGATGTGATCGTTACCGGCACGGAAACGCTGACACCATTGACCGGATTCCTGTTTTCACTGTTGATCACTACCTGATATTCCACGCCGCCGTCCAGCTTGCCCGGGAGTTCTGCAGTTCCATCCTTCAGGGCTGCATTTTCAACTGCAGTAACTGTTTCCTTATCGGAGTTCGTGTATGTCAGCGTTACTGTCGGATTCTCAAGGTCGTCTGCCAAATTCGAAACCTTGATCGTCTTTCCGTCATCGCTCATCTCTGTCAGCGCGACTCCTGTTACTGTATTCGGCGCCGTTATGGTCGAATAATTATCGCTGTCAATTGTTACCGTGTAATCTTTTCCGCCGATCAGACCGTTTGTCATGTCTGCCTTGCCGCCTTCCACAGGAACATTTTCCGCCGCATATACGGTCGTACGGTTTCTGCCCGTACCTTCAGTGTAATAAACACTCATAACAGCGTTATCTATATTTTCCGGAAGGCCGGATACGGATACCTGTCCGTTATTATCCGCTGTTGCGGATACTGTTCCGGTGTAATACGGTTTCAGCGCCACGCTGCAAGGTACATTATAGATTCCTTTGTCTGTAATGATCTTCACACCGTTCACCGTCGCGCCGTTCAGACCGGCAAATTGTTTGAACGGAAGTCCGCCGTGATTTGTCATGACAGGCGCTCCCTCAGCTGAGAAAGCCACCTCCACGTCTGTGACCCTTGTTCCCAGCCAGAAATTCTCGAGGCATGCAAGACCGAAGTTTCCTGCGCTTGTCTCAAGGATCATTCCGGAGATCGTCTGCGTCTCGCCATTGATAGTGACGCCGCCCGCTGTCAGGACGCCTTCCAGATCGATCTGATAGTTTCCGTATCTGCTGCTGTACGCCTCGCTTACCGTGATGGAAGACGCATCTCCCGCAGTACCTTCTGCCGCGCTGAAGCTGTAAGTTCCGTCTTCACTGATCGTAAGCGTCTTGTAAACAGCCGGTTCCTCGTCAAGGATCGTATAGTAATAGTTTTCAGTATCTGCCGCGCCAAGGCCGACTACCTTCATGAACGTATCCTTATCCATCTTCACGGGCGTTGTTACGCCGAGGATGGATTCACCGTTATTGTAGGTTCCCTTTGCGAGACCAGTCGTTCCCTTAAGTTTATTTGCCGTAGCTGTTGTTACGATATCCACGCTCTGTGTCGTTCCTTCAGCGGCATAGTATTCCGCAAACGGAACATTCATGGTCACATAGTATGCTTCCTGACTGGAAAGAATGAGCGTTGTTGACATCGGAGAATAATTATCCGAGTCGATCGTTACCGTGTAGGTGTATGCGGGATCTATGGCCCTGTCTGTAGTGATCACGCCGTCTGCTATATCTTCAGCGTTTGCGATCATTACCGTTGTAGGCCTTCTCTGTCCCTCTTCCTGGTAGGAATAGGAAACTGTCGCCTTGCCGTTCTGAAGATCGGAAGGAAGTCCTCTCATGAGGATCGTGTTATCTCCTGTCTGGATCGCGTTGATCGTTCCGGTATAATACGGCTTCAGCGCCACGCTGCAGGATACGTTATAGATTCCCTTATCCGTGATGATCTTCACGCCGTTCACCGTCGCGCCGTTCAGGCCGGCAAACTGTTTGAACGGAAGGCCGCCGTGGTTTGTCAGAACAGTCGCTCCCTCCGCGGAGAAGGCCACCTCCACGTCCGTGACTCTTGTTCCCAGCCAGTAGTTCTCAAGGCATGCAAGACCGAAGTTTCCTGCGCTTGTCTCCAGGATCATTCCGGAGATCGTCTGC
>DFHP01000116.1 GCA_002371335.1 Eubacterium sp. UBA3720
CTGTTCCTTTCTTTATGATCAGGCCTAATTTGCAGCAATCAGTTTACCGCTGTTTTTCATTTACCACGATTTATCTGCCTCAATTTGACTGCCGCGATTCTCATCAGATTTCGTCTTTTTATTCAGTCATTGTTTTCTTCTATTTCTTTTCGCATCTCTCTGCGGACGGATTCCAGCGCCTTCTCCACGTCTGTGCCTTCAGCGTCCAGATCCTCTGCCCTGTAATACCTTATTTCCGGAATATTCCAGAATATTTCAGCCAGATCCTTTATATACCCGAAAGCATGATCATTTTCCGGAATAGATCCTCCTGCTGTGATTATGACTGTCAGCTTATCTGCGCGGCAAAGACTGTGATAGACCCCGGTCTCGTCTATGTCAAAAGTCACTCCCTGCGAACATACCATTTCCAGATATGAATGAAGCGCGGCAGGAATACTGTAATTCCAAAACGGGGCGGCAATAACGATCTCCTTTGCTTCCCTGAATCGTTTCCCCGCATCAAACATTTCATTCTGAAAATCACCCTCCGCCACAGATCTGTTGTAGATTTCAAGCCGTTCTCTGTCAAAAGGCTGTATCCGGCAGTCTCCCGTTTCTACGGTTTCTATTGTGTCTTTTTTCAGTGAAAGATAGTATCTGGCGAGTAAATGGGTGCGGGAATCCTTCCTGAATGCCCCATTGATAAATAAGATGCTCATCGGTCATTCTTCTCCACGATCCTTTTTCAGCAGTATTTCAAATCCATCCATAGTCTCCGCCGGTAATGGCAAGCGAGAGCATTCCATCCATCTTTTCGACTTCTTCTTCACCTTCTATCACCTGAAGCAGTTCAGCCGTCTCCTGCGGCTTTGGCATCTCATCGTCAGGACCGATCTCCATATCCGGGTCCTCGCCGCAGAAGGAACAGATGATCCGCGGAGCTACCTGCACAGACAAAAATCTGCTCCCGCATTCCTTGCATTGATAAAAACCGCATACTTTAGTTCCATCAGGTACATAAAACATTGTATTCATTCCTTTACTGTTCAATAGTTAACGTTCGTCTTCCTTGATGCTGCTCATTCACCTGTCCGGGAAACATATAATATTCAAGTCTCGCCCGCGACACCTGGCGCGGGATTTCGGGTCAGCTTAAACTGACATCTTCCAAACCAAATTCCTGCGCATCCTCGCGAAGCGTTTATCTCAGCGGGGGTTCAATCTCACACTGAGATAAAAACTTCCCATATGTCATTTCAGACAGTATCATACAAAATATTGTTCCAGTTTTCTATGCCGGATGGCAAAAAACAGCAGCATTCCCAGAACGCCGCATGAGATCACTTCTCCAATTCCGACGGTTACAACCATGAAGATCCATGCATCTTCCAGATGATACGCGTACCGTAGGACAAGCGGGACCACCAGCATATTCAGTATGATCGGCGGCACGGGAGCAAGAAAAGGTGAAAACTTTCGAAGCTTCCTGGTCAGCCATGCAGCCGCAAGCGTAGTAAGCGAGCCGAAAACAACGTCCCATATCACGCACCCCGTCAGCAGATTACCCAAAAAGCATCCTGCAAATAATCCCGGCACTGCAGCAGATGAAAAATACGGCAGAATTGTCAGCGCCTCCGCCGCGCGGATCTGGATCACGCCGCTTGAAAGGCCGGCCATATTCCCCAGAAATACCAGGAGAATGTATATAGCAGCTATCATACCTCCCTGAGCAATCCATTTTGTTCTGTCAGACATCACACGTCTCCCTCTTTCCAAACTTTTTTGTACGGACTGTATATTCGGGTCCGCCTTGAGTGCATCCGGCAATTCTGATATAATTATAAAACCTTCCCTCTTCACGTTGAAGGATCAGCTGCGATCAGACGTTCAGAAGTTGTATGCGGGAAGTTTTAACGAGCGAGACTTGAATTAAACCAAAAAAAGCGAACACATTACAGACAACTATTATACGACTCAATATATGAAAAAAACAACATTTAAACAGAAAATCGCGGCATTGCTTGCTGTTGTTATCTTTTGTCTGCTGCATATACTTCTACTGGAGATCATATTATTGTACAGAAGTTTTCTTTCCGGAAAAACGATCAGCACCGCGATCGTCTCTGAGATCTTCAGTATCATTTTTGCCTGCCCTGCATTGTTTTTCTTTGCAGGATTCATTCTCCCTTCCGGGACGGATAATGAAAGTCCGGCCTTCCGAACCTCCGTGGAAGAAAAACCATCTCATGACGTATCTCCACAGGAGTCTTCCACGCCTTTCACTTCCGAAATTCTTCCTTCGTCTTCCGAAGCTGCCGCGAAGGAGGATTCTTTACACACACAGGGAAATTCCATCCGGCTTTCAAAGATACGGGCCGATCATATTAATGAAGCTGTACTTACCCGCATTGACGACGGCCATGTGGAAGTTATAATGAGCCGCATTGAGGCGAACGGCATAAAAACCAAAGAGGTACAGATCTATAATGCCGATCTGGATACCGTCAGAAGAGAAATCGAAAAGAATCTTTAAAAAAAGTTTTTTATAAAAACAAATGGAAATTTGTTTTATATTCTTGCCTAAACTGTTTTCTCAGATTATAATTAATATTCGGTGTGCTGCAAAGTAATCCTTTTATTATTTCGGAGAATAGTTATGAATTCACCTCATGATATTTTGAATTACGTGATTCAGAACGGCAAGGAGGCAGATTTTCTCTCTGCACTCATGACAAATAAGGAGAACTATTCCATATCGGAGATCATAGACGCTGAAATTGAGCTGAAAGACGACAAATATTATCTTAATTCAGATATGTATAACCTTCATATGCAGATCAGGGACGATGACATCGTTACGGCGGCAATGAACGGATTATATATTACTTCCTTTATTTCAAGACAGGATAACAGATATCAGATCCAATTCATGGTACATCGTTATCCGGCTCTTATGAAAAAGGATTTTGAAGAAGAAATCGTCAGAGAAGTAGTTCAGTATATGATCCTCCGGACGATCATCTCTCTTCATATGAACACCTGCCGAAAGGTAGACGAATATATTCGTATTCCATAAGAATCACAGGCATAAAAAAGACGCGACATCTGTTCCTTTGAACAGATGTTTTTTTCATCAACGCGGAAAAGGAGAAATTATGGCTAAAACTGACAGCCTTACAGCCGGAAAAATAAATACTTCCATTATTATGTTTGCGCTCCCCATCTTCATAGGGAATCTTTTTAATCTGGCCTATTCTGTCGCGGATATCAGGATAATCGGATCATTCTGCGGAAACGATGCCCTTGCGGCCGTAGGTTCCATAAGCACTCTCTCTGATTTTTTTACAAGCTTCATCGTGGGCCTGTCCAACGGCTTTGGAGTAGTATGTTCCCAGTACTTTGGAAAGAAAGATCACGAAAAAGTCCGCAGAAGCTTCGGCGCGGCACTTTTTCTGGGCTGTATCATAACAGCGGTACTTATGATCGCCAGCCTTGCGGGACTGAGCGGTATTATGGATATATTAAATGTCATGGGCAAACACCGCTCCGCTGCCCGTGCATATATCATAATTATCATATCCGGACTGCTGTTTGCGCTCATATATAACGTGCTGGCAGCAATACTGCGCGCGACGGGCGACGCCTTTACTCCCCTTGTATTTCTTATCATTTCTGCGTTCCTGAATATTATTCTTGATATTATATTCGTGGGAGCAATGAAGTTCGGCGTACAAGGTGCGGCGGTCGGCACTGTAGTATCTCAGCTGATATCTGTGATCCTGTGCTTTATCTATTTGCGGAAAACACATCCCGAGCTGCATATTTCAAATTCTGATATAGTTCCGGACAGAAAACTGTCTGGCAGGATGCTTTTATCCGGTCTTTCCATGGGACTTATGAACTGTCTCGTCGCTTTCGGAACACTGATGCTGCAGACTGCGATAAACACTCTCGGAACGAATGTTATCGTGGCGCACGCCGCCACACGAAAACTTACGAACATCTATATGCTTCCGTTCTCTTCTCTTGGTACTTCCATGGCTACCTTCACGGGACAGAATTACGGTGCGGGCAGATATGACAGGATCAGGGCCGGATTAAAATTTACACTTTTGATTTCTTATATTTGGTGTATTATTGTACTTATCATATCTTATACGATCTGCCCCATACTGATCAGAGCCATAACGGATACTGACATTCAGGAGGTTATAGATACAGGATGTCTGTATCAGAGAGTTGATACGATCTTCTACGCCCTTGTACCGACGATCTCTATCCTAAGAAATTCTCTTCAGGGTCTGGATGATCATGCTGCGCCGATCATTTCCAGTACGCTTGAACTGGCAGGTAAGGCCGCTGTGGCTATAATGCTCACGCCGATACTGAAATACTGGGCTATCATATGGGCTGAACCGATCATATGGTTCATTATGGTCATACCTCTCATCAGAAGTATGTTTAAAAAGCTAAATACAGGAACAGTTATAAAACAGGATATGGAGATAAAAAAATGAGTAAAAAGAAAAAAAACAGAAAATCCGCTCCTACCCGGGGAAACTATTACAAAGCAAACCAAAAATCTTATAACATCCGGAATCAAAACAGCGGAACCGGTTCCAAAAAAACACGAACTGACGCCTCAGGCGCAGGAAAAAACTCTTCAGAAGCCAAAGGAGACCTGAACCTTGTGAATAAACTTCTGCGCGCTCTGTTTTTCGGGGTACTGATCTTTGCGATCATGCATTTCAGAGACGGCGGTATGGTTTTTTCGATCATGGCAGGCTGCATTACTTTCGGAGCTGTTTTCACCGGAGAGCTTATCGACTATAAGCTAAAGAATATGAAGCTATGATATGGTTTTCACACCCGGTCTTTTTTTCGAAGAACTTCCTTCAGGCTGCTGTACCTGAACAGATATATAAAAAACGCGGCGGTGCATATACTCCATGACAGCGGATAGCTGAACATCATTGTATACATGTCTTTCTTCAAAGGCATCACAAAAATGATCCATATACTTCTCAGCAGGCATATCCAAGCTCCGGAAATAAACATGGGGATCAAAGTATCCCCTACTCCCCGCAGCGCGCCGGGAATGATCTCAACGCTTACATACAGAACATAAAATCTGGTAAGATACCGCATCATATCTACGCCGATCTTATTTACTCCCGGATCCGTCGTGAACAGCGGGAAAAGCCAGGGCGATATTGAATATATGACCGCGCTGATAAGTACCGCTGCTGCGGCAGCCTGGACCATGCACGTAATGAAGCTTTTCTTTACTCTCTCGATATGTCCTGCTCCGTAATTCTGCCCGACAAAGGTAGAAGCTGCTATTCCATACGCATACATCGCCATCCAGAACAGCCCGTCTATCTTATAGTAAGTCGCCCAGGCCGCCACATGATCTGTGCCAAGTCCGTTAACGCCTGCCTGAATGATAAGGTTTGATACGCCGTACATTACACTCTGAAGGCCTGCGGGAAGGCCTATTTTCATCATCTTTTCAATGATCCCCGGGTCAATTCCCGCCTCTGCCGGACGCAGCCGGTATGAATCTTCAGTCCTGCACATTATAATAATGACCAGGACCGCGCTGACCGCCTGAGAGAGGATCGTTGCCAGCGCAGCTCCGAATACTCCCATTCCCATAGGTATGATAAATATCAGATCAAGAACAATATTCAAAACGCAGCAAACTACCAGAAACAGAAAAGGTCTTCTGGAATCTCCTGCTGCCCGCAGTACTCCTGATCCGATATTATAGAGAAGATTGCCCGTCATTCCGGCAAAATATACCCGCAGATATATGACCGACATTTCCATGGTGTCGGCAGGAGTATCAAGCAGGCGAAGCATTGCCGGCGTCAGTACGATCCCTGCAAACGTGATCAGAATGCCGCATAGCAGCCCAAACATCATTACCGTATGTACCGAGGCGCTGACACGCTCTTCATTTTTCGCTCCGTAATACTGGGACACCAGTACCGACGCGCCGGAAGATAATCCTACAAAGAAACCAACCACCAGAAGAATGATCATACCTGCCGAACCGCCCACTGCCGAGAGTGCTTCTTTTCCCAGAAATCGTCCGACGATCATTGCATCGGCAGCATTATAGACCTGTTGGAACAGCGAACCGAAAAAAATCGGAAAGAAAAACAGCAATACTTCCTTTTTGATATTTCCTTCTGTGACCGGATTAACTATAGAATTCGACTCAGATCTCATTTTCAAACAACCTTTTTTCCATTTATTTTTTTATCCGAAAGCTTTTCTCTTTTCCTGATCTCTCTGTGAATGGCGTATAAAGTGACCGCTACAGTAACGCCATCCACCGCCAGCGATACAAAATCATAAATAAATACTTCGTAAATACACCATAACGACAGATCAATCGCTATATTCAGCTTGATAGACAGATCATCCTTCAGATAGTAACAGCCGGTAGTATAAAGCATCGTTGTTCCCACGGGAAGCAATCCGATGACGCCCCTGTTGTTCGACCATACCCCCAGGATTACCAGCGATATCATAAAACCGATAAAAATCTTTTTTCGGAACAGGTCTCTTGCCGTAAGCTCATTTCGCAGAGCATTCAGAAGAAACGTCACCACGCCGCTGGCAGAGCCGAAAAACACGGACGCCAGAGCCATAGTCAGACACTGAAATGTCTGAAAACCATAGATCCTTCTGCGGCCGCTGCTCAGTGAACTCGCAATGGTAAAGACCGCAGCGAGAAGAGATATAAGATTGCCGATGATAATATATTTCATTATTTCCTGATCCATTCCACTTCATTTCTCGAGAAACGTCCGTTCCCGGACACCCTGTCCCTAAAATCATCTCCTCTCTCTGCAGCATGATAATATGCATTTCATAAAAATTATGTTCACTTTGCTGCAGAAAATAATAAGGAATGACTTTAAAGCCAACGCTCTCTTATTCAGACGTATTTAAGAACGCCCTCGCCCTCAAACGATGGTATAAAGCTTTCCTCTGCCGTGCCGCCTTCCTGTATGAAAGCCTGCTCAACGCCTGCATCGATCACATAATTCAGCCATCGTTCATATTCCCGTTCAGTCACCCTTCTGGCTATCTCGGGATATTTCTCCTGAAGTGAACTCACGGGCGTAAACTGATTCATAAGGCTGAAAAAAACGTGGCTGCCGAATTTCTCATATACTCTTCTGACCGTCTCGCAGGCCTGCTTTACACGGCCCGGAAGCAAAAGATGTCTGACGATCACTCCCCGGGTCATCAGCAGTTCATCTTCATCTTTGGCATTTCTGTTTCCCGAAAATTCAGGCGCCGGACACTGTCTGACCATTTCTCCGAGCGCCTCCATTGCTTTCTCCGGATAGTCAGGTGCATTTGAGTAACGCCGGGCACCTTCGCTGTCAGGATATTTGAAATCGGTCAGATATATATCTATAGATCCATCCAGCATACGAAGGGTATCCACCGACTCATATCCGCTGCAATTATAGACCACGGGAACAGAAAGCCCCATTTCTCTTGCCCTGCAGATGGCAGATACGATTTGGGGCGTATAATGAGTGGGCGTGACCAGATTAATATTTACCGCTTTTTTCGCCTGAAGCTCAAGAAATATCTCAGAAAGTCTGTCCTGTGAGATCACCCAGCCCTTTCCGGACGCTATCTCCCGGTTCTGGCAGTAAACACAGTGAAGCGGACATCCTGAAAAAAACACAGCCCCGGAGCCTGTTCTTCCGGAAATGCACGGTTCTTCCCACATATGCAGCGCCGCCCTGGCGATCCGTATCTCTCCGTCCGCCAGGCAGACCCCTTTTTCTCCCGCCATGCGGCAGGCCCCGCAGGACCTTGGGCATAATCTGCATCCCTGATCCTTGTCAATTTTATATGATTCATTATTGTTTGCAGTCTCATCCGTTCTGAAAGACATTATTACACTTCTCCGGCTGTTTATTCTCCGATCTTAGTCCTCAGCTGACCGATCTTTTCGATCTCACAAACCACTTCATCTCCCGTTTTCAGGAAGCACGGAGGCTTCATTCCCATGCCGACGCCCGCAGGAGTTCCTGTGGCGATGATTGTACCCGCCTGAAGCGTCATACCCGCCGAAAGCTCAGCTATTGCGCCCTCAACTGTCTGTATCATATATCTGGTATTGCTGTTCTGGCGAATCTCTCCGTTCACATAGCTTCTGATGTTCAGATCATGCACGTCGCCGATCTCATCCGGCGTCACGATACACGGACCCATTGGAGTAAAACCATCAAGGCTCTTTCCAAGATACCATTGTTTATGGCGTGTCTGGAGATTTCTGGCGCTGATATCGTTGATCACTGTATATCCGAAGACTGCTTTCAAAGCATCATTTTCCGATATCCCTTTTACATCCCTACCCAGAACAACGCCCAGCTCGGACTCATAGTCCAGACTGTCCACAAGACCCTTATATGAAGGGAGTACATCTCCCGGAGCTCCTGCAAGGCTTACCCTCTTTGAAAAATAAATCGTGAAGGGCCGTTCGCCGCCAAAGGCTTCATCCGAAAATCTCCCCGCCTCAACGGCATGCTCATCATAATTGATCCCGAGGCAGATCACATCCTGACGCGGCCTGGGGATCGGAGCGCAGAGCTTCAGATCCGCTATAAGGAGAGCCTTGTTCTGATCAGCCTTATCTATCCTTTCTGCCAGATTGTCTGTAAGACTGCCGTCTGCATTGATTATAAGCTCATTCATATCCTTATGCTCAAGCCCCAGATCGGAGGCCCGGTAGCCCTTTCTGCCTCCATCTGCAGATATGATAATGTTTTCTTTGTTCCGGATCATTGCTGTATAAAATCTCATGTATGTTTCTCCTTTCCGCAGCTTAGAATCAACTGGTAATTGCGGGACTCTGCAGCTTTTCGCAATTACCCGGCTAAAAAACAGCCATCAGAAGCACTTCGATTCCGATGGCTGTTTACTTCAGCTATTCCTTCCGGTGTTATCAGGTATTAATTAAAACTTCCCGCTTCATGTTGTAGAGTCAGTTGTGATCATGAAAAATAACATCGGAAAGGTTTTGGCTTGCGGCCGGCACTTTGAATTTTCAAGTTTAAGCGCTGAAAATTCATTAGTACCGCTGCCTTCAAGACAGAAGCGGGAGCGTCCTTGAGATGTTATTTTCATGATCAAACTGTTTCAGAAAT
>DFHP01000203.1 GCA_002371335.1 Eubacterium sp. UBA3720
ATATCGAAGAAGCGGGGAAATACTGTCCCAAAGTCGAGCGCGTGTTTCTTGAGCATGGCGACGCGTTCGTGCTTTCAGCTGACAAACTGACCGAGATCGCGGTTGCAATACACAGGAATCTGCCAAAGGTGAAAACCATCGCCATGTACGCGTCCATCCAGAATATCAAACACAAGACGGATGCCGAGCTTCGACGCCTTTGTAATCTGGGGATCGACGGACTTGATATCGGAGTAGAAAGCGGCCTGGATGCTGCCCTGACCTATATGAACAAAGGACATACAGCGGAAGAAGCAAGGGAACAACTCCTGCGTCTGACGAAAGCGGGGATATCTTACAGTTTCAATGCCATACTGGGCTGCGGCGGTGCTAAACTCTGGCGTGAGAACGCTGATGCCACCGCTGACCTCATCAATGCAGTCCAGCCGCATCTGCTCTTCATCGGCACGCTGCATGCCCAGCCCGGATGCAGACTGTACAGCGATATGAAGGCCGGCGCATTCAGGGAATGCACGACGGGCCAGCTCCTTGATGAACAGGAACGGCTGATCTCCCGGCTGGATCTGAAAGACACGATCTATTTCGGATCACACCCTTCCAACATCGTGCCGATGCAGGCGCTCTTACCGAAGCACCAGAAAGAGATGCTTGAGATCGTGCGTGAAACAAGAAAAAACCTTCAAGGCAGACTGGATGAATATCCTGTCCGCGGCGGAGAAGGTTCGATCATAAACAGATAATTTTAAGGAGGTATCAGACTCATGGAAACAATCACTACACTGAAAACCCGCAGAAGCTGCCGCGCCTACAAGGCAGACCACGTTGAAGAGGAAAAGCTGAACGCCATCGTCGAAGCCGGCACATACGCTCCGACCGGAATGGGTAAGCAATCTCCCATCATCCTCGTTATCAAGGGTAAGGAAGTCCGCGACCAGCTTGCAAAGATCAACGCCGCCGTCCTTGGCGCTGATATCGATCCGTTTTATGGCGCACCGGATGTCGTAGTCGTCCTTGCGGACAAGTCCATGCCGACCTATTTATACGACGGAAGCCTTGTGATGGGCAACATGATGAATGCTGCCGCAGATCTGGGCGTCGCCAGCTGCTGGGTCCATCGTGCAAAAGAAGAGTTCGAAAGTGAAGAAGGAAAAGCGATCCTGAAAAAACTCGGTATTGAGGGCGATTATGAAGGCATCGGCAACCTGATCCTTGGCTACGCCGCTGCTCCGGCCGGCGATCCTGCACCGAGAAAAGCGGACTATATCTATAAAATCTGAAGGAGGCTTTCGATATTTCTATGAACGATAAAGGCTGGTTCGCCGTTTGGTATATCATTTAACCTTAACAGGCGAAAACAGCCTTTTCTTTTTAGCAATACAGCCCTGTCTTATATGCCTGCAATTCCCATCAGTGCGGCATCGACCAGACTCTCAATGATGCCGGTGCCGATCGTGACTCCCATGATAACGGCTTCGATCAGAACCAGCAAAAAGGTCTGGCTCCAGGCCTGTTTAGTAATCGTGTAAATGAGGCAGCCGGCTACAAAGAGGATCAGGCCGCCGAGTACAACAGACGAGATCTGCATCCCGACTTTTACAATGACTTTGAGAAGAAGCAGTATCAGCACCACCGGAAGCAGTGCGACTTTGAGTAAAATCCTGAGTATAAACATATTTCATCCCATCCTTTCCGGGTTCTTTTCTGTATTTTCTTAGACTGGGAGTCGCCATGCAAGGATGTCGACTCCTCATAAATCAAAAGGCAGTCTCATGATCTCTCACAAGACTGCCTGCGTGTAACGGTATGTATCTGTTATTCTGATTCACTCCAAACGAGGACCGATGCGCTTTTCAGCTCCTCGACTTCTTTATCACGGTTCTTTTGGACTTCTTCATCAGTCGCGCCTTCATTTGTCCACTTCATAACATGCATATACTGCTTCGCCGTCTTTTCCGGGACGTAGTACACTTCTTTGCATACCTGTTCCGTCACGGTACCATTGTCATCCTCTATTGTTGAGGTTCGCGCCGCCATGTCCAATGAAATGATCGGGACACCTGCCATAGACGTGTTATTTCGCATCTGTGTATAGGCTGTTGTTGTCATATACAAGAAAAGCGTCTCTCCATCCGGTGAGTAGAGGCCGGTGCTCTTGTAATAATTTCTGTCTGTTCGAATGGCTTCCTCTGAGACATAAAGTCCGCTTTCCTCATAGGGAATATACTTCTCATGAACGACAAGACCATAAAACAATCCAAAGCCCAGAGCTGCAATGCATACTGCGGTGACAAGAATGGTTATCAGACGTTTCTTTTTGAGCGTTCCCTTTATTCTTTTGAATGCTGCTTTTTCATCAGATTTTCTCATTTGCTTATAGTCCCCTTCCGGTTCTTTCAGCGCATGATAATAGTCCGTGCAGTCCTCACAGGTTTCCAGGTGTTCTTCAACAAGCGTTTTGCTGTCGGACGACAAAACATCATCCACATAAAGCGGCATCAGATCCCTGATCACTTCGCATGTGATATCAGCCATTTTTCATTCCCTCCTTGATCATCATACGCGCCCGGTGATATGTAACACGCGCCCAGCTTTCCGACTTTCCAAACAGTTCTGCGATATCAGAAAACGACAATTCTCCAAATGTCCGCAGCGAGAAGACTTCTTTATACGGTTCCCGCAGATCATGGAGGATCCGATGAATCTCTTTGGCATCTGCAGAAAGGAAAAAAGATTCTTCTACGGAAGGAGCCGGTTCACCGTATTCCTCCGGCAGTTCAGACAGTCGGCCCTGTCGTTTCACATGGTCGAAGTATGTATTCTTAGCGATCTGGCACAGCCACACCCGGATATTGGAATCTCCACGGAAATCATCAATCTTTTTCAGTGCCTTGAAGAAGGTATCCTGTGTGATCTCTTCGGCCGCCAGAGGATTATGGGAAATGGACAGAATATATTTGTAAACAACCAGGAAATAGTCCTGATACAGTTTCTCTATATCCATGTCATCACCCCCTTCGTATATATGACTGCCCAGATCTGTTTTCGTTACAAAAAACAGAGGATTTTCTTCCATCATATCAGATATATGGATCTTCGAAGTGCTTAAAAGCGTCTATTCGTATGTAAGAGCGGCCGCTATGAGCCGCCCACTAATCAGCTGCCTCCGGTTCTTCAGATTCATCTGCCTCCACCACTTCATATTCGTCATTCGTTTTCAACCTCATTCTGTGGTTAAGGAACTTCTCGATA
>DFHP01000015.1:0-478 GCA_002371335.1 Eubacterium sp. UBA3720
TTTCCGATAATGAAATACGGTACTGCATGGATCCCGTAACGCTGGGATTCCCGCTCATCCAGCCTGACCTCATCAGCATACTTGTCGGAATCGAGAACTTCTGTGACTTCCTTTTCATCCATGCCTTCCTCAATAGCAATTCTTTTCAGCACATCATGATCCGCCAGTTCCAGGCTGTCGGTAAAATAAGCTTTGTAAAGGCGCTCGATCAGCCGGTCCGTCAGTTCCGTGTCACCCTTTGCCTGTGCCAGCTTCGTCAGCCGGTGCGCATCAAAAGTGTTGGTATACTGTGTTTCGGCATAACGGAAGTCAAGGCCTGCTTCCCTGCCCATCTGAGAAATACCGTCAACCCGATCCTGCGCCTGTGCTTTCGTAAGTCCGTATTTTACTGCAAACCTGTCCACGGTAGGCCCCTGTACCGTACGGCTTGCGGAAGGATCCAGTTCAAAGGCTTTCATCTCGATTTCCACATCCTGCA
>DFHP01000015.1:617-5052 GCA_002371335.1 Eubacterium sp. UBA3720
TGTGCTATGATGTCAATAGTTTTAGAACATGTTTTATTTGCGAGGTACAGTCATGGGTAACAAAGTCGGGAGACCTTCCAAAAAATCAGTTGGGATGGCAGCTGTCGATGCAAAGCAGCAGATCATTGATGCGGCAGTCACACTGATCAGGAAGATTGGAGCAGACCAACTTACCATCAGAAGGGTTGTGGAAGAATCCGGTCTCTCCATTGGCACTTTTTATCATCATTTCAAAGATAAGGATGACCTCCTGATGTATTTCGTCAAGGAAGAATCCTTTGCTGAAACAACTTTGCATGTACCTTTATCCGATCCGGCAGGAAGGATCTGCGAGCTCTATATGCATCTGATCCGTCGCTATATGGATCTCGGCACAGACTTCATGGCAAAATTTTATACGACCGGTAACAAAGCACTTTCTTCCTATATGGGAACGGAAACTGGCGCCTTTGCTCCGGATACTGTTATGTTCCGCTGCGAACAGGAATTATCAGCAGCGAAGGATCAGGGATTCCTGTCTGCTGATTCTGACCCTCATGAACTCAGCGAAGATATCTGTACTCTGGTAAAAGGATGTGTCTTCGAATGGTGTCTCAGTTCCGGAGAGGTTAATGTGGAAGAAACACTTCTTCGTATTCTTCAGAGATATCTGAGAGGGATGCTTACAAAATAGGTCAGATGCCGGCTATTCCCATAAGTGCTGCATCAATCAGGCTTTCAATAACGGCTGTGCCAACCGTGATGCCCATGATACCTGCTTCGATCAGGACCAGAAGGAAAGTCTGACTCCAGGCCTGTTTTGTGATGGTGTAAATGAGGCAGCCGGCCACAAAAAGGATCAGGCCGCCGAGAATAATAGAAGAGATCTGCATCCCAACTTTCACAATAACCTTTACAAGAAGCAGGATCAGCACCACCGGAAGCAGCGCTGCCTTAAGCAAAATTCTGAGTATAAACATATATCATCCCATCCTTTCCGGGTTCTTTTCTTTCATTCTTATCTATATGCCTGCGACACACAAGGATGTCGCCGGCTTGCAATATAAAAGGCAGCCTCATGATTTCTCACAAGACTGCCTCCGTATGATGATATGCACTTATTATTCTGATTCACTCCAGACGAGGATTGACGCGCTCTTCAGCTCCTCGACTTCCTTATCACGGTTTTTTTGAATCTCTTCATCAGTCGCGCCTTCATTTGTCCACTTCATAGTATGCATATACTGCTTCGCTGTCTTTTCCGGTACGTAGTACACTTCTTTGCATACCTGTTCTGTTACGGTACCATTGTCATCCTCTATTGTTGAAGTACGCGCCGCTGTGTCCAATGAAATGATTGGGACACCTGCCATAGATGTGTCATTTCGCATCTGTGTATAGGCTGTTGTTGTCATATACAAGAAAAACTCCTCTCCATCCGGTGAGTAGAGACCGGTACTCTTGTAATAATCTCTGTCTGTTCGAATGGCTTCTTCTGAGACATAAAGGCCGCTTTCCTCATAGGGAATATACTTCTCATGAACGACAAGACCATAAAACAATCCAAAGCCCAGAGCTGCAATACATGCCGCGGTAACAAGAATGGTTATCAACCTTTTTCTTTTGAGAGTTCCCTTTATTCTTTCTCCTGTCCAAACAGTTCATTCGAGGAAAACCACACAGGTCTTCCTTTGGCCTCTTCAATCTCTTTGAGATGCTCGTCCACGAGAGAAGTGACTGTAAAATACTCATGTCCCCCGGATATAATTTCATCCTGAAAACGGATACTGACGCCTGTGACCGAATCACTGGTATAGGTAATTGAGCTGAGCAGACTGCGAATGTCGCTCTTTTGTTTTTCTGTAACGCCATCTGTTTCAGAAAGCATGTCTACAATTCCGTCATAATAGACCATCATAGACAGTTCTTCGTATCGGCCTACGATCTCCGAGACATTTCCGACAATCCTCGTCATTGCCTCTTGTTTCCGGTCCACTGCTTCCCGCATGCTGTATTGCAGGAAGTTATACGAGATAATTCCTGACAGCAGCACAAATGGAAAAAGGACCAGGACTGTAAACAGACTCACAATCCTGATCATTATTGTTGATTTTCCAAGGCCACATTCTGCGCTTTCGGTTCCGTCGTCAAACCAAAACCATTTCTTAACATTACTCAGCATGCCGTGCTCTCCTCATTTTTTTTCCTGCCCGTAGCGGCAGAATATCCGGTTCAGGACAGGGGTGGATAGATACACTCCAATCGAAAACCCACAGAGGAAAAAGAGAATTGTAAACAATCTGCTGAACTGCGCCAAAAACAAGATCAAAATGAGCGGCCCTGCCTGCAATACAATGAGCAGCGCTGTTTGCAGCAGATAGGATATACTGATCGCAAGCGCGAACTGTAAATACCCTCTGAGCGTATTGGTAAAGTATGCCATTGCAGGAAAGGCATATACCCATAGGAGCGCCAGCAGAACTGCTACAAGATTGCAGAAGATCCGCACCACTTCATAGTGTCCATGGAATCCTGCTGTAAGACGATAGTTCAGCCACATTGTCCCTGCTGTGATCATCATTCCCAGCCACAGTACTGTTGCGGGAACAAATGTATCCTTAAAGCTTTTGAAAAAAGCGGGAATGATCGCCTTTTCTTTCCCGCTCTGTGCTCCAAGCAGAACTGCATACATAGCTGCTGCCGATGCACCGGTTGTTACAATCGGAAGAGAGCAGGCAATAAACAGCAGATTGGCCGATACCACATACATTATCTTGTTCATGACAGAAACAAGAGTACCGTCATATTCAAACATTTTATTCATAGTCCTTCCCTTCCGATGCCTTTTTTATTCCTTCACAACACAGGTAACCAGACTCTCCTCCGGCAGCCTAATAGTCGCGATCTGTCCTTTCAGTCTCACCTTCACCGGCAGTTCTTTGGCCGTTCTGTTTAATAATACGACCACAAGAGAGCCGTCCGGCTTTCTAAAAGCTGTGTTTTCTAAATCCCTCGTATAAGCGCTGGAAGCAATCCGTACATCTCCTGCCTGGATAAAATGTGCAAACTGCATATAATGGGAAAGCAGTTCCATCTCCTTAAGCTGCCGTTTTTCTATGTCATACATAAACGGGGAAAGACATAGATTTCCTTTGTGATTTGGTCCGCCGCTTCCATCAAGAAGGATATTCCAGTCAATAAACGAGGAAATTCCATGGGAGAGATCCCCTATGATCTCATGGGAAAGACAAAATGCATTCGCTTTATCGTCCTTTTCATAAATGCTGTATTCAATGCAGCTCTCAGACATGATCAGCTTAAGTCCGGGGTAATACTTGCGCATCAGATCAAGGCTCTCAAAATGGTCGCCACTATACCAATGGCATGCTGCGCCTGTGACCATTTCTTTGGTTTGATCGTCGATCACACTGCGGGCTCTCTCAAACACACGCTCCTTGTTGTGATCCCAGAAAAACACCTCGACATTGGACAGACCGTGCTCTTTCAGCGCCCGATTCATCACCTTAAGAAAGCTTTTCTCTTCCTCAGCTGTGAACACACAGGAATCCCAGGTCTGCCAGGCTTTTGGCTCATTCTGGAGTGAAATGCGCTTCACCCTGAATCCCCGGTCCACAAATTCCTTAATATAACGGCATATATATGCCGCCCAAAAAGAATAATACTCTTTTTTTAAGCTTCCGCCGATCCTGCTTTCATTTGTTTTCATGAAGGCCGGCGGCGACCATGGTGAAAGCATGATGGATAAAGGTCTCCCCGCAGCTTTTTGTGCGTCTGACAGCATGGGCAGGATGTAGGTTTCTGTTCTTTCAAAGGAGAAGCTTTTAAGTGCCCGATCCCGCGGGTCTGACATCGCTTCATACATTTGCGTCGAAAAATCACAGCTATCTATAGGGATTCGAACCCACTCATAGTTCATTCCTTCCGAAGTAAAGCAGGTCTTCATCAAATGATTCCGATCTTTCTCCTCCATGAGCGAATATACATACCCCGCCGCGTCCGTGATTGCTCCGCCAAACCCTTCAAATGTCTCCCCTTCACAGTCCGGATACAGGTTGAGCAGTTGTTTTTCCGCACCGCCATCCGGCTGGAATGTATACTCTTTGACATCTTTACCGTGAAAAACTGTCAGATTCATATTCCACAGGTCCTTTCCCATTCACTACAGTACAACTGATTGTCTAACTTGTACATATATTATAATTGCGAAAGAAAGTGCCCCTCAATGAACAATTTTCTATATTTACTTCACTATTTCACTCTTGCCGATATGCCCGCACAGCGGAAGATTCCTTGAACTCCGCCGGCTTATAGAAAGTGCTGTTTTTATTCCGAAAAACCGCGATCCATACGACTGTCAGCATCGCGCTGAAGCAGATACCGGAACAGCTCGCAAAAGTCCTCTTTAGTCCGGATTTGTTTCATATCTGCCGGATCA
>DFHP01000003.1:0-269 GCA_002371335.1 Eubacterium sp. UBA3720
GGATTTTTTAAAGAATTCAAAGAATTTATCTCCAAAGGCAGTGTTGTCGATATGGCCATTGGTATCATCGTAGGTTCCGCATTCACATCGATCGTGACCTCTCTTGTAGATGATATTCTTATGCCGTTGATCGGAAACATTACCGGCGGCCTTAACTTTACTGACTGGAAGATCGGAAATATCGCTTACGGAAACTTTATCAGCGCGGTAGTTAACTTCCTGATCGTAGCCTTCGTTCTGTTCTCCATCATCAAGGCAATGAACAAGGC
>DFHP01000003.1:341-566 GCA_002371335.1 Eubacterium sp. UBA3720
CCTTGCAGTTAAAACAAAAGCTGAAGAAGCTCCTACCGAGAAAGAATGTACTTACTGTAAGTCCATGATCCCGATTGCGGCTACGAGATGTCCGCATTGCACATCACAGCTGGATTGATGATTCACTCCATGATATCTTCTGCGGGAAGATTGGTTTTACAGGTGTTATTACACAGGGATATTTCATAAATTCCCTGTGATGATTAAAGTGTCAAAAGTCCCTCG
>DFHP01000003.1:659-31726 GCA_002371335.1 Eubacterium sp. UBA3720
CCGAACTCGTAGTTTTGACACCCGGATCCTATGAAATAAAAAAGGTGTGTCTTCGGATATTGATCCGATGGCACACCTTTTTTTTATTTCACAGGAAATCACGTTAATTTCCTGTGGATCAAATCCTCCGGGGAATGTACACGCCGCAAAGACCCTTTTCTGCGGTTCCTGTCAAGCATCATCCGAGTCATCCGTGTCACCGGAATTTCCGGTAACATAATCATCGATCCCCTTTGCGATTCCTGACGCGATCTTTCTTCTATAGCTTTCATCCTGAAGATTTGTGTCATCCTCAGCGTTGCTCAGATATCCCACCTGGATCTGACATGTGGGCACTGTTGACCAGTTGATGCCGGTCATGGTATCAGTCCACCATACATCCAGATTTTTCGCTCCGGTCTCCTCCACGGTACTGTCCAGAATACAGGTTGAAAGACGGTTACTTTCATTAAACATATATCCGTTGTAAGGATTTTCCTCTGACTGACAGATCGTCATGATGCCGCTTGTCTCCGGATCGCTTGATGCGTCGGCGTGGATCCTGATAAAAGCTGTCGGATCAATATCGTTCGCAATCTGAGCCCGTTCGGCGTTACTGATGTCCACATCATTCGTATCCCTGGTAAGGATTACCTCGAACCCTCTTTCTTCCAGCTCCTCCTGCAGCAAAAACGCAATCTCAAGATTCAATTCATATTCATCAGTCTCCGTGACTACGCCTTTGGAACCGACAGTGGCCTTCTGTTTCTTCTTTGCCGCTCCGGGCCCGATAAATTCTTCTCCTTCGTTTGCCTTCTCCTGATGACCGGGATCGATTACGATATGTCTTCCGATGCCGGTCTGGGGGACGCTGTCAGAGTCCCCGTCATCCGAATCTTCGTCTGAATCTCCGTCTGAATCATCCCCGTCCTGATCAGTATCCCCGGAATCATTCTCTTCTTCATCGCCGTTTTCAGGAAGGCCTGTTTTATCATCCTCTGCGATTTCTTCAGTCTCCTCTTTCCCGGTCTTCTCCGGATCTTCAGCCTCCTCTTCTTCCGCCGCAGCGGCGCCGAGATATCCCTGTCCCGCGCGTCTTGATGTATCCATGGTACATCCGGACAACATGCCGGCGCTCAAAAGACCGATCATTGCCCCGATCAGCATATTCTTCTTTTTCAAGGTCATTGTCCTCCGTTTCCGGATTTCTTCAGCCGTTCACCATCTGCGTACGCAGCATGATCCTCGGCCCACCGGTATGTTCAATATACTCTTTCGTTATGGCGACTTCGCCTATGTTTTTATCCTTTGGGATCTCATACATGATATCAAGCATGAATTCCTCAATGATCGACCTGAGCGCTCTGGCTCCTGTATCGCGCTCCAATGCCTTTCTGGCCACGGCATGCAGCGCTTCATCGTCGAATACAAGCCGGACTTCATCCAGCTCTAGAAGGCGTTCGTACTGTTTGATGATGGCGTTTTTAGGTTCCTTCAGGATCTGGACCAGCATATCCTCTGTCAGGCTCTGCAGTGAAAAGATGATCGGCATACGTCCGAGGAATTCCGGTATCATTCCGTAATTTCGAAGATCCTCGACCGTTACCTTCTGGAGTATCTCCTTGTCATCATCGTATTCATCCTTAAGTACCGCCTGGAAACCAATCGAAGCTGTTTTGCTCAGTCTCTCTTTGATAATGTTTTCAAGATCCGGAAAAGCTCCGCCGCAGATGAACAGAATGTTACTTGTATCGACGGTCTCCATAGGCACCATCGCATTTTTGTTCGTAGCGCCGACAGGCACCTCCACGCGGCTTCCCTCAAGGAGCTTCAGCAATCCCTGCTGAACAGCCTCCCCGCTGACATCTCTCTGGTTCGTATTTTTCTTTTTATTGATCTTATCGATCTCATCGATAAAGATGATGCCATGCTCCGCGCGGTCAACGTCATTATCCGCCGCTGCCAAAAGCTTTGAGACAACGCTTTCAATATCATCGCCTATATAGCCGGCCTCTGTCAGGGAGGTGGCGTCTGTCATTGCCAGCGGAACATTGAGAAGTCTGGCCAGAGTCTGTACCAGATACGTCTTTCCCGAACCTGTAGGTCCGAGCATGAGCATATTGGATTTTCTGATTTCGACATCGTCTTTTTGTTCACTGAGGATCCTCTTGTAATGATTATATACTCCGACGGACATGACCTTCTTTGCGTGATCCTGTCCGATAACATACTCATCGAGCAATGCTTTGATCTTATGCGGAGGCATAATATCCTGCATTGTCATCTCCGGAGCCTTTTCCTTGTCCTTTTTTTTCTTTTTCTTCTTTGCTTTATGTTCCGTCTTGCCTTCGTTCAGACCAGACATGTCTATAAACCCCATATTCGGGGGCAGATTCTTCAGCAGATCATTATAATTGATATCGCTTCTCTGCATGGTTTCAAGGCTTCTCTGCATACAGTCGCTGCATACGCACATTCCGCCGGGAATTCTGAACATCTTTCCGGTCTTGTTCTCGGATCTGCCGCAAATGGAACAGTAATTCGTGAAGCGCCGGTCATCATCGTTATCTTCTTTTCCAGAAGTATCTCCGACATCCTTTATTTCTTCTGTTTCCTCTGCTTTCTCATCTATTTCTATAATATCGTCCCGCTCTTTATTATCAGTCATTGTTCTCTCACCTTTGTTTTTCCGGATCCGCAGATCTCACGCGGATCTCACTGTGATCACAACGCTCTTACTGATCTCTGAATCAGATCAGGCACCGAGCACCATAATCATAATAACGTAATTTCAATGATTCATCAACCAAGAAGAGCCGTCCCGACGGCAAAATATATGACGCCGGACAGCTCTTTTTGTCCTCTTTCCTTTTACGTTTGCCGGGCAATCGCGGATACTGGAAAGCTCTCTGCCCCGAAGCCGTTTGAAGGTTCATTCTTCTCCGGACATATGGCATTCACGATCTCCCATAGATGTTTATACTTTAGCTCTGTTTGTGCTTTGTCTCTGTTTGTGCTTTAGCTCTGTTTATCTTTATTTCTGTTTATGTTTTATTTCAGTCTCCGAAGAACCAGTCCCAGCCATTGCCGCCCCGGCTCTGCTCCTGCTCCGGCAGGATCTCTCCGGCGCCGCTGCTATCTCCGGCGTTTTCTTCTGTACTGCTGTCTTCAATGACATCTTTGCTACCCAGTGTAAGGTCAACACTCATCTCTTCATATCCGTTTTCACCCGAACGCTGTATGGTCAGTGTTACCTGCGATCCGGCAGCATAGTATTTCAGTTCGTTTGTAAGCGCGGTGTATGAACCGGTAGATATCGAATTGATCGCCGTGATAACATCGCCCTGTTTCAGACCTGCGCTTTCAGCCGGTCCTCCTTCGACCACATCACTGACATAGACTCCTATCGGAATGTTATACATCTGTGAAGACTCCTCGGATACGTCCACGCAGTGAATCCCCAGATATCCCTGCTGATCTTCGGAAAGGACCTCTCTGGTCTCCATATCCATCAAGGTTTCCAGAATAGGCATGGCCTTTGACGTAGGGATAGAATAACCCACATTATCCACAGAAGCTCCTGTCGTCGAGCCGGAAGACTTTGCCTCGTTGATTCCGATCAGCTCGCCATTCATATTCAGGAGCGCGCCACCGCTGTTTCCTGAATTGATGGAGGCGTCAGTCTGGATCAGTCCGCTGGAAGTAAAAGTACTTGTTCCGTCTGAGAGTTCAAGTGATCTGTCAAACGCGCTGACATAACCGCTCGTGACAGACTGTCCCAGTCCAAGGGCGTTACCTATGGCAACCACCTGCTCTCCCAGAACCAGAGAATCCGAATCACCGATAGCGATCACCTTTATCTTATTCATGGTATCTTCTGTAATATCAGCCATTTTTACAGCAACGATCGCCAGATCGTTATCCGCGTCTGTACCTTTAACTGCCGCTGTGACTGCCGTCTCATCGATAAAGCCGACGGACAGTTCCTTCGCGCCCTGTACTACATGATTATTCGTGGCGATCAGCAGCTCATCCTCTGTCTGAGAAATGATGATTCCTGTTCCGGCTCCCTCCACTTCGTAGGATTGCGTGCCGCCAAAGAAACTCTGCATCTCCTGCACCGACATTGTAGAGATCGTGACCAGAGCCGGCATACAGTTCTGAGCTACATCCGCGACAGTACCTGCGTCAGTAGAGACACTGTCGCTGCCGTCTACATTTGCCGTAGGAATCTCTCCCTCTTCCGCATTACTGTCATTGCCGGATGCGTTCGCTGTACTTCCTATCTGTCTGGAGCTGTTTTCCTTCGTATTTCCGCTGCCGAATACCGCGTTTGCAGCGCGGTTGACACAATAGCTGACGGAACCTGCAATCAGTCCAAACACCAATGCCATAGCTATCAGTCTGGCCCAGGCTGATCTGCCTGACCGTCCTTCATGATTCTTCACCGGTTTATTCCTTTTATCTTTTCTGTGTTTCTTCGGATCTTTTTCTGCCTGATCGCTATGGACGGGATCCGTATGTTTTGCACCTGTGCTTTGTGAATATGTGTATCCGGTACCCGGGGAAGCCGTCTCTCCTGCTTCGCCCGAAGCGCCGTTGGAATATCCGCTGCCATAGCCATTATCGTTCTGACCTGATCCACTTTCGGATCCGGTCGTACTGTAGATCTTTTCCGACCAGTAGTTCTCTGAACCGCTTTCGGTGTCCCATACATTCTTTCCCGGTCCGGAACTATTTCCGTTGTTCTTCAGTTTCGGATTTACCCAGCTGTAAGTGGTAGCCGCCGTCTGTTCCGCAGGTTCAGATTCTGAAATTTTCTCATTAGCAGCTTCATCTGCCGCAGCCGCGCCGGATAATTCCAGATCTGATGTTTCGGATACCTTCTGATCTGACACTCCGGATACCTCCTGATCTGATGCTCCGGATACTTTCTGATCTGACGCTCCGGATACCTCCTGATCTGATACTCCGGATATCTTCTGATCTGATGCTCCGGATACTTCCTGACCGGCCGCGCCGGACGTCTCCGCACTTCCTTCATGACCGGCTGCATCCGCGCCCTGATCGATATTCGTTTTTTCCTGACTTAGATCATTGCTGTTCTCTTTGTATTCTTCTGTGTCATTGTTCCAAATATCATTCATCTCGATTGCCTTTCTGACCCTATACGTTATAGTTTATAACTTCCCACTTCGGGTTGTAACGCAGTCATGATCTGACTGTTCAGAAATAATATGCAGGAAGTTTTTATCAATATGTAATTATAATACGTTTTAAATGTGTTTAAAATGTGTCTCTTTTCATATTTATTTCAGAAAGATACAGAAAAGAGACTATCCTGCACGAATGCAAAACAGTCTCTTCTTACTTATCCTTATGTTTTTTATCAGGATCAGTCCCTGACGATCATTTAATATGAATCGTCATAATCACTGTAACCTGATTCTTCATATCCGGAGCTGTCGCTTTCCTGACCTGCATATGCGGATGTTCCGTCCGCGTTTAGTCCCTGCGCGATCCTCGTCTGAGGCAGCTGTCCGTCCTCCGAATATGACGGAATGCTTGTATCATCCAGCCCTGTCTCATTTATGATATGATTGCTGTATTCAACGACCGTCTGAGAAGGAGTATAATCCTGCGTATTTGTGATCCACTGATGAAGCTTCACGACGTTTGTCTCCAGCGTAACAGGGATAACACAGTTCATTGATGCAAGCTGCCCCTCGTCATCATAATGATCGAACGGGAATCCTGTCTGATCAGTGATGTTATAGGAAAGCACTGCCTTTGCAAGCGAGATTATCTTTGCATTGTCCAGATTCGTGGTTACAAGAGGCAGGACCCTGTTCAGGATCGTGTTCAAAGTGCCGATGCCTGCCGATTTTGTCTGCTCGAGTATCTTCTGGATCAGCATACGCTGTCTGGCCGTTCTTCGGAAATCATTACCTGTCGTCTTTCTTATACGAGCATAGGATAACGCCTGTGCGGGATCCAGATGAACCGTCATGGTAGTCTCACCCGGAAGTTCTTCCTCTGTAGGAATGATCAGGTCATGCTGTTCATATCCGGTCACCATGGCACCCTCGCCACAGTACTTGTTAACTGCTATGATCTCTTCACGGGTCATTTCCACATCAACGCCGCCGAGACAGTCTACCGTATCCGTAACCGCCTGAAAATCTACCGAAGCATACTCCGTAATATTCAGATCCAGATTCAGATTCAGCATGGTCAGGAATTTTTCGGCACCGCCCTGATTATATGCCGCATTGGCTTTCTGATATGTATCGTCGCCTATGTTCAGATACGTATCTCTGTACAGAGATACCAGCTTGATAGTCTTCTCGTCATGATTGATGACTGCGACTATCATAGTATCGCTGTTGTAACTGATATCCTCTTCTTCCGTCTCCCGGGTATCAAGTCCTACCAGCGCGATCATATCGATTCCGGAAAAATCTTCTCCGCCTTCCTCGGCAGTGATCGCGTTTATTTCTTCTGCCAGTTCCGGATTTTCATACTTATTGGCCTCATCAGATGTGATCAGCTTGCTCTCATCAAGTTCCTGATGATTGATCATTGAGAATTTAGAGCTGACCCATTTCACGCCCACGGCTACGATCAGCGCAAGAAGAACGACCAGTTCCAGTACAAGAGTGATCTTTTTTCTTCTTAATGCTTTCTTTCTCTGAGCCCTGCTGTTCTTTTTTACTTTTCTCTGTTTCTTTTTATACTCCGCCATAATTCATTCCGCACTCGACCGGCCCCGTGACAGATATCCTCCTCCGATTCAATCTCCAGCTGCTTCCCGGACCGCGTACCCGAATATCACGCGCTCCCCGGCTTTCAAAGAGATCCCCTCTGAATCAGGATTCTGATCTCTGTCGGACGATCAGTTCGTTTCCTCCTGAATACACTCTGTTATAGTGTTTCATGTTATTTTTCTATCAGTATGAAACACTATTCCTTTCATGTCTCATTATCAAGCATATCGATAACATCCATAATGTTACTATAAATCATCTGCAAACGCAATGCTTTTTCCTCTTGCGGATCCATCTGTCACAATTCTTCAATGACCTTCACCATAGAATCCAGCGCCAGCTGTTCATCCTTTCCTTCACAGATAACAGCGATCGTATCACCCGGACCGATCCCCGCGCTCAGTACGCTGAGCACGCTCTTTGCGTCGATTTCCTTATCTTCAAAACGGATCCTGACTGCCGACTGGAATCTGTACGCTGCCTCGCAGAGTATTCCTGCGGGCCTCAGATGGATTCCCTCGGCATTATGCACCTGAACCACTTTACTGACCATACCAAACCTCCACCTAAGAATTATTTGCAGGCCGGATCGTTCATGCCGCCGCAAAAGCGGCATCCTTCATCATGGCCTTAAGCCGTCTTCTTCAGATGCACCGTTATTTCCGGCGTCTCATCCATGTAGTATCCTTCAGGAAGAGTCAGCTGAAGCTGAACCGTGTGATCACCTTCTGTCAAGCCGGAAAAATCAATGACTGCCTGCAGATCTTCTGCCTTCAGATCCACGTCATAATCTTCGTCATAACCGACATCCTTTCTGACTACGATCGGAATCTCCGTCTTATCATAGGAAACGACCAGTCCGTCAGCCAGATTACTCTGACTGATTTTTTCCACATCCAGTGAAACTGTCTGGCTTCCCGCAGAGACGATACTGATATTTACGTTTACAGTATCTGTCGTATTCTCGGAAAACATTATGTTTTCCGGCAGAAAATCAGAGATTGAAAGTTCCGCGGCAATGTCTGATGAGACATCTTCCACATCCACCGGGATCGTGATCGCGTTCCCGTTTTCCTTCAGGTTTTCCAATGCTTCATCGGTACCGGCCACAGTGATGGACTCAGGGACAGTGGAAATATCTCCCACTACATATCCTTCTCTCGGACTGCCGACACACTCCACGGCAAAACGGACATCTGTCATTTTTTTCCAGAGTTCAACGTATACGTCTATGTCCGGATATCCGCCCTCGAAGGTAAGATCGTCCTGTACGATCGTATCCGAGATCTCAGCCTGATTTTTATCGATCAGTTTCAGAGAAGATTTGACGGATCTGCTGGACGACATGCCCGTCACATCTATGTTCGCCACTACGTTATCAATTGAATTAACAACTGACTCCGGACCGCTTATAACCAGTTTCTGGGCGCTCGGCGTCGTCTTTCCCACCTCATAATCCTTCGCGGGGCTTGTATTTCCCGTACTTACGGTGACAGGAAACTCTTTGCTCGCGATATCGCTGATCGTGATCGGCACTGTAGTCCTGGACAGTGTAATATCTGTCGGATCCACGCCGGGACATGATGGCGCAAGCGGTACATACGCGGGATTCTCATTCAAATCCACGATCTGCGTCAGATCAGCTTCTACGGTTATATCACTGTAGGATATATCTTTCAATATGGATCTGTTCGCCTTTACATACACCACCACGGATTTATATGTTTCATCAATGATATAGCTCCGTTTTCCGTTAGCGATGTAAGAATCATTTGTGACATTGATATGGACAGAATAGGATTTCGTAATAACCGGATCATTGTACCCTACCACTATATACCACACGATAATGGCTATAAGCACGGATAAAAGCTTCAATCCCGGATTGTTTTTCAGTTTACTGAGGAGTTTATTCATTCTTCACTCCTCTCCGCCATCTAAGCTTTCCTATACTTCTGGTTATTCCAACCATCTTCTGAAATTCACTCATTTCCTGTTTCAATTCCGCCGGACTTACTGCGGAAGTAAGTCTGCCCTCTCTGGCAAAAGAAACATTTCCCGTTTCTTCCGAAACAATAATGACCAGACAGTCAGACACCTCACTGATGCCGACTCCGGCCCGGTGTCTGGTTCCGAGCTTTTTGCTCAGATCCATATTATCGGAGAGCGGCAGATAACAGGTGGCCGCAGCGACTCTGTTTCCTCTGATAATGACAGCTCCGTCGTGCAGAGGAGTATTATGTTCAAATATATTGATCAGGAGCTGACCTGTTACGACTGCATCCACAGGTATGCCGGTCGTTTCATAATCGTTAAGATTGATATCCCTCTCTATAACGATCAAAGCTCCTGTTCTGACCTCGCCCATTTCATAGCAGGCCCGTACGATCTCATTGAGCGTTTTATCACTGAACCGCTTGTTTCCTTCTTCCTCCCTCGATACCGTCAGCGAATTCATGATCGGAGAAAAAAGGGATCTGTGTCCCATTTGTTCAAGGACCTTTCTCAGCTCCGGCTGAAAAATTATAATGACCGCGGTAAATGCCGCAACTCCCAGATTGCTGATCAGCCATACAATGACCTCCATCTGCAGGACATTTGCAAAAAATACAAAGATCGCTATAACAGCAATACCCTTCAGCAATGTGTACGCCCGGGTATTCCGGAGCCACAGGATCATATGGTATACACAATATGCTATCAGCAATATCTGTATGATATCTATGATCTCTATTGTTTTTGGCGGTATCAGCCACGTAAGAACTCTCACGCGGAGCCAGCTGATCACAGCATCCACGGTCCCACCTCCTTTCATCGAATCATTTTCCTGACCGGACTTTGCGCCGCCGCACACCAGCGCAGCTGCCTTCCTTAATGCGGCGTGTGTATCCTCCGGAGGGTTTCTTTCACAGATCCTTCAGCGAATCTGTGAGTCTTTCTTCGAAGTCAACTTCTTTTTCTGCCTGCGCCGGATTCATGCCCGCAGACTCCGCGCCGGCGTTTCCGGCATTCTGCCTTCCTTTGATACCTTTGAAAGCTTCCACTTCGTTTTCAAACTCCTCTTCATGGATGCCGTCGGAATGAAGCTTCGGAATAGCCTTCACATAGTAGTAATAGTTTTCGTCTTCAAACTGAATGTATTTGGTCTTCTCATAATCTACAGAGTAAATGAAGAAGTCAATGACATAAGCTATCACACCTGATACAAGTGTGCCTACAATAACGGCCGCCGGATTCATTTCCGCTTTCAGCGCGATGCCTCCGCCTATCATGACGGCAAGGTAACCTGCCATTCCGGAGATCAGCGCGATCTCACGGGTATATTTCGTGGCAAATCTGCAGATCACAGACACTATGATGGTAGTCGCCGCAAAGGCTACCATGTAGAGATATGAACCGTGTCCTCCCATGATCAGGGTCGGGATCTTCTGCAGGAGCGCGATCTGGCTGAGCGTACCTGATGTTTTCAGCGGGGCGATCTCTGTCACAACGCCGTGCAGATACTGCCATGAAAAAACGCCGAATACCGCAGATATCGCCGCCTGAGGACCTCTAAACAGACCAAGAGAAAGCGGTATCACCGCCGGAATGTTCAAAGAACATGCAAGGGGCGAAAGTATAAGTACCAGCGCGTCGTTCGGCGCCAGACGGAAGTATACCAGCGCGATCACCATGTACAGGATAGTGCTGACGGCTCCTATCTCGATACCGAGTCCGAAGCTGTGCGCGATGATCAGAAACATACCAATGATGACCATACCGTTAAGAGGAAGTATCGCGGATACCGCCGCAAGGACGATCAGTATCGGCAGGCTGTTCAGGCTCTGCAGATAACCCATATTGTTATTGATCATCGTAAAAACGATCATTGCAAGGCCGAATTTCAGGATCGGCAGCGCGTACATGCTGTATTCACCGTATAAGCCTTTTAACTTTTCTTTTATCTCCATCAGAAAACTCATCAGCTGTTACCTCCAAACGGATTGTTCTTTCTCATCTGCTCCTGTTTGTACATCTGCGTGAGGCTCTCCATATATCTGCGGTAGCCTCTGACTTCATCTTCGGCTCTGATGTACTGTATCTTTTTTATCATATAAACGATCAGTGAATAGACCCCCAGGATCATCAGATAAAGGATAAGCACCACCGCGAGCAGCGATCCGAAACGGTCGTCCTGCAGATTCGCCAGAATGAATTCAATGTGAAGCACCGCAAAGACTCCAAGGAATATGCCGTAAAGGATCGTGGTGATGACCAGATTCTTCGCAAGCGCAAAGGCAAGGTAGTCTTTCTTATCAAATTTTACAATGCTTAACGATCCGTTCTGGTTTTCCTGCTTGTAATCAGCGAGCTGTATCATCAGATGCAGTCTGTCTTCTGAAATCATAAGTCTCTCCAATCATCAGTTCCTGCCTTAAAAGGGCAAACTTTCATTAACTTTTATATCTTAACATATTTCAAATATTATGCAAAGGTATTTATGCTCCGGGCATTTTCATTGCCGGGCGGAACCTATCGCCGCGCACACAAAAAACACTTTTTCCGCTCCCCTTTTCCTGGCTTCGGCAGCCATAGCGTCGATCGTGCTTCCTGTAGTAAAAATATCATCCACGATCATTACCCTTTCGGGAAGTTTTATTCCCGGATCTATCCGGAACGAGTTTCTGAGGTTATTCCTTCTCTGAACATCATTCAGGTTTTTCTGAGGTTTCGTGTTTTTTACCCGCCGCACATACCTGCCGAGATCCGGGATGTTCAGCCCGGCGGCCACTCTGCCCGCGATCTCCTCTGCCTGATTATAACCCCTTCTGATCATTCTTCTCCTGTGGACCGGCACGGGAAGAACAGCCTGCGCCTTCCATCTGCGGATCTTTGCGCCGCCGTAAAACAGGATCGCCGCCGCATAGAAATCTGCATATTCCGCACGGTGTCCGTATTTGAAACGCATCAGTGAAGGGATCATGATCTTATCATAGGCAAACGGCGCCAGTCCCTCATCGAAAAAACTGTTCCGTTTCGCGCAGGCACAGCAAAGCTCGCTGTCGGCGTCCCTGATGGGACGTCCGCATCTGCAGCATTTGGGACCTTCCAGAAACCTTACGTTCTTTCTGCATTCCCGGCATACATATTTTTCCTTTCTGTTAAGGATATCATCACAGAGAGCGCACCGCCCCGGATAAATCATATCCGTAAAAAACATCTATACCTCCCGGTCCTTCTGCCCGCTGATCTCCAGTATCCTCTCATCCAGCGAGGTGTGTCTGTTTTCCTCCATCTCATTATTTACCATCTGACGGAATGTTTCACTGCTTCCCAGCAGAACAACGCAGGCCCTGGCCCTGGTTACCGCGGTATACAAAAGATTTCTGGTCAGAAGCATCCTCGGCCCGGTCAGAAGCGGTATTACAACCGCCGGATATTCCGACCCCTGGGACTTATGGATCGTGACCGCATAAGCCAGCTCAAGCTCATCCAGCTGCCGGAATGAGTATTCTGCCAGTTTTCCCTCTTCATATTCGACGACCAGCATCTCCGTCTGATGGTCTATGGTCTTTATCACTCCCATGTCGCCGTTAAAAACACCAAGTCCTTTCTGACCGATGATCCCGTAGGCGCCTTTGACATACCACTCCAGCTGATAGTTGTTTTTGATCTGCATTACCTTGTCGCCTTCACGGAAGAGACCGCTTCCTGTCTCCTTTTCCTCCTTCTTCGGGGACGGCGGATTCAGATATCTCTGCAGGATGGCATTCATGTTTTCCACGCCCAGCGCTCCCTTTCTCATGGGACAGAGTACCTGTATGTCAAATGGTCTCGCGCTGACATAGCCGGGCAGCTTCTCCTGCACCAGTCTGAGGACTCCGCGCTGGATCACCCTTGCATCGTCTCTTTCCAGAAACATAAAATCCCTGCTTCTGTTTCCCAGCACTACCGGTTCTCCGCGGTTGATCTTATGCGCATTCACGACAATATCACTCTGTGCTGCCTGACGGAAGATCTTATTGAGCCTTACCAGCGGAAAGGTTTCCGTCCTTATCATATCCTTCAGGACGCTTCCCGGTCCGACGCTCGGAAGCTGATTCATATCTCCCACCAGCACCAGTCTGGTTCCCGGCACAAGCGCGGACAGCAGCGCATGCATCAGATAAATATCTACCATGGAAACCTCGTCTATGATGATCACATCCATTTCCAGAGGATTGTCCGCATTCCTTTCAAAACGTGTGTTTTCCGGAGAAGAATCATCTGCTGCACCGCTGACCTCCAGGAGACGGTGTATGGTAGATGCTTCATATCCCGTCGCCTCAGTCATTCTTTTTGCTGCTCTTCCGGTCGGCGCCGCCAGCGCTATGTCCAGTCCCTTCGACATGAAATATCTGATCATTGCATTGATCGTAGTTGTTTTTCCTGTGCCCGGACCACCCGTAAGGATCATGATACCCGACTGCACTGCCATTGATATTGCCTGTCTCTGCAGGTCATCCAGCTCGACGCCGTCCTTATCCTGCATCTGATCCAGCTGTCTTTTGATATCCGCCTCATCGCTCACACACCTGACGTTCAGTTCATGGAGCATTCTGGCTGTATTCAGTTCTACGAAATACATCTGCGCCGTATATACATGTATCTCGCTGCTTCCGTCCGGCAGTATGCTTTCCTTGAGCACCAGCTTTTTTTCAATGGCCAGATCAAGCAGGTATTTTTCTTCTATTATCTCCGGATCCAGTTCAAGGAGCTGCCTGCAGTTTTCCAGCAATTCTTCCTTCAGCAGATACGTGTGCCCTTCCGCGCCTGCCTGATTCATGGAATACAGCAGCGCGCTTCTGATCCGGAACTCCGAATCCGGTCGAATTCCCACCCTGGCGGCGATACTGTCCGCAATGCGGAAACCGACTCCGCTGATATCCTCGGCAAGTCTGTACGGATTCTCCCGCAGCACCTGGTACAGCGTATCCTGATACGTATTATAAATCTTAACTCCCAGATTCAGGGTTATTCCATACTGGGACAAAAAAATCAGAGCGTTCTGCATCTGGGATTTTTCCATAACCGACTCGCTGATCCTGGCCGCCATCCTGATACTGATGCCTTTTACCTCCGCAAGCCTCTCGGGCTCCTCCTGGAGGATCCGTCTGGCGTCATCGCCGAAATGCCTGATGATCCTGGCCGCCAGCGCCTGACCGATGCCTTTGACCGCGCCGCTTCCCAGATATCTTTCAAAGGCGGCTCCGCTGTCAGGAATCTTTATTCTGTAATTCTGCATGCGGAACTGAGGGCCATAGGAAGCGTGCACCTGATAGCTGCCTGTCGCCTCCAGATATTCGCCCTCGTTAATGTCTCTGAAAATACCCACACAGGTGATCTCATCATCGCCGGCGCTGATATTCACCACCGAGTATCCGTTTTCCTCATTTCTGTAAACGATATGCTCTACATATCCCTCGATCTTTTCCTGCTCCTGATCCAGCATGTTACCTCCCCGGCCCTCCGTTCTCTCCTTCAGGCCCGGTCTTCCTTAAGAATCTCTTTTTACGTTCATAAATGCCGCAGGGCGTGAACAGCCATGCAGCATTTGTATGAATCCGAACTATTATTTTTTCTCAGGCCGCTGTTTTACATTTCCCTGCGGTTCTCAAACTGATCCATAACCTGGGAATAGCGTCCTGTTCCGATCGCCACGACAGACGCCGGATTCTCAGCTACCAGTACCTTTATTCCCAGCCTTCTTTCCATGAGCTGCTGCAGACCTTCTACCTGGCAGCCTCCGCCCGCCAGCAGTATTCCTCTGCTCTGGATGTCTCCCGCAAGATCCGGCGGCGTCCTCTCAAGCACATTTTTCACGCCGTTTATGATCTGATTTATCACGCTGCGGAACGCCCTCTGGACTTCATCCCTGTCCAGTGTGACTGATTTCGGCAGACCTGTGTCTATGTTTCTGCCGTTCACGGTCATCTGTTCGCTCGACTCTGAGCTGTTCGTAGAGCCAAGGACCATCTTGATCGTTTCAGCTGTCTGTTCTCCGATGAAGAGACCGTAATTCTTCCTGAGCATCTCAATAATCGTGCGGTTGAAATCCTCTCCCGCAATATTAATGGACGATGAAACTACAATGCCGCACAGAGAGATCACCGCAATGTCCGTCAGACCGCCGCCTACGTCCACTACCATATTTCCGTCAGGCTTCGTAATATCAAGCTCCGCGCCGACCGCTACGGCGACAGGCTCGCTCACCAGATGCACATCCCTGGCTCCCGCCTGATATGTGGCCTCGATCACAGCTCTCTTTTCGACCTCTGTGACTCCGCTCGGCACACACACCGAGATCCTCGGTTTCAGGAAGCCTCTCCGGCCGATGGACTTATTAACAAAGTACTTCAGCATCTTTTCTGTTATGACAAAGTTCGAGATCTTTCCCTGGGCAAGCGGCTTTATAGCCACGTTATTGCCGGCGGTATGTCCTACCAGCTGTCTGGCTTCCTCTCCGAAAGCGCGCACCTGGTCTGAATCCTTATCATAGGCGACCAGCGCCGGCTCCCGGATTATGATCCCTTTGTTTTTTGCGTAAATAACAATGGTATTTGTTCCAAAATCAATACCGATATCTGTTTGCGGAGCCATATCTCCCCTCCCTGCTTCTATTATTCAAGGTATTTCTTTAAGTATCTGCCTGTGTAGGACTTTTCGCTCTCCGCGATCTGCTCCGGAGTTCCCTTCGCGATGACGGTACCACCCTTATCGCCGCCTTCCGGACCCATGTCGATAATGTAATCGGCGGTCTTGATCACATCCATATTATGTTCAATGACAATGACCGTATTTCCGCCTTCCGAAAGTCTCTGCAGGATCTTTACCAGTTTATTCACGTCATGGAAATGCAGTCCTGTAGTGGGCTCATCCAGTACGTATATGGTCCTGCCCGTACTTCGCTTAGACAGCTCGGACGCCAGCTTCACACGCTGGGCTTCACCTCCTGACAAAGTGGTGGACGGCTGTCCCAGCTTCAGATATCCGAGTCCCACATCGTTAAGAGTTTCAATCTTTCTGCGGATGGAAGGAACCTTATCGAAGAACTCAAGAGCCTCCTCGATAGTCATATCCAGCACATCGTAAATACTTTTTCCTTTATACTTTACTTCCAGCGTTTCACGATTGTATCTGTGTCCGTGGCATACCTCGCAGGGCACATATACGTCCGGAAGAAAATGCATTTCTATTTTTATAATACCATCTCCGGCACAGGCTTCGCAACGTCCGCCGCGGACATTAAAACTGAATCTTCCCTTGTTATATCCTCTCGTTTTGGCGTCGGAGGTGGCGGCGAACAACGTTCTGATCGTATCAAAAACTCCTGTATAGGTGGCCGGATTAGACCTTGGCGTACGTCCGATCGGGCTCTGATCGATCGCTATGATCTTATCAAGCTCTTCGATGCCCAGAATGTCCTTATGTTTGCCCGGTATCGCATGAGACCTGTTCAGATCGCGCTGCAGACGTTTGTAGAGGATCTCATTTACCAGTGAACTCTTGCCTGAACCGGATACGCCGGTAACGCAGGTGAAAATGCCCAGCGGAAAATCCACATTGATATTGCGGAGATTATGCTCCTTTGCGCCTTTTACACGGAGCCAGCCTGACGGCTTTCTCCTGCTTTCCGGCACCGGGATCTTCATTCTTCCCGAAAGATACGCGCCCGTGATGGATCTCTCGCAATCGATCAGTTCCTCGGCAGTTCCCATACACACAAGCTCTCCGCCATGAGATCCTGCTTCCGGCCCGATATCCAGGACACAGTCTGCTTCGCGGATGGTGTCCTCATCATGCTCCACCACGATCACGGAATTGCCCAGATCTCTCAGGTGTTTCAGAGTTGCCAGCAGCTTGTCATTGTCTCTCTGGTGCAGTCCTATACTGGGCTCATCCAGAATATAGGCCACGCCTACCAGTCCCGAACCGATCTGCGTTGCCAGACGGATCCTCTGGGCTTCTCCTCCTGAAAGCGAACCGGTCGCTCTTCCAAGAGTCAGGTACTCAAGTCCCACATCTATCAGAAATCCCACACGGGATCTGATCTCCTTTATGATCGACTCTCCGATCATCATCTGATGCTCTGTCAGTTTCATGTCTTCCATGAATTTCAGCAGATTTTCAATAGAAAGCATAGTGACTTCATAAATATTCCTGCCGCTGACAGTCACGGCAAGAGACGTGGGTTTCAGACGCTGGCCTCCGCACGCGTCACAGTCGCTGATGCGCATATATGTCTCATACTCCTGCTTGCTTGTCTCTGAAGCGGTTTCGCGGTATCTGCGCTGTACGTTTTTTATGATCCCTTCAAAAGCGATATCATAAATCCCGACGCCCATCTGTCCCTTGTAGCGGACCTTTACCTCATGACCGTTCGTTCCGTTCACCAGGATGTCCCGGATCTTTTTCGGATAATCCTTAAACGGCGTATCCAGCCGGAAATTATATTCCTCGGCCAGCGCCTCCAGAACGCATCTGGTAAAGCTGCCCTTTTTATTGGCGGACTGCCATCCGGGCACGACGATGCATCCCTCATCGATGGAAAGATCCTGATCCGGAATGATCAGATCGATATCAAACTCCATCTTGTAACCTAATCCGAGGCAGACCGGGCATGCGCCAAAAGGATTGTTGAAGGAAAAGCTTCTGGGTTCTATCTCCTCCATACTGATCCCGCAGTCGGGGCATGCGAAATTCTGACTCATCGTGATCGGTTCGCCATCCATTTTATCGACCATCAGAAGACCGTCAGAGAGCTGCAGCGCCGTTTCAATGGAATCTGTCAGACGTTTTTCTATTCCTTCTTTTACCACGAGCCGGTCTACAACGATTTCTATATTATGTTTGTTGTTTTTCTCCAGCCTAATCTCTTCCGAAAGGTCATACTGGTTCCCGTCCACCATTACACGCACAAAACCAGCTTTTTTTGCAGAGGAAAGCACCTTTTCATGCCTTCCCTTTTTTCCCCTCACCACCGGGGCAAGGATCTGGATCCTGGTGCGTTCCGGCATGGACATGATCCGGTCCGCCATCTGATCAACCGTCTGGCGGCTTATCTCCCTGCCGCAGTTCGGACAATGCGGTATGCCGACTCTGGCATAAAGAAGACGGAAATAGTCATATATCTCCGTCACGGTACCCACGGTAGATCTGGGATTCCTGTTCGTGGATTTCTGATCAATGGAGATCGCAGGCGGAAGCCCTTCAATGCTTTCCACATTCGGCTTTTCCATCTGCCCCAGAAACTGCCTTGCATAGGAAGAAAGACTTTCGATATATCTGCGCTGTCCCTCCGCATAGATCGTATCGAAGGCAAGTGAACTCTTTCCCGATCCTGAAAGGCCGGTGAAAACCACAAGCTCATTTCGGGGAATATCTACATTTATTTTTTTCAGATTGTTTTCTGCAGCTCCGCGGATGCGGATGAAACGCTGTCTGTCTGTATGTTTCATATCATATCCTTATTATTCAAGTATTATCTTTTCTGCTTATCTGATGCCGCCGTGATTGCCCCGTCTGTATATCAGAGAAGCATATCGGCCATCACCACGTTGCTGAGGGAGAATCCCCGGTCTGTCAGAGAAATCCTGAAATCATCCGGTTCTTCTGTCTTCCTGAGAAGCTCTGCCTTCATATATTTTTCAATAACATCTCCGAAAACAGACATCATTCCGACGCCGAAGCGTCTTTCGAATTCCTTTCCGCCAACTCCCCTGTTCAGACGAAGTCCCAGGATCATATATTCTGACTGCATATCCTGTGTGGTAAGGATCTCTATATCCTCTCTGGCTGACCCTTTCAGATATTTCCGCATGGAACCGGTATTCCTGAAGCGAACTCCGTCGATATAGGATGAAGCCCCCAGTCCGAAGCCTATATAATCCGTTCCGGTCCAGTAGCCCAGATTATGCCGGCACTCATACCCGTCTTTCGCGTAATTGGATATCTCATACTGATGATACCCGTATGGCCGCAGAATATTACCCGTCTCCCGGTACATCCTGCGTTCCTCCTCCTCATCCGGAAGATCAAGCATTCCTTTTTTCTGCATCTGAAAAAAGGGCGTTCCTTCTTCAATGATGAGGCTGTAAGCGGATATATGTTCAGGCCCAAGCTCCGCCGCCGATATCAGGTCATGCTTCCACATGTCAAAAGTCTCGCCCGGAAGAGCCGACATCAGATCTATATTAATATTGTTAAACCCGACATCTTTTGCCATGGAATAGCATTCCAGGAAATCTTTTCTTCTGTGGATCCTCCCGAGACGGGCCAGAAGTTCGTCGTCCATGGACTGGCAGCCTATGCTTATCCTGTTTACACCCATGTCCCTGTATGCTTCAAGCTTATTTCTGTCAACGGTGCCCGGATTCATTTCCATGGAGATTTCCGGATCCTTTATCACAAAACGAGCCCGCAGCGCGCTCATGATCTTCTCCATTTCCTCTGTCTCAGGTACGGAGGGCGTCCCGCCTCCGAAAAAGACGGATACGATATTTATTCCTCTTTCATGCTCCGCTCCTTCATTAACCCCTGAAACCTTCTCCGCTCCTCCCCCGGAAGGAAACGCGCCGATATCCGCTTCAAGGATCTCCCTGCACAGAGCCTCCGCATACTGTGCCCTCGTTTTCCTGCCGGAGGGAAAGCTCAGGAAATCGCAGTACGCACATTTTTGAACACAAAAGGGAATATGAATGTAAATTTCAAGATTTTTCATCATACTCCCTCCTGCCCGTTCTTAATTTTTATCCAGTTTCAATACGTTAAGGAACGCATCCTTAGGGATCTCAACGCTTCCCACCTGACGCATTCTCTTCTTTCCTTCCTTCTGTTTTTCCAGTAGTTTCTTCTTTCTGGTTATATCACCGCCGTAACACTTCGCGAGAACGTCCTTGCGAAGCGCCCGGACTGTCTCTCTGGCAATGATCTTTGAACTTACCGCGGCCTGAATAGGAATGTCAAACAGCTGCCTCGGGATCTCCTCCTTCAGTTTCTCGCACATCTGCCGTCCCCGGGCATAGGCCGAGCCCTCAAACACGATAAACGACAGGGCGTCCACCACCTCTTTGTTTACCAGAATATCCAGCTTCACAAGGTCGCTTTGCTGATAGCCGACCAGCTCGTAGTCCAGTGAAGCGAATCCGCGGGATCTGGATTTCAGAACGTCAAAGAAATCATAGATGATCTCATTCAAAGGCAGATGATAGTGCAGTTCCGCTCTGGTCTGTTCCAGATAATCCATTCCCAGATATTCGCCGCGGCGCTCCTCGCAGAGCTGCATGACCTGTCCTACGAATTCTGTCGTCACCATGATGTCCGCCTTGACTATCGGTTCTTCCATATAATCGATCTGCGACGGATCCGGAAGATTGGAAGGATTCGTCAGCTCTATACATGTGCCGTCTGTTTTATGAATTTTATAAATAACGCTCGGCGACGTAGTCACCAGATCCAGATTGTACTCCCTCTCAAGCCTCTGCTGAATGATATCCAGATGAAGAAGGCCCAGAAATCCACACCGGAATCCAAAGCCCAGAGCTGCCGACGTCTCAGGCTCATAGAAAAGAGAAGCGTCATTTAGCTGCAGCTTTTCAAGAGCGTCTCTCAGTTCCGGGTATTTGGCGCTGTCCTCCGGATAAATACCGCAGTAGACCATGGACTGTACCTTTTTATAGCCGGGAAGCGCCTCATCACATGGGCGGTCATCTTCTGTCACAGTATCTCCGACCCTTGTGTTTGAAATATTCTTTATGCTGGCCGTGATATATCCTACCATTCCTGCCTCAAGCTCATCGCAGGGGATAAACTGGCCTGCGCCAAAATAACCGACCTCCACGACTTCTTCCACGGCGCCGGTCGCCATCATACGGATCTTTGTGCCCCGGCGAACGCTTCCTTCCATGATGCGGACAGATATGATCACGCCCTTGTAGGCGTCATAGACCGAGTCAAATATAAGTGCTTTCAGCGGCGCATTCGGATCGCCCGACGGCGGCTGGATCTTATTTACTATTTCTTCCAGAACCTGATCCACATTGAGACCTGTTTTTGCCGACACCTCCGGCGCGTCCTCTGCCTCGATCCCGATCAGATCTTCTATCTCATCTTTTACTCTCTGCGGCTCCGCGCTGGGAAGATCGACTTTGTTAATGACCGGATAAATGTCCAGATCATGGTCCAGAGCCAGATACACGTTTCCCAATGTCTGCGCCTCAACTCCCTGCGTGGCGTCTACCACCAGGATCGCTCCGTCGCATGCAGCGAGACTTCTGGAGACTTCATAGTTGAAATCTACATGCCCGGGAGTATCGATCAGATTAAGAATGTACTCTTCACCGTCGCTGGCCTTATAAACCGTTCTGACGGCCTGCGCCTTGATCGTTATGCCGCGTTCTCTCTCCAGATCCATATTGTCCAGGACCTGACTTTGCATCTCTCTGCTGGTCAGGAGGCCTGTCTTTTCAATGATCCTGTCAGCCAGCGTTGATTTACCATGGTCAATATGAGCGATAATACAGAAATTTCTGATTTTACTTTGATCTATTGTTCCCAATCTACACCTCACTTAAGAATAATACCGGATCAGTTTTCTCCTTTTCCTGCTTTCGGCGCTCTTCCCTGATGTCTGCAGGCAAACCGGCTATATTACATGCTAACGCGTATTATAACAAGATAAAAAGAGATACGCCACCACTTTTTATCGTATAAGTCCTCTGCCAAGGATCCAGGCAACCATCAGACTTGTCTGAATGGGTGGCTGGATATTTGGCAGGACAAGCGATATCGAGCACGGGCACGCAGTGCTTTAGTGCGAGATATCGCTTAGGATTGCGGGAGTTGCACAGCAACGGAGCAATCCAAGGACTTATTTCTCCCTCTGCCGGGGATATCGAAAAAAAAAGTCTGTCGCGGGTCAACGACAGACTTTTAAAAATTCATTCTGATTCAGATTACTGCATTTTTGCAACTGCTTTGCTAAGGCGTGAAACCTTTCTGGAAGCATTGTTTTTATGATAAATGCCCTTTGTGCAGGCTTTATCGATCGTAGAGATCGTATCTTTCAGAACTGCCTCTGCTGCTGCCTTATCTCCGGACTCTACTGCTGCCTGAAGTTTCTTGATGCAAGTCTTTACTTCAGAACGGATAGATTTATTTCTTGCTGCTCTCTTGTTGCTTACCAGGATTCTCTTTTTAGCGGATTTAATATTAGCCACTTTGACTACCTCCAGATATATTATTTGTTTAAATTTTTTTCGAATCGGTTTTTCAGGGGAGACACGAAAATCCCTTCAAACACACTTTGAATAGGATATAACATTTATCAATAATTGTCAAGGCGTTGTGTGTTTTTTTGCCCTCCGCTGTATTTTATGATCATAAGCTCAACGCTGAGCCTGTCATCCAGACGTCCGGTCTTTACGTCCTGCTCCGCCTGCACGAAGTCCTTCACCGCTGCCAGAAGTTCACTTTCCCTGTATCTTTTCAGGACAGGCGCTGATTTTCTGACAACAAACGGCGGCACGCCTGCTTTGGACGCAATTGTCTGTGCCGGAAGTCCGTCGTTCTGCATGCCCTTCATCAGGAAAAGCTGGTTAAACTGCCGTGCCAGAAGAAAAAGTATCCGCATCGGAGGTTCCTTCAATGCCAGGAGCTCATAATACATGTTAAGCGCATCCTGCTGCCGGTGCTCGGAAACCGCAGCCACCATATCAAATATATGACTTGTGATCTGCGGGATGCAGACAGCTTCGATATCCTCCCGGGTGACTACGTCTTTGTCCATCGTATAGCATATCAGCTTTTCAAGTTCCTGGCTGATCATGCTCATATCCGTTCCTGTCATCGACAGAAAAAGCCGCATATCGTTCCTTGTGATGTTTTTTCCTTCTTTTTTCAGGATTCCCAGCACCCACCGGGTAAGAACGTCCTCGCTCTGTGTGCCGAATGCGGCGGCATATCCGTTCTTATTGATTTCTTTATACAGTTTTCCCCGTTTATCGATCTGCTCATCGGCAATCACAATATAAAGGTAGGAAGGCATGTCCTTTACGTATGCGGCAAGCAGTTCATTTTTCTTTTTGCACACGCCTGTTCCATCCAGAAGTATCACCCGCCTTTCGGCAAAAAAGGGCAGCGTCTCTCCTGCCGAGATCACTGCGTTCTCGTCCATGTCCTCTCCGGTAAACACTGTAAAGTTCATGCCGGACTTCTCCGCTCCCAGAGCCTCAAGCAGTCGTTTTTTGTATAGGTTTCTCAGATATGCTTCTTCTCCGTAAAGCAGGTATATGTGTTCAAATGTTCCGTTCTTTATATCTTCACTAATCTTTTTCATGTATCTGTAATTCAGGACCTGCCCGGAAATTCCGCGGCTGCAGGAACAGTTTACCTTCTTCTGATCCGGAAATTCCGCAGCCGCAGAAAAGTTTACTTTCTTCCAACTCGGAAATTCCGAGGCTATATAAACAGTTTACTTTCTTCTGATCCAGACCTGCGGCTGCTCCCCGTGGGGCTTCATGACTGCAGCCTTCCCGCTGCTTTTCCGCCTTCTGTGAAAGAATCCTGTTTTTTGAGGTTTTTCTCCATATGTACGGGCCGTGCCCGAGGACCATCTTTTAAATTGCTTTTTCAGACGGATCTTTCGAAGCATTCTCTGCCCTGCGATCCCGGATGTCAGAAATCTGTTCCCTTCTTCCTGACGTTTCTCTTCCCCGTTCTGTATTCTGTCCGAAACGGATATCCCTGTCCTCTTTCCCCACCGGAACTGTTCCAGCTTCAGCTGCAGCACGGAAATATTGCGGTCCATTTCTTCGTTGATTTCCGTGAAAGCCAGCAAAGCCTCTTTACCTGTCCGGGTCAGAAGTTCTTTATTGATTATCCTGCTGCTGTTTCTCTTGACCGGACGCACTGTTATGGGAAGATACAGAACCGACTGCCCCCTTTTCGCGTAGATCACTGACAAAAGAAGATTTGTCAGAGGCTCATCCGGTTTCAGCAGGAGCATGTTTTCCCTCAGTTCCCTCCAGTGCATCAGGCGGAAGGGTACGTCGGCGTCCGGAAGATCAACTCCAAACGCCTTCCTGATCACCTGTCTTTCCATCTCTTCCACAGGCATAATGCCGGGGAGCTTTTTTCTGTATCCCTGTATTGCCGAAAAAGCTTTTCTGCTTTTCCAGAACGGCTCCATATCCGCCGCCTTTGTCTGCCGGTCGCTGTTTGTCTGAAATATATACTCGGCTCCGTGGTCAAGCGCATATCTGTAGCCGGCGTGAAGAGCGCTGCCGCGGCCTCCATGGCGTTTGTACAGATAAGTCACCATTCTGTGTCTCAGGATATATTCATTAACGATCCCGGCCGTGCCGTCTGTGCTTCCGTCATCCACTACCAGTAAACGAGATGATCCGCCGCCAGGATGACGACGGATCACCGGATACCATTCTTCGAGTACCTGAAGAATGTTCTTTTCTTCGTTATATGCCGGAATCACAATAAAAAGATTATCCATTCATTAATCCTTATGATATCGATCCAACACTGTATCATTCACATAGATTGCCTTCAGCTCTCCGAGGCGTTTGTAGTGAGCCTGCTGACCGTGGGAAGTCACATTTTCCGCCGTCTCCCAGTTCTCCAGCAGGATCAGATCATCCTCGTGCTCCAGAGAATAAGCGTACTCATAACGGAGATTTCCTTTCTCCGCGGCACACTTCCTGTCTATTCCCTCGGCACGGATCGCATTTACAAATTCCTCACGTTTACCCGACTTACAATGATATGTTACAACTAAGGCTTCCATCTTTTCTCCTTTTCAGCTCACGCTCCTATGACATTCTTCAGATACTCCGCGTACATCTCAGGGTTGGAATACATAAACTCTGCGTGTTCAAATCCGTATATATCTCTGAAATCCGCATATGGGTACTGTTTTTTCAGGCGCTTTTTAGATTTTCTGGAAAAATCATTTTTTTCATAGAAAAAGATGAGCCTTTTCTGCATTACCACGTCCAGTGCCGGAAGGTTCGTATTAAACAGTGTCTCTGTGATATTTCTGACCGTCACGGGCGATACGTATCTGGCCGTATCTACAAAATTATTGACCACTTTGGAATTAACCAGAGAGTTATGGCTGATCATCAGTTTGACACGGGAATCATTCATCACGGAGACATATGCTTTTCCCTTTTCCTTGCCGGCGCACATATTTACATATCTCTGCGCTTTCTTTCTCATTCGCTCGATCGCCTGAGCAGAAAGCCGGAAAAACATGCCGCTGTCCAGGAAAAAATGATTGATCGGAATATCCGAAACTCTCGCAAGCTCCATGGCAACCGCCGCGCCAAGGTCTACGCCCTGCACAAGAGCCACCTCTTTGATATTCTTTTTCTTAAGATACCGGAGGATCTTAAGCGCTTCTCCTTCTTTGGAAATAAAGTGGCGGGACCCTTTATAATGTCCATCCAGCGTCGGAACGATCACATAGTAATTCTCTTTCAGATGTTCTGCCACCGGCATAACCATTTTTTCATTGCTCATCATTCCGTGGATCAGGATGATGACCGGTCTGCCCTTTTTTCCCATAACATTAAAAATCATGATTCCACCTCCCTGTGAATATCTGCCTCTGCAGGACTCTGAAACAATATATCTTTCTTTCCCGCAGCGTTCGCAGCTTTTTTCACTGTAATCATAAAAAACTGTTCTGTTCGTTCTCTGAGTATGTCTGTATTATAACAAATAATTACGTATACGTGATCATTAATATGTCAGATTTCATTTCCTGTGCGCTCAAGCGCTGCTGCAATGACCGCGTCCATATCATAATATTTATACTCTCCGAGCCTGCCGCCAAAGATAACATGATCCTCTTTTTCCGCAAGCTTACGGTATCTCTCATAAAGCGCGCTGTTTTTTTCATCATTGACCGGATAATAGGGTTCATCGCCCGGTTTCCATTCAGAACTGAATTCGCGGCTGATGACCGTCTTTGGCAGATCGTTTCCTTCCGCGTCTTTGCCGAATTCAAACCATTTATGCTCGATGATCCTTGTCCAGGGCGTCTCAGCGTCTGTATAATTGACCGCCGCATTGCCCTGAAAATTCGGTTTGTCCAGAATTTCATTTTCAAAGCGTACCGAGCGATACTCCAGATATCCGAGCGAATATCCGAAATACGCATCGATGGGGCCTGTATAGATCACTTTGTCTGCCATTGCGTCGTACGCCTCTTTCGAAGCCAGATAATCCTCCTCCAGACGTACCTCTGCCCCATCCAGCATATTTGCGGTCATCGCCGTATATCCTCCGATGGGAATACCCTGATAAAGCGCGTTAAAATAATTATTGTCAAAGGTCAGACGTACCGGAAGACGTTTGATGATGAACGCCGGCAGCTCTGTACATTTTCTGCCCCACTGCTTCTGCGTATATCCCTTGACCAGTTTCTCATAAATATCTGTACCTACCAGAGAGATCGCCTGCTCCTCCAGATTCTCCGGCTCCGTGATACCGGCCGCCTTTCTCTGTTCCTCGATCCTGGCAGCCGCCTCTTCCGGCGTGACTACTCCCCACATTTTATTAAAGGTATACATGTTAAAGGGCAGCGAATATAGTTCACCTTTGTAGTTTGCCACGGGGGAATTCGTGAATCGGTTGAACCGGGCAAAGCGGTTCACATACTCCCACACCTTTGTGTTGTTTGTATGGAATATATGAGCGCCGTATTTATGTACGTTTATGCCTTCGATCTTTTCTGTATATACATTTCCCGCGATATGCGGTCTTTTATCAATGACAAGCACTTTCTTTCCCGCGTCCATTGCCTCCCTGGCAAATACCGCGCCGTAAAGACCGGCTCCGACAATCAGATAATCATATTTATTCATAAAACAATTCCTTCTTATTTCTGCTCTTTCAGGAAAGGACCTTCCTGATCACCTCCAGATAGTATCCGGCTCTTGCGGTCTCTTCGGCCGGAAAGTCCCTACCCCGCTCCCTGCCGTATGCATGGTCAAGAGCGATCTCCTCCAGCTTCGGGATCATCCGTTGTACTGTGGGCGGCATTTTCCCCTCGGAAGCGGCCAGCAGCTTTGTCAGCTCCAGCAACTCAGTTCCCGGCCCCAAAAGATTTTCCGGCGTTTCCATTAACCGACCGATCCGCTCTGTTATATCTTTTTTTATATCTTTTTCAGAGGCGCCTCCATCCACGGGGATACCGAAACGGGTCTTTTCCCCGGCGGCGGCAGGCCTTTCCCATTGCAGTCTCCGGTCACTCATCTCCGCCTTCTGATGATCTCGGGCAAAACTCTTTTCGTTGTGCAGACGCATCCACTGCACGATGACCAGCAAAATACCGCAGACCAGAATAGCTCCTGTTAAACTACTGATGATAATATTAAAAACCATCTGCATAGCTTTCCTTTCCTGCACCGTTGGTGTCCATTTTTGTGTAAGATGACCCCCGCCTCTTAAGCGGCGGGTTATGACAAACTCTTCTCAACGGGGGCCAATACACACCACTGAGATAAACGCTCCACGAGGATGCTCAGGGATCCGGTCCGGAAGATGTCAGCTGAAGCTGACCTGAATCCCGGGCCAAGTCTCGCAAGCGAGACTTGAATTCTCTAAGATCATCCCGCTGCAACGGTCATTCCCGTCAGCAGATTGTCATTAGCCCTGACCCATCCTGAAGCTGTCTCGGAATGAAGGAAATAATAAACATTTTCTCCCGAACCGTTCGTATGGATCTGCATTGTGGTCAGTCTGACAGGCGTTCCCGCAGTAACAAGTCCGGACTGACTGCCTCCCGGCGCCGAGAAAAGCTGTGTAGTTATAGCCATCGTTCCTTCAACGTCCTCTATAAACGCCTCGCTGTTCATGACGATGTACTGGTTTTCTCCGGTCACGACCTGTCCCGCGGCATTGTTAAACAATCCGAGCGTAGGCTTCGGATCAGCAAGCAGCGTGCCATCGATCACATAATTTTGGCTTCTGCCGGTAAAGTAATACACTTCATTCACCATGCTGTTTCCGAATTTATAAGTGGTAAAACCACCTCTTCCGTCGATCGACTCCGGCGAGAACGCGCCTGCGCTTGCCTCAACAGAGCCTATGCTGTAAACATTGTTATCATCGTAGGCAAATATATAAACCATTGTCACGGTTTCAGTTATCTTTGCCTCTACGAGAACATTTTTATAATTATCATATTTATTGATATCCACCGCAAAGGACTGCAGAGACTGCGCGTTGACATTCTCCGCCAGCGCGGAATTGCCGTCCACGCCGACCATAATATATGCATAAGCGCCGTTTGTATTCTGCTCAGACATTACAGTGATCTTATTTGTATCAGAAGAACCGACTTTTTTCTCCTCATTCAATACAAGCTCCGTCAGCTCAGGTATGTTCTCTTCCTCCTTCTCTTCTCCAAGCGCATACCATGCGATCCCCTCGTCTGTCCAGCCTGATCCCAGATACGTACTGACCTCATTCTGATCGGAGGTATAATGATAAACTCCTGTAGTGCCATAGGGATTGAACTGTCTGTATACGGGGATTCCCTTTTCATCGTTCGAATACCATGCGATACCTTCATCAGTCCAGCCGCTCTGTGCCAGCTGCGTTCTCATGGCTTCATCCATGGTATAGTAATGCTCGCCTGACGCAGGATTCACCAGACGGTAAACCGGCGAGGATGATTCTGCCGGCTCGCTCCATGCGGCTCCGTTCATTTCCCAGCCGGCTTCACAGAACGCTGTTATTTCTGATACGTCAGCCGTATACAGGTACTCGTCTGTAGCTGTACTGTGAAGACAGTATATAGTCGTCCTGTCATGATGTCCGCTTCCGGACCCCTCAGATTTTCCGGTTTCCGCACCGGGAATATCTGTAACGACCGCACTTCCCGACGACGCGGCATCCCTTACTCCTGCTGAAGGCCTTTCATACTCTGTGGCGGTTTTTATGCCCAGCCTTCCCAGGTCGATTCCATGCTCCGATAAAAAAGAATTAACCTTCTCGGTCGTAAGAAGCAGATACCCGGCAAGTCCCAGGATCACTATAAAAACAAGCACATTAAATAACGTCATAAAAAAGCCGGCAACCGCGCCGCCCCTCTTTTTCTTTTCTGCTTTTTTCTTTTTCGGCACAGACTGATCTTTGTTCATGTTTTCGGTGCCCTGACTCTGCTCATTCATTTGAAGACTGTCCCCATCTTTTCCATGATCCTGTTTACTCACACAAACTATCTCCTTTGCTTTTGTATTACACAGGCAGCTGCGAAAGTCCGGAGGCGGGAAATTTGTTTGAATCATTATACAATTTCCCAACTGCACAGAGCTTCTCTATTACCTGAATATTATACGGATAAATCATACTTTCAGTTTTCCGAACGGCATAATTCAGTTTATTTTAACATACGAACAAGCATGGTGACAATCCCTGTGTTTTCATCTTAATATGTCTGAAAAAAGTTCCTGCACGCCATTTTTTAACAATATGATCAGCCGCCTTCCCGGATGATCCGATATTGTTTGCCGTCACTTATCACTGTGACAGCTCCAAGGTCCTTCGTGACGAAATAATCTGCCCCTGCGTTTTTGATCCTGTCGAGGGTTTCCTGATGCGGATGTCCGTACCGGCTGTTTCTCGGAGCAGAGATCAGACATACCTCAGGCGAACAGATTTTCAGCATCTCCTCTGACGTTGCGTTTCGGGAACCGTGATGCCCTACCTTCAGCACATCGACATCCTTCATTGCATGGATTGCGTTTTTTTCCCCCTCGCCCTCCAGATCTCCTGTCAGCAAGGCGGAAAAACTTCCAAGCTCCAATTCCATTGTCATTGACGCTTCGTTGCCGCTGCCCTGATAGTCTTCTCCGGGAAACAGTATCCCGATGGTCATCTCTTTTCCTTTCTTATCGACGATCTTATCTCCCGCACTGAGATATCTAACCTTAACGCCTGCTTTTTCTGCTGTCTGAAAAAGACGTTTTCCCGTCTCATCTTCTTTCATCCAGCAGGGCATCATCAGGTATTTTACCTTAACAGCAAGCTCCTTATTCCTGATGGATTCCAGTATTTCCTCTATCCCATTATAATGATCGGCATCCCCATGGGACAGAAAGATCCCTTCCACATGTGTTATCCCCTGCTGTTTCAGGCAGGGAATGATGGTATATTTTCCCACATTACTCTCATCGCTGCTGCCTCCATCAACGATATATACTGTTCCGCTATGCTGAATGACCAGACCATCCCCTTGTCCCACTGAAAGCATAGTCATTTTCAGAGGTTCATGTATTCTGAAGAAAAGAATGAAAATTCCGGCTGAAAGCAGGAGATAAGGAAGTAAACGAAGTGTTTTTTCTGACCGTAATATGCGCCCCGGCAGTTTTTTTCTCCTCCGCCTTGCACGGAGCAGGATCATTGAAATCGTAAGACATGCGTAAAAAACAAACAGCTGCGGAACCGAAGGCTGTCCGCAGATCCATGTAGTAAGGGGCAGCTCCCGTATAGCTCCTGCGATCTTTCCGAAGATACGAAGCAGCATGTCCGCAGGAAAAAGCGAGATCTTTGCGAAAAGGCGGCCGCAGGCTCCGATTCCCGTCATGCCTGCCAAAAAAAGGACCACCGAGCCGGCCACTCCGGCGCAGAGTATCATTCCTGTCATTGGAACCAAAACAACATTTGTAAAGAGCCCCATCAATGGTATCTCGTAAAAATAGAACGCCGTCAGGGGCACTGTCGCCAATGTGATCGATATGTATAAAAACGCCGCCTCCATAACCTTTTCCAGGTACCTCTTTTCAGGACTGCCGCGTCTCCAGAAATCCTGCGGGATCATCCCGTTCAGCACCGGATATACCACCGCTGCTCCTGCCACCGCTGCGACCGACATCTGAAACCCTGCGTAAAACAATATATGTGGTTCATACAGAAGCATGAGAATCGCCGCAAGCGCCAGCGCGGAAAGTGTATCATAACTTCGTTTGGTCATACGGGCTCCCGTCATCACCGCAAACATGATCGCCGCCCGGACCGCGGAAACAGGAGATCCTGCGAACAGACAATATAAAAACATCATGATCGCCGAGAGCGGGGCTGCCGCCGCCAGAGGCAGACCGGCATATTGCAGGATAACAAATATTCCGTTTCCAAGAAAAGATATGTGAAGGCCTGAGATTGCCAGCACATGTGTCAATCCTCCCAGTCTGAAATCTATCTTGCTTTCCTCCTGCAGAAACTCCCTGTCCCCCAGCAGCATCCCGGACAAAACCCCTGCAGACTTCTGATCCATTACCT
>DFHP01000003.1:31857-41958 GCA_002371335.1 Eubacterium sp. UBA3720
TTCTGTTTTCCGGCCACCTCCACATGCTTCGCCCTGACAGAGAAAAAAATCTTTGAAGCTGCATAATAGCTTTTCAGATCAAATTCCCCCGGATTCCCGGGTCCTCTGATCACTTCCGGATCTCCGAATATCACAATTTCCGAACCGATGGCCAGATCAGATCCTTTTTCGTCCCTTACAATGATCCTGCCTGTGTGCAGTCCCGCGTAAGACGCCATTTGCATATTATGAAAAATCTCCTGATCAGTGAGCTTCGTATTTATTATATTGTCTGGATGATTATTTTTTAGATGGATTTTGTTTTTATCATTCAGATGCGTTTTGTTTTTATCGTTTAGATGCGTTTTGTTTTTATCGTTTAGATATGTTTCGTTTAAATATCTTTTATTGAGATGTATTTTATTGAGATGTATTTTGTTAAGCTTTGTAATCAGATATGCCTGTTTTTGATTTTCTGTCTTTTGATCTGATGTGTATTCCGCGGATATACCGCGCTTTGCCATGCTTCGCGAATCTCCAGGGGAGATCTTTTTCTCTGAGATAACAGCGTCCTCAAGCACATACTGTACAGTCTTTGCGGTCTGCGTCCGCGATAAGATCACTCCCCGAATATATAGATTCTGTTCCCTGTCGATCGCCTGTCCGATATCCGCCGCTCCTTCCTCGGAGCCTGCAGATATATCTGTTATTTTTCCGTTTTTCTGAATAACGGGAGCGCCTCCCAAAGGCACTCCCGTTAGCTTTGCCAGGCATATCAGAAGCATGAGCACGATACATATAAGACACAGCGGTCTTCTGTATATAATCCTGATCACCTCTTTTTACTAATAAACTGAAACCTCCGAAGCCGGATCATTGTTCGTTCACCAGACTGAAATCTTTTTCGTAAAGCTGACTTAAAGGCATCGTTCCCCCAAAGTTTCCCCTCGTATCGCCGTCAATGGAGAACTGGACCTGTTTTACTTTACAGTTTTCCGCCAGTGAATTTACGATCGCATAGATCCGCACGTTTTCCAGCACATCAACAGCGCTTCCCGTTGATGCGCCTGCCAGATTCACATAGCATATGTCATCCTGCGTTACAACGCTGAGGATCTTTGTCTCCGGAGCGATCACGGCATAATGCCCCTGAGACTGCGGTCCAAGGATCATTTCCTCCACGATCACCTGCTCCAGAGTTTCGTTGCTGGTGTAATAGATTTTTCTTCCTTCCGGAACAAGACGCGTACCGCTCTCGTCGGCAAAATACAGCACTGCATAGCTTGACTGATATGTATGGATATCCTCACCCGCGCTCTCCACAAAACAGTCCTGATTAAGCGCTCCGATCACATTTCCCTTACTGTCCTTAAAAGGGGTGTTTCCCAGCATGAATACAACCTTATCCACGCCCGGGATCTGCGTAAAGCTTTTCACCAGACCAAGTCTCGAAAGCATCTCCCGGCCCGCACTCATAGAACCGTATTCCCGGCTCAGAGTGATCGTCAGAGTACCGTCTGTGATCTCCAGGTTCTCGATCCTGATATTATCAGGAAGCAATGCTTCCTTTTCATCAGCGTCATGTCCTTCCGGCTGTACCGTTACGACATTCTGGATCTTCTGCAGCAGCCCTTCATTACCGCCGTCACCGTCATCCACCTTCATATCCAGCTTTTCTTCAATCAGCTGATCCTCGTTTTTATTAATATAATAAGCGTAGTATGTCTTCTCATCTTCCCCGGCTGCACCGTCAGGAAGCTCCGGAGGAAAGCTGCATCCTCCCATGGTGAGGCAGAGCAGGAGAAAAAAAGCTGCAATACATTTCTGTTTTCTATTATTTCTTTTACGAAAAATCAAAGCAGCCTCCTTTCTCACGAAATGTACACAAGCGGCAGCCTTACTGAGAAGGTCGTTCCTTCACCCGGCTTGCTGTAAACACGTATAGCGCCTCTGTGCATAACGATCGCGTTTCTGGTGATCGCCAGACCCAGTCCGGTACCGCCTATCTCTCTTGAATGACTCTTGTCAACCCTGTAAAATCTTTCAAAAATATGATCCTGAGCCTCTTCAGGAATACCTATTCCTGAATCTGCGATCGTCACATAGCAATATTTCTGATCCGCGTTCAGCGAGATTCTTATCCAGCCTCCCTCAGGCTTGTTGTATTTGATCGCGTTCTCTATGATATTGGACAGCGCGAGCGCGATCTTTGTCTGATCGATCTCAGCATTGACAGGCCTGAAGCTGTCCAGAATCAGACGAACATTCTTAAGATCCGCGATAGGCTTCAGACGTTTGATGAGCATTTCCAGAAGCTCATTGATGTTCGTCGTCTCAATATTCAGATCCTCGGATCTTCTGTCCAGCTTCACGAGCGAGAGCAGATCCGTGATGATCGAATTCTCTCTGTCGATCTCCTGGGAAATATCCTGCATAAATTCCCGATACTGCTCCACCGGAATATCCGGCTGGGAATTCAGCGCGTCTGCCAGCACCTTCATGGAAGCCAGCGGCGTTTTCAGCTCATGACTGACATTGGATACAAACTCTTCTCTGGATTCATCCATCGTCCGGATACGCTTCATCATTCGGTTAAACGCATCCGTGATAAGCTCTGTCTCCAGATAATCCGGAACAGAGATATCCTCCTCCAGATACCCTTCGGTGATCTCGTCTATGGAATCCGTGATCCGGAGAAGCGGCTTTACCAGAACTCCCGAAAGCAGACTTCCGATCAGAAGTATCAGAAGTATCACCACGATCAGTATGATCATGCCTCTGCGCTCCAGAAACGCTTTCGTCAGCTGGATCTCCGTCGTTGACACGCTTACCAGAAGAATACCCGATATCTCATCAGAGGCTCCCGTCGGATCGCTGATCCCCATTGCAAGCTCGATATACTGGTTCTCTTTCACATACTTATGCGTTTCCTTACCGGAAAAAGCGTCTATCACGATCTGGGAAACCATGTATTTTCCGGTGTCCTGATGGAAAGTATCGTGTACGATCTTATAATCGCTGTTGACCACGATCGCCCGGCCCCCGTAAATATTCGTCAGTATCCCCAGCTCGCCGTTGACCACTTCATTATCCGGATCGTTCAGATAATCCTCCCGGTACAGCTGATCGCAGATGATATCGCATTGATTCTGCACCACTACGGTCCTCTGTTCGATGGATCTGTTCACCTGGCTCCGCACAAGAACCATCTCTATCAGGATCGCGGGAATAATTCCGATGAAAAACAGAAGCATCATGATACGAAATCTGATGCTTCGGAAAAATTTGAATTTTGATTTTAATTTAAACCTGGAAATAATAACCAACTCCCCACTTTGTATGAACGAACTTCGGGTCGCTCGGATTTTCCTCTATTTTCTCCCTCAGTCTTCTGATATGAACATCCACGGTCCTTACATCTCCCGGGTACTCATAGCCCCAGATGATGTTCAGAAGGTTCTCCCGGCTGTAGACTTTATTCGGATTGAATACCAGAAGGCTCAGAAGATCAAACTCCTTTGCTGTCAGGTTTACTTCCCGGCTGCCTATGAATACTCTTCTGCTGTCCACGTCAAGCTTCAGATCAGCGACCTCGATGACCTTCGCCTGTCCCACTTCCTCTTCATTTTTACCCAAACGGCGGATGATCGCTTTTATGCGGGCCTTTACCTCCAGAATATTAAAAGGCTTCGTAATATAGTCATCGGCACCGTATTCCAGTCCCATGATCTTATCCATGTCCTCACCTTTCGCTGTCAGCATAATGATTGGTACGGTGGAAAATTCACGGATCTGCTGGCACACATCCAGACCGTTCATCTTCGGAAGCATAATATCCAGAAGAATAATATCGTATTTATTCTCCTTTGCCATAGCAAGCGCTTCCTCGCCGTCATAAGCGGCGTCCACCTGCATACCCTCCTGTTCAAGGGAAAAACGGATTCCCTTAACGATCAGTTTTTCATCATCGACAACAAGTACTCTTCTAGCCATGATATTCTCCTAAATAAGTATAACATTCTTCTCCGGCTCAGCCGGCAATCGCAAAGCTCCTCAGACGGTAATATCATTCTTGATTTTTTCAAACATCCTGTCTCCTATACCGGAGACATTGGTTATCTCTCTGATATCAGAAAAAAATCCATGTTCATTTCTGTATGCAATGATATCTGCCGCCCTGGATCCGCCGATCCCGCTCAGCGTGGTAAGCTCCTCCAGCGTCGCCGTATTAATATTTATCCTGGCGTCAGAGGATGCTCCCTCTCCGCCCGGCACAGCTTCCGGCGCCGCATTATTCACTGCTCCCGCAGTCGTTTCTTCAACAGTATAGACTGTGATCTGCATACCGTCAGATAGTTTCCCGGCCTGATTCAGCGCAGCCGCATCCGCATCTCCCCGCAGACCTCCGGCGGCATTCACCGCCTCATATACACGGCTGTTTTCCGGAAATGTATACACGCCAGGCGCATTTACCGCGCCGCATACATACACATAGATCATTCCTCCGTCTGCTGTGTTTCCGGCATCATTAAACGACGATCCCCCGGTATGCTTCGCAGCCGTTCCATTTGTTTCATCTGCTCCATCCATTCCGTATTCCGCCGCGGATATGCCCGATGGTCCGGAGACTTCCTGCGTCCCGGATGTGCCTTTCACATAATAAGCTACCTTTCCGCTGCCGCATCCGGCGATCAGAAGGATGCAGAAAAAAGTGACCGCGCAGAAAACCACATTCCGCGCAAATATTCTCATGTTTTTACGCAACCTGTTCATCCTCACCTGTTCTTTCAAACACAAGCAAGGTTTCCTGTAATCCCAAGTCGTTTATTATTTTAACGAATTTTTAAAACAATTACAAGATTCGTTCAGGACAATCCGCACAAAGCCCTTTCTCCCGTGCACATGACACTGCTTTCCGTATCGCTGGTCAGATGGTTTTTCGATTGATATATTTGTTTCTGTGTTTTGAATATACGATCTTCTGAGCCCCGTATACGCTGAAATATCCCGAGAAAGTATAACTGAGCGCGATAGCAAGCAGATAATAAACCATTCCTTCCGGGCCAAACAATTCCAGACAGAGCAGCAGTGATGAAACAGGGCAGTTCGTGATGCCGCAGAACAGCGACGCCATACCTACAGCCGCGCATATAGCGGGGCTTACGCCGGCTGCCGCCGCAAAAGTACACCCAAAAGCTGCTCCGGTGAAAAGCGCAGGAACGATCTCTCCTCCCTTGTAGCCTGCTCCCAGAGTCGCGCCGGTAAACAAAATCTTCAGCAGGAACGCAAACATCGGGGCGCTTCCCTCAATGGCCATTTCGATCACAGGCATGCCGGCGCCGTTGTACAATGTTCCGCCGGAAAGCTTTGTAAGACCAATGACTATAAGGCCTCCGGCAAAAATCCGCAGATACGGATTCTTTATCAGCCGTTTATAGAGCGCGCCGCTTTTATGCATGACCAGACAGAAAAGAATACTCACCAGAGCACTCAGAACTGCCAGAACAGAGCAGATCGCAGCCGTGCGAAGCGTAAAATCCGGAATGATCTTTATCGTAAAGGCGTCAGCTTCCACACCCAAAAGCGCCGCGAAATTCTGTGCGATCAGCGCCGAGAAAACACATGGCACCAGCGCGCCGTAGTAAAGCACTCCCACGCTGGCTATCTCCATAGCCAGAAACGCAGCCGCGATAGGCGTACCGAAAAGCGCCGCAAAAGCCGCGGACATACCGCACATGGTCATGATCGTCACATCGCTGTCGTTGAACTTCATAGCTTTGCCGATATTCTGCCCTATGCATCCGCCCATCTGCAGTGCCGCTCCCTCCCGGCCCGAAGATCCTCCGAAAAGATGCGTGATCGCTGTGGAGATAAAGATCAGCGGCGCCATGACAGGCGGCAGCTGATCGCTCTGATGTATAGACATCAGGACCAGATTGGTTCCTTTATCATTCTCATTTTTGCCAAGCCGGTATAAAAACACTATAGCCAGACCGCCGAACGGAAGCAGATAAAGCAGCCAGGGATAGCTTCCTCTGAGCGCTGTCACATAGGATAACGCATAGGAAAAACCGGTCCCGACAGCTCCCACGGCAACTCCAATGACGGCGCTCAGTATGACCCATTTGACCATAAAACACAGATTATAAACGATAGGATTATTATTCGGGATATACCTTACCATATCCCATATCGTCTCATACTCTGCATCAATCTTCGCAGGCTCCGGAGCATCCTCCTCTCCCTCTGTGATGACCTCTGCAATGATCCTGGCGGTGTTTACCACACCTTCCGTCAAAAGACCGAGCGCGCCCAGAACAGCATTCACCTGATGCTTCTTTTCATGTTCTGTCCCGGCTTCCGAAATATTCCGGGCTATCTGCTCGGCAGCCACATTCTCTGCGATCAGTTCCTTCAGCGACTTATTCAGCACATCTTTATTGTTGATCTTTTCCGGATCGACCAGGTTATCATCGATCAGCTCCTGCAGCGTTTTATGAAGAACAGGATCTGTCTTCTCCATTTTTTCTTTCATGTCCATGATATCTTCTTTATCCATCTCATCTGCCTCTTTATCCTTCAATTCAGATCCGGGTCTGTGTTATTATTATGTCCATATGAAGAATCTGAAATTATTTTCCATCATTATACAATACTTTTATTTGAGGTAAAACATGAAATATCTGAGTTTATCCGAACACCTTAAAAATGTGTTCGGAACAAAGGTATACAAGCTCGCGCTCCAGAGCGGCTGCTCCTGTCCGAACCGTGACGGACGTATAGGAACAGGCGGCTGCACATTCTGCTCGGAAGGAGGTTCCGGAGAATTCGCGGCGCCGCTTCTGCCACTGGATAATCAAATAGAACTGGCAAAAGAAAAAGTAAACAGAAAATTTCCCTCAGGAATCGCTCCGGAAGACCGCCGCTACATAGCGTATTTCCAATCTTTCACCAACACCTACGGCGATCCGGACCGCCTCTTTTCGCTTTACGCCGACACTCTGAGACGTCCTGAAATCGCCGCCCTTTCGATCGGGACACGGCCGGACTGTCTGGGACCGGACATAATGGACATGCTCTCCCGTCTCGCCGCGCTGCCCGAAATAAATGAACCGCTCCGGACTCCCGATGTAAATGAAACGGCCGTGCTTTCCTCTGACAAAGAAACCGGAACAGGCTCCAGGCCCGGTGACCGCATATGGATCGAGCTTGGTCTTCAGACGATACATGAAAAAACCGCGATGCATATACACCGCGGTTATGATCTGAACACATTTTTAAAAGCCTATCATGAGCTCCGCTCACGGGGATTTACCGTGATCGTCCATGTGATCCTCGGACTTCCGGGAGAAACCCGGGAAGATATGATTGAAACGATACGCTATCTATCCGGTCTGGAACCGCCCCTGCAGGGAATCAAGCTCCAGCTGCTGCATGTGCTCAAAGGCACCGCCCTCGCGTCAGAATACGAACAAACGCCGTTTCATATATTGTCACTGGAAGAATACTGCGATCTGATAGTGGACTGTCTCCGCATATTGCCGGAAGAGACAGTCATTCATCGAATGACCGGCGACGGGCCGAAAAAGCTCCTGATAGAACCTAAGTGGAGCGCGAACAAAAAGCTAGTACTGAACACGCTTCAGCGTAAAATACGCGAAGCTTAATATCCCAGATCACAGGCTTCGCAAAACGCGAAGCTTTTCATTTCTAATTCCCCGGCCCTATCTTCCGCGGCGCAAAAAACCGCCATGTGACGCCTTCATAGCCCCTGCGGGACAAAACTCCTGACAGCAGAAGCAGCGAATGCATTTGGATCTGTCGATCTTCGGCTTCTTATTCTTCATTGTGATCGCCTTTGCAGGACAAACCTCATAGCATTTCCTGCATCCGATGCATTCCTTTTTATTTACCTTTGGCTGCGTGGATAAAAGCGTCCGCGTAATGCCGGTGACCAGCCTCTGAGCCGGACCAAAACTGATAAACGTAATATCCAGCTTTGAATCAGCTCTGCGGAAATCAGGGATCACATAGCCCTCAGGATCAACGCCGGTGATATATGTTTTTACCTCACTATAATCACCTGCGGACAGGCCTCTCTTTACGGCTGCCTGCAGCGTGGGAACATCCTTCACGTCAAGGCCTATGAGGTGCGCACATACCAGATCCAGATCGTAGGGTTTCCGGCTTGCCAGCAGCAGCCCCATATGCCGGGGCGTGCCTGCAGTCGGACCATTCCCCTCCATACAATCCACAGCGTCCACTATATGAAGCACCGGTCTGAAGTACTCCTGAATGTCCACCAGCATATTTGCGAAAGCCGCATGATCCGGAAATCTCATGTGATACTCCGGCTTTGTCACGCCCGGGATCACGCCAAACATATTTTTTACCGCGGCAGTCATATTCATCATGCCATGGGATTTTAATTTGCAGAAATTTATGATGCAGTCTGCCTTATCGATCCATGATGTATAAGTAAACGTTTTCATGGAAACTGCATCCGTGAAAGCCGCATCCGCAACGCTCACATCCTCGTTCAAAACAGCTCCTGCATCCTCCGTGATCTGCAGACCGCTGTTTCTATACATTCCCTTTAGAAGCGGAGCCCGGAACGGTCCTCCGGGACTGTCTCCCACGATCACACGGGCACCTTTTTCTGTCAGCATACGGCACAGCTCCGCCACAAGTACCGGATTCGTGGTAACCGCGGTATCAGGATTTTTCCCCGTGACCATGTTTATCTTTACCGCAACTTTCATGCCCGGTTTCACGAAATCCAGCCCGCCGACCGGTCTTAACACCTCTCCCAGAGCCTGCTTCACTGTTTCACTGTCATACGTATCACACCTGGCGACACTGACCTCTTTTTGCATATCAGAATCTTTCATTTTCAATTTCTTAAATCTGTCCGGAGTCTTTCAGATACTTCAGAAGCCCTCTGCATCCGCTCTCGATCTGACGGTAAACGCCTTCAAAATCTCCTGTATACCACGGATCATCTATGTCTCCGCCTTCATTTGTATAACTCATAAGTTTCGTTATCTTTTTTTCCGGATCTCCGCCTAAGATCCTGTTCATGTAACGAATGTTGATGTCCTCCATGCCTATGAGGAAATCATATCTGTCATAATCCGATCTTTTCAAAAGCTGTGCCCTCTTTCCTTTACAGGAGATCCCGTGCCGGGCCAGCTCCTCCCGGGCAGGAGGATAGACGGGATTGCCTCTTCCTCCCCATATTTCCTCCGAGCTTGTCGCGGAAGATTCGATGACGAACTGATCCGCGCACCCCTCCTCCTCAACTATTTTTTTCATTACAAACTCTGCCATGGGGCTCCTGCAGATGTTGCCCCAGCAGACGAATAACACTCGTATCATAGAAACCTCCAATATTACCGGTCTCCAACTGTACACGGACTTGCGTTTCCCGTTGGCATCGATGTATCTGGACTTATAGCGACCATCCGCTTCCTGGCTCTCTCCTGTGCGAAGAATGCGATTCTTATTATCGCGTCTTTTTTCGCTCATTAAACATCGTCTCCTTTCAGTTTGAGAGGGCCATGTTCATCTATGCTATTTGTAGACTACATAGTATGTATCCGACTATGTATCAATAGCTTACCACAGACATGACTCATTTACCACATAAATTTGAAAAAGTTTTTCCGGTCATATCACAATCATCTGGCTATCCATGTATTTCTCGAACTGCTCACACTTGATCAGTGCTCTGTTGCCGTTCCAGAGGACGAAATCTTCTTCAGGATGTTGCTGGATAAAAAGCTTCAGCTTCTTATATCCAATACCGAAATACTCAGATGCCTCGTTCAGTGTTAATGTGTATTTCTGCCACCAAGGCAGCTCTTCCCACATGCTTTGAACCAACTCACTCATCATATATTCCACCAAATACCTTTCCACGATAATAAAGGATATATTCTCCCATCATCGCCCGGCTGCTGACTTCATCCAATTCTGATAATTGCTCCATAACAAAGTCCAGATACTCTTTTGTTGATGCCATCCTCTCCCTCCTATCCGTTTACAAGCTTCAGAAACTTTTTATCGTTCATCTGCTCCTTCGTAATATATTCCCCGTCATGGAACAGCGCATAATTCGTG
>DFHP01000104.1 GCA_002371335.1 Eubacterium sp. UBA3720
AGAACGGGAATGAAAGCTATCTGGAGATCTGGGAGGACGCTTTGGAGCACCTTGCGATCGGGATCAGCAATATACACAGGGTATTTGACTGTGATGTGATCATAGGCGGATTTCTCATTGAATATCTGAAGCCGTATATGAGCGAGCTTGAGGAAAAAATAGCCCGGCTTGATATTTTTGACGAAGGTACCTCGTATGTTAAGCTTGGGAAATACCTGCATAAAGCAGGCATGTACGGCACAGCCTGGAATTTTATTGAAAAATATATCAGCAACATTTGACGGCGGTACGACGGAACCGGGGACGGAGACAAGTTCCACCTTGCGCAGCTTTGCTGCGGAAAAGGTGGAACTTGTCTCCGTCCCCGGTTCCGTTTTTATAAAAACCTACAAAATGGAATTCGGTTTTTAGGTATCATTTGACGAAATTACAATAAATCAAGTGGAGCCATTGACATATATGTAAATAATGTTTATAAAAGTAATTAACAAAAGTTGTTTGCAAAATTATGTGCTAGAAAAGGAGGACAACATGAAAAAGATTTTGACAGCAGCTATTATTGGAACAATGACTTTGTCACTTACGGCCTGCGGCGGAACGGGCGGATCCGGCGGCGCTTCTGCCGGATCTGAGACATCGTCAGGGTCTGCGGGCACAACGGCGGCAGCAGGCGGCGGACAGACGGTAGGAATCGCGATGCCCACCAAATCCCTTGAGAGATGGAATCGTGACGGCTCTTATCTGAAGGACAGATTCGAGGAAAAGGGATATCAGGTCGAGCTTACTTATTCCGACAATAAGATCGACCAGCAGGTGAAGGACGTTGAGGGACTGATCGCGGATGACGTAGACCTGCTTGTTATCGCGGCAATCGACGGCCAGTCACTGACGAGGGTGCTAGATGACGCGAAGAGCGCCGATATTCCTGTAATTTCCTATGATCGTCTGATCATGGATTCCGATGCCGTAAGCTATTACGTTTCATTTGATAACTATAAGGTCGGCCAACTGCAGGGACAGTTTGTGATCGATACCTTTGGTCTGGATGAAAACGACACTTCTGAAACCTATAATATCGAGTTTACCGCCGGAGATCCGGCAGATAACAACGCGCCGTTCTTCTTTAACGGTGCATACGATACTCTGAAACCATATCTGGATGCAGGCATCCTGAATGTCCCTTCCGGTCAGACTGATTTTGAGCAGGTGGCTACGAAGAACTGGGATACCGCAACCGCAATGACCAGATTCCAGAATGTGCTTGGTTCCAATTATTCTGACGGAACCCAGCTCGACATTGCGCTTTGCTCAAACGACTCCACGGCACTGGGAGTTACGCAGGCGATCGAATCTGATTATGCGGGCTCTAACGACGTAGTCATCACCGGACAGGATGGCGACGAGGCAAATCTTGCAAATATCATAGATGGAAAACAGACAATGACAGTATATAAGGCTGTTGCGAACGAGGCGGTCGCTACGCTTGACCTGGGCATCGCCATTCTGGACGGAAAAACTCCGGATGAAGGCCTGATCGGCGAAGCCGGATGGGATTTCGACTGCGCGTATGACACGGAGTCCTATGATAACGGAACCGGCCTGATCCCCTCTTATCTGCTTACGCCTACAGTTGTAACGCAGGATTCGATCGAGGCGGATCTGATCGACACAGGCTACTATACGATGGGAGCCGACGGATATCCTAAAGCAGTTCAGTAAAGGACAGGCAGCACATCACCGGAGGTAACTAACGTGGCAGATTATATTCTGGAAATGAAAAATATTACGAAGACTTATCCCGGCGTGAAGGCGCTGGATAACGTCAACCTCCAGATTCAGAGTGGAGAGATCCACGCGCTGGTCGGTGAGAACGGCGCGGGAAAATCCACTCTGATGAATGTGCTGTCCGGTACGATCCCGTTCGGACAGTACACAGGGGATATCGTCTATAATGGTGAAACTTGCAGGTTTTCAAACATCCGTGACAGCGAAAAGCTTGGGATCGTCATCATCCATCAGGAGCTGGCGCTGATCCCGGAACTGACGATAGCAGAGAATATGTTCCTGGGCAATGAGCGCAGAAATAAATTCGGAAAGATCGACTGGAACGAGACATATAAACAGGCGACGGACAACATGAAACGGGTGGGACTGAAGGAAAGCTCATCCGTGCTGATAAAAGATATAGGAACAGGAAAACAGCAGCTGGTCGAGATCGCCAAGGCGCTTTCGAAGAATGTTAAACTGCTGATCCTGGACGAGCCGACCTCGTCTCTGAATGAGGAAGACTCCAAAATGCTTCTGGACATGATGCTCCGTTTCAAAAAAGAAGGCATGACCTGCATCATCATAACGCATAAGCTGAACGAGGTTGCTTATGTGGCCGACCGGATCACGGTTCTTCGCGACGGCGCGACGATCGAGACAATGGACAACTACGATCATAATATTGATGAAGAAAGGATCATCCGCGGAATGGTAGGCCGCGAGCTGACGAACCGATTCCCGGAAAGGGAGAGAAAGGTCGGCAGCGAGATTTTATTCGAAGCCAGAAACTGGAGTGTTTATCACCCGGTCTACACCGAGAAGCAAATGGTGGATAACATCAGTTTTCATGTAAAAAAAGGCGAGATCGTCGGCTTTTCCGGCCTGCAGGGAGCGGGAAGAACAGAGCTGGCGATGTCGCTGTTCGGAAAGAGCTATGGAAGCAAAATATCGGGTCAGGAGTTCATAAACGGTAAGGAAGTACATCTGAAAAACGAGCAGGACGCGATCCTTCACGGACTGGCGTATGTAACGGAAGACCGTAAAACGAACGGTCTGGTCCTGGATGAATCGATAGCAAAAAACACTACCATGGCACGAATGAATAAAATTGCCAGCAGGCGCGGGATCATCAATGTGGCGAAGGAGAACAAGGTGGCTCAGGAGTTCGTTGATGTGATGAGAACAAAAACCCCGAGCGTGCAGCAGAAGGTAGGAAATCTTTCCGGCGGAAATCAGCAGAAGGTACTGCTTTCGAAATGGATGTTTGCGGAACCGGATGTGCTTTTCCTCGATGAACCGACCAGAGGAATCGACGTCGGCGCCAAGCATGAGATCTACTGCATCATGAACGATATGGTAAAGGAAGGAAAAGCGGTAGTCATGATCTCCTCCGAGCTTCCTGAGCTCCTTGGAATGTGCGACCGCATTTATATCATGCATGAGGGAAGAATGACCGGAGAACTTGAAGCTTCCGAGGCAACGCAGGAAAAAATCATGAGCACGATACTTCAGTCAGGAAATAGCGAGCGGAACAGGGGGACAAAATCATGAAGGTAGGTACAGTGCTGAAAAAATATACAATGGTTCTGGCACTGGTCGTTGTATTTATATTTTTTACAATTTTGACGGGCGGCAAGATGGTCCTGGCACAAAATATGTCGAACCTGCTGCTTCAGAACGCATACGTTCTTATCATGGCTTGCGGTATGCTGCTGTGTATCCTGACAGGAGGAAACGTAGACCTGTCGATTGGTTCAACGCTTTGTCTGTCGGCGGCGCTTGCTTCAAAAGTGCTTAGCACGACGGGAAACACTTTGCTTGCGGTCCTTGCCGCAATGGGAGCCGCGCTGCTGATCGGTATCTGGCAGGGATATCTGATCGGATATGTGCATATTCCGCCGTTTATCTGTACTCTGGCAGGCATGTTTTTGTTCAGAGGACTTGCGAGAGTAGTGCTTGATTCACGTACCGTAAGTATTTCAAACAAGACATTCCTGGGAATGTTTACTTCTTATATAACTATCCCGGGACTTGATCAGGACAGGAACTGTATTTCCGCGCTGATCATAGGCGCCGTAATCGTAGTGATCATCACTGTGCTGACGCTGCGCGGAAGAGCGGCAAATATCAAAAGAGGGTATGAGGTCGGTTCCGCAGCGGGAGCGTATGCGAAGCTCGCGGTCATTGATCTGCTTATCCTGATCTACAGCTGGAAACTGTCGCAGTACAAGGGAATCCCGGTCATGCTGATATGGATCCTTGCCGTAGTGCTGATCTTTGCTTTTATCACTTCATCGACCGTTTTCGGACGTTATTTCTACGCGGTCGGCGGTAATGAAAAAGCCACAAAGCTTTCCGGAATAGATCCGAGAAAGGTTTACTTCTGGGCATATTTCCTGATGAGTACACTTGCGGGTCTGTCCGGACTTCTGGTGGCAGCCCGAATCGGTTCTGTCGACGGAAACATGGGAAACACATATGAAATGGACGCCATCGCGTCATGTTTTATCGGCGGCGCATCGGCTTACGGCGGATCAGGTACCGTTCCCGGTATCATGATCGGAGCTATTTTGCTGGGCGTTATCAACCAGGGAATGTCCATCTACGGACTGCCGGATCAGTGGCAGTATGTAGTCAAGGGCGGCGTTCTGCTGGCGGCTGTTGTATTTGACGTAGTCTCAAATCATAAAACGGGCAAATCGTGACCGGCACTTCCGGATGAAAAAGGAGGAAAGGCTGTGCTGTATATAGGAATTGATCTGGGAACTTCAGCTCTTAAACTGCTGCTGATGGACGAAAAGGGAAAGATCAGGAAGATCGTCTCGAAAGAATATCCGTTGTATTTTCCGCATCCGGGATGGTCGGAGCAGAATCCTGAGGACTGGATGCGGGCAGTAACAGACGGCGTAAAAGAGCTGACCGGGGGAATAAATAAAAACGAGATCGCCGGGATCGGCGCAGGCGGACAGATGCATGGTCTGGTGGTGCTGGATGAAAATGACGAGGTGATCCGGCCGGCGATCCTCTGGAACGACGGAAGAACTCAGAAACAGACAGATGAGCTGAACAACGTGACCGGCAGAAAGCTGCTTTCGGAATATACCGGAAATATAGCGTTCGCCGGATTCACGGCACCAAAGCTTCTGTGGATGAGGGAGAATGAACCGGAACTTTTCGCAAGGATAAAGAAGGTCATGCTCCCGAAGGATTATATCAATTATAAACTTTCAGGGACCTTTTGTACGGATTATTCGGACGCTTCGGGAATGCTGCTTCTGGATGTAAAAAACCGCTGCTGGAGCAGGCAGATGCTTTCCATTTGCGGGATCAGCGAAAAGCAGATGCCAAGGCTTTATGAAAGCTATGAGGCGGTCGGACACCTGACGCCTGAGATGGCAGAAAAACTTGGTTTGCCGGAGAAGGTGATCATTGCCGCGGGAGCCGGAGATAACGCGGCTGCGGCGGTGGGCACCGGAACAGTAGGCGAAGGCACGTGCAATATCAGTCTGGGAACATCGGGAACCATTTTTATTCCGAGTATGCGGTTTCGGACGGATAATGGAAACGCGCTTCATGCCTTTGCTCATGCGGACGGAAGCTTTCATCTGATGGGGTGCATGCTCTCGGCGGCCTCCTGCAATAAGTGGTGGATGGAAGATATCCTGAGAACGAGCGATTTCGCAAAGGAACAGGCCGCGGTCACGGATGACAAGCTGGGAACCTTGCAGACATATTTTCTACCCTATCTGATGGGAGAGAGGGCGCCGCACAATGATCCGGCGGCCAGAGGATGCTTTATAGGGCTGCGAATGGATACGTCCAGGGAGGATATGACGCAGGCGGTCCTGGAGGGAATCGCTTTTGGAATGAGAGATTCTCTCGAAGCCGCAAAAAAAATGGGTATTCAGATCAGTTCCAGCATGATATGCGGCGGCGGAGCCAAAAGTCCGCTCTGGAGAAAGATCATGGCAAATGTGCTGAACATAGAATTGACGATACCGGAAACGGAACAGGGGCCCGGATACGGCGGCGCCATCCTGGCAGCGGTGGCCTGCGGCAGATTTGCTTCAGTAAAAGAAGCCGCGGACAAACTGATCAGAGTCACCGGCCGTGTGCTGCCGGACGAGAAGATCGCGGCAAGATACGAAGAAAAGTATCAGAATTTCAGGGAGCTTTATCCGGCGCTGAAGAGCATATTCCCGAAGCTTTGAGATGGAGGCTGCTGATGTTTTCAAGATAGAAGGCAGTTGCGAAACTCAAAAGGGCGGGAAATTTGTGCAAATGATTCAAGCAATCTGCACAAGCATTAGAACTTCT
>DFHP01000109.1 GCA_002371335.1 Eubacterium sp. UBA3720
TGGTTTATTTTTACTGTGACACAACAATAACCCGGCGTCTCACATGAAACGCCGGGCCGGATGTCCGTAAATATATTTGTTTAAAACTTCCCGTTCCTGCTGAAGGATCAGTCACCAAAGCTGATTCCCATCATCTTAGCTTGCTGGATCTCCTGGCAGTTGGGATCAACGATCTTAAGCTTTCCTGCTACGTCTTTAAGCGGAACCTTCTTACATTTTCCGTTGATTATGCCGACCATATATCCGAAATCTTTGTTCAGAATCAGACGAGCGCCTTCAACTCCAAGCCTTGTGGAAAGAACTCTGTCATACGGGCACGGACTTCCGCCTCGCTGCGTATGACCCGGAACAGTTACACGTACCTCAATGCCTGTTTTCTCCCGGATATCCTCTGCCACCTTGTAGGAAATGGAAGCGTGTTTTTTCATCAGTTTTTCCATTGCTTTCTTCTGATCCTTCTTGCCAAGCTTAGCGATCTCTTTCGGGATAGCTCCCTCGGCAACTGCAAGGATCGTGAATCCGCTTCCCCTCGCGTTACGTTTATTAATAGCGTCAACCACCTTGTTTATATCATACGGGATCTCCGGAAGGAGAAGGATATCGGCGCCGCCCGCGATACCTGCATACAGGGTCAGCCATCCTACTTTATGTCCCATAACTTCTACGATAAATACACGGCGGTGAGAAGATGCCGTTGTATGGATACAGTCGATCGCTTCAGTAGCGATATTAACCGCGCTGTAAAAACCGAACGTCATGTCTGTGCCGTAGATATCATTATCGATCGTCTTTGGCATATGAATTATATTTAGACCTTCCTCACGAAGCAGATTTGCCGTCTTCTGTGTTCCGTTTCCTCCGAGGATAACAAGGCAGTCCAGACGCAGTTTATAATAATTCTGCTTCATTGCTTCAACTTTATCCAATCCATTCTCGTCCGGCTCACGCATAAGTTTAAAAGGCTGTCTGGATGTACCAAGGATCGTACCTCCGCGTGTGAGGATACCGGAGAAATCCTTTCCTGTCAGAAGACGAAAATCTCCATAGATCAAGCCTTTATATCCATTCATAAATCCGTAAACTTCAAGATCTTTTACATTATTCGCAAGACCTTTAACGATACCGCGCATTGTGGCGTTCAACGCCTGACAGTCGCCGCCACTGGTTAATAATCCGATTCTCAACATAATAAAGCCCACCCTATCTATAAATAAACAAAAGTCAAAAGGTTACATCATTTTTTTATTATAGACTATTCACAAAAATATATCAAGTATTCTGACGAAACATGTGTATTCTGCGTAAACTTTTGCATTTTTATCTCAAATTCGTTTTTTTCTCTAATATTTGTTATTGTTTTCATTTAAACTCACCACTTCCCATTGAAAGATCGGCCATGTTCTGAACAAAGTCCGCGAGCGGGCTTCAGCTCCCCAGCCCCTCAATCTTAAGGGGAGCGAACCGGACTTTGCGCGCCGCCGCACGGCAGCGCAGCTGCCTCCTTCTGTGCAACAGCGTTTGACTTTTTTTCTAAAACCCTTTATACTGATATAGTCCGTGCAGCCGGGGAGATAGCGGTGCCCTGTACCTGCAATCCGCTACAGCAGGGGTGATACGAATCTGAGGGTCTTTCATCTGGAAGCAGCCTTCTATAAGCGGTGTTGAAGCTTGGGTCTTGCGCAACGGGAATCTGTGAACCGTGTCAGGGCAGGAATGCAGCAGCACTAAGCAGACACTCTCGTGTGACGCAAGGGTGCCTGGGCCGAGCTGGCTGTAGAAGTAACGTTCCGGGTGTGGATTCAAGGTGCCGTGCACGGACTTTTAATATGCATTTATTAAGGGCGGGTATTTCCGCCCTTTTAATTGTTAATTATAAAAACTTCCCGCTTCATGATGAAAAGTCAGTCGTCATCATGAAGCGGGAAGTTTCAGCTGTTTAAAGATAGTTCTTCTTCACAAAACCTGTCAGCTCTTCCTTCGTGTTTCTGTCAGGATCCTCCAGCACCAGTTCCAGCGCCGCCCTGAGACATTCTCCCATCTTCGGTCCTTTCATAACTCCCAGTTCTGCCAGATCCTTTCCTGTAACAGCCAGTTCTTTTACAGTAAGACAGTCTCCGTTTTTCAGAATATCCTGATATATATCCGCAGCTTTTCTGATCCTTTCGATTTTCTCTTCCTTTTTATAATCGCTCTGTCCCATAACATCCGCATACTGGAGCTGCAGCAGATACGGAAAAAGCTCCTTTCCCACCACAGAGGCAGCTTTTCTCACCTCCTGCGGTACTGCAGGGAATCTCCAGTCATGATAAAAGACCAGTTTTCTGACACGATCCATGGCAAAATTATCCATTTTCAGCCTTTTCATGATTTTTGCCGCCTTTTTTGCGCCTGCCGCGTCATGCCCGCTAAAATGGTCTCTTCCGGTTTCATCTGTCCATTTCACATCCGGCTTGGCTGCGTCATGAAACAGCGCCGCGAATCGGAGTACCCTGTCCTCAGAGACCATTTTCAGCACCTTGAGCGTATGTTCTCCGACAGTTGTGAAATGATGGGGGTTATGCTGCTCCGTTTCCATCATCCGGTCGAATTCCGGGAGAACAACAGCTGTTATTCCGGTTTCATAAGCCGTTTTCAGATATTCCGGTCTGGGAGAACAAAGGATCTTTGTCAGTTCCATGCAGATACGTTCAGCACTGACCACGTCCAGTGCCGGCGCCGCTTTACGCATATTTTCCATTGTTTCGGGATCGATAGCATACCCAAGCTGCGCTGAAAAACGTACCGCCCGCAGGACGCGCAGCGGATCCTCCGCAAACCGCCCGGCAGCGTCACCCGTACATCGAAGCACTTTTCTCTGTATATCTTTCATTCCGCCATAAAGATCGATCAGCCCCTCTTCCTCATTATATGCCATGGCGTTAACGGTAAAGTCTCTGTGCAGCAGATCCTCCTGAAGCGTCAGGAGCTCCCCGCAGCTGTTTTTTTTCGTTTTTTCGAAAAGCATCCCGCCGCTGCTGCGGTTCAGTCTGCTTTCACACAGGCTTTCATCGTTCCTGTATGGAGATGCCCCGCAGGCCTTCACTCCGTTCCTGTATGTCGTTACTTCATAGGTTTTTCCTCCGATCATGACAGTGACCGTTCCATGTTCTATTCCCGTGTCGATCGTCCTGTGAAAAATCTTCTTTACCTGAACAGGATCCGCCGAAGTCGCAACATCCCAGTCCGCAGGTTCCTTTCCTATAATATAATCCCTGACACACCCGCCTACTATATATGCCTCAAATCCTTTCGCGTGAAGAATGTCCAGGACACTCTTTACTCCCGCCGCTAACTTTATCCTCACAGAAACACCTCTTCTATCCTTCCGGACCCATAATATGTTTAAATCTTGTCATAAAAATATCTGTCTGGAAAACCACAAAAAAAGCTTCTGTGGTTTTTCTCTGTCTGATTGACAACTATTATAATTTATTTTAAACTTATAAAGTTATCGGTAAAAACATCCCGTGTATCTTCCGAATACACGTTCGGGATACACGATTTTATCTGTATTATATTGCAATTCAGAGGAGTTTATCAATCATGGCAAAAGAAAAAAAATTTGTAGAAGCGATCACTTCCATGGAAGAGGATTTCGCTAAATGGTACACAGACGTTTGTGTGAAAGCTGATCTGATCGGTTATACAAGCGTAAAAGGCTGCATGGCCATCAAACCGGCGGGATATGCGCTTTGGGAAAATATTCAGGCTGATCTGGACGCCCGTTTCAAAGCCACCGGAGTGCAGAATGTCTATATGCCTATGTTCATTCCCGAAAGTCTTCTTCAGAAAGAAAAAGACCACGTGGAAGGCTTTGCTCCGGAAGTTGCCTGGGTAACCCACGGCGGACTGGAACCGCTGCAGGAACGTCTTTGTGTCCGTCCTACGTCGGAGACCCTTTTCTGTGATTTCTATGCGAAGGATATCCAGTCTCACAGAGATCTTCCGAAGCTGTACAATCAGTGGTGTTCCGTGGTCAGATGGGAAAAGACTACCCGTCCGTTCCTTCGCTCACGCGAGTTCTTGTGGCAGGAAGGACATACAGCGCACGCCACGGCAGAAGAGGCTGCCGAAAGAACCGAGCAGATGCTGAATGTCTACGCCTCCTTCCTTGAGGACGATATGGCCATTCCGGTCATCAAAGGCCGCAAGACGGAAAAAGAGAAGTTCGCCGGTGCGGAAGCCACCTACACGGTAGAGGCTCTCATGCATGACGGAAAAGCTCTTCAGTCGGGAACAAGCCATAACTTCGGCGATGGTTTTGCCCGCGCTTACGTCGTGCAGTATACAGATAAGAACAATACTCTCCAGTATGTTCATCAGACATCCTGGGGAATGACAACCCGTGTGATCGGCGCGCTGATCATGGTACACGGCGATAACAGCGGTCTCGTTATCCCGCCCCGCATCGCACCCGTACAGGTCATGGTCATTCCGATCCGTCAGAATGCGGAAGGCGTTCTGGAAAAAGCCGGAGAAATAAAGAACGCACTGGCTGCTGCCGGTATACGCGTATCTCTGGACGATTCCGAAAAGAGTCCGGGATGGAAATTCTCCGAGCAGGAAATGCGCGGTATTCCGGTCCGCGTAGAACTCGGACCGAAAGATATCGAAAAAGGCCAGGCAGTACTTGTGCGCCGCGATACACGCGAGAAATACATTACCGCCATCGGGGAGATCCCGGAAAAAATGACCGAACTCCTCGAAACGATCCAGAAAGATATGTTTGAACGCGCGAAAGCACACCGCGAGGCA
>DFHP01000112.1 GCA_002371335.1 Eubacterium sp. UBA3720
TCTTTGCGCGGAAGCCGTTTGAATTGTCACACAATTTTCCGACTGCAAGGGGTTTCGCAATTACCTGTATTATTCAAGAACGCCTCCGCTTAAGAAGCGGGGCTTCTCACACTGAGCTAAAGCAATCATTGTTTACCGTTTAGTTTTTATATATTTCCTGCCGTCGCGTGAAAGCCGGCCTGTCCGCACCATGTGATCCAGAAGTCTTCGCGCAAATTCCTTCGGATCGGCAACAACAGATTTCTTTGAAGAAAACGGAAGCTTTGCCGTCATTCCCTCAACCATCTCTTCAACCTGCTTTTCCGTGACTGAATCATTCTTTTTCAAATATTTATTTACTTTGTTTACGCCCTGGCTGAACAGAAGATTCATCAAATCTTTCGACTGATTCATCTGACGGTACATTCCCCATCCGTAGATCAGCATAGTGGCAGCCGCAAACAATACGATTCCTATAATAATAGTAACAAAAGACATGCTTTGATTCCTTTTTCAGTTCTGTGTATTAACGATCAATATCCTGTCTTATTATTTGTTATTTACTAAAACTTCCTACATGGCATTTCTGAATAGTTTTAATTATTTAAACCTGATATATTTGTTGTTTTCCAAGATGCCGAAAAACGTCACGAGACGCTCATATAGTTTATCGGACGCGCCTTCCTGTTCCTTTTCCAGTATCCTTCCTATATCATAAACAGTACGTTCTCCGTCAATAGCCTGCCATACACAGCTGCCATATTTATCCAGCTTAATGAAGCTGAATCTTGGTCTGTGGAAAAACTTCTGCGCTATTGTATTATAAAAGCCTTTGTTTTCCACAACGACCTCAACGATGCCATCCTCAAGAACATTCCACTTTTTATCATTTATCTCCGGAACTCTGTCCAGATAGTTATCTTTTCTATTCGTTCTTCCCATTTCCTGCATTATCTCCGGAAAATTAACAGGACTGCCGCACTCAGGCGGCAGCCCGTCTGTAATGGAGCGGATACTTATACGCTTCAAAAACAGATATCAACTTTTTTCGTTTTTAGATCTCGCAAAACGGATCAGCGTACATATCAGCACGATAAACGCCGCGATACCTACCCAGTTTCCTACTGACATGAATGCGTCGCCATAGATACCGGACATATTGATATTGAGACCCAAAACGGCTACCAGAGCCAGAAGGATACCTACGATACCTTCTCCTGCGATCATTCCCGAACAGTACAGAATACCTTTCTGAACGGAAGCATTTCTCTGATCGTCAGAATCATATTTCCTTTTACTCTCAATAAACCATCTTACCAGACCGCCGACCCAGATCGGAGCGCTCAGATGAATAGGCAGGTAGAGACCGATCGCAAATGCAAGAACCGGAATACCAATAACCTCCACTGCGATGGCTATGAAAACGCCGATAAAGATCAGTGTCCATGGAAGTGTTCCGCCCATAACTCCCTCAACTACCATTTTCATAAGGGAAGCCTGAGGTGCGGGAATCTGCGCGGAGCCAAAGCCCCAGGCTGCATTCAGCAGAAACATAACGGCGCCGATAGCAACAGCTGAGCAGACAGAACCGATCAGCTCACCGATCTGCTGACGCATCGGAGTCGCGCCTATAATGTATCCGGTCTTCAGATCCTGAGACGTATCTCCCGCAATTGCAGCTATGATACAGATGATCGTTCCTACTGCTATGGATGCGATCATACCGTCGGTTCCGTCAAGCCCTGTCATTTTGAACAGTGCCGATGCTATGATCAGTGTTGCGATCGCCATACCTGAAACAGGGTTATTGCTGCTTCCTACAAGACCAACCATACGGGAAGATACAGTTGCAAAAAAGAAACCGAAAATGATAATAAACAGAGCTCCCACCGGACTTACCGGGATAGACGGGACCAGAACCATTACAATGGCTATTATCACAACGCCGCAAAGAATATATTTCAGCGGCAGATCACGTTCAGTACGTTTTTCTCCGCCTTTTTTTCCGAAGCCTTTAACAGCCTGTGAAAATGTAACGATCATCGTAGGCAGAGTCTTGATAAGGCTTATGATACCGCCGGCCGCAACAGCGCCAGCGCCGATATAACGGACATACTTGCTCCAGATAGTTCCGGGATCAAGCTGGTTAAACGGAATCGCCTTTCCTGCGTCATCAAGAACAGATGAAAGACTGTCTCCTCCGAAATAAGAAATTGCCGGAATAAGTACGAGGTATGATAATATACCGCCGGCAAACATATAGCTTGAAATATCCGGACCGCATATATATCCTACGCCTGCCAGAGCCGGAAGAACATCCATTCCGATTCCGCATGTGTATGAAGTATTCTGAATATCAAAGTTAACTTCACTCGGGAACAGGCAGAGACCGTCTGCGATAAACTTATATACTGCAGCAATTCCAAGACCCGCGAATACGACTTTGGAACTCTCTCCTCCCTCTTCACCTGCCAGAAGGACTTCCGCACAGGCTGTTCCTTCAGGATATGGAAGCACTCCGTGTTCTTCCACGATCAGAGCTGTACGGAGCGGGATCATAAACAACACGCCCAGAACTCCTCCGCAAAGTGAAATGATACATATAGTGATCATGGACGGTGCGTCACAGACGCCTTCCTGCGCCCACATAAAAATGGCCGGCAAAGTAAAGATCGCACCTGCAGCAAGAGATTCTCCTGCCGATCCGATCGTCTGTACCATATTGTTTTCCAGAATAGAATCTTTCTTCATGATTATGCGAATGATTCCCATGGAAATAACAGCCGCCGGAATTGATGCAGATACAGTCATGCCGACACGCAGACCCAGGTATGCGTTAGCTGCACCAAAAACGACAGCCAGTATAATACCAAGGACTATGGATGTCACTGTGAATTCGGGCATGACTTTGTCAGCACTGATGAATGGCTTAAAGTCTTTTTTCTCATTCATTGTCTTATCTCCTCTTCATAAATATTACCGGAGATATTCTATCATATTTTTCATTAACTTTATACATTTTTTATAAAATTTGCACTATATAAAATTCACTTATAACAAATTATTTTGTGCGTGCTTCATAACGCTAATGTGTCACCACGTTGAACTGTCAGCGTATTAAGGCTGTTCCGTCACATATATTTCCATATTATCTATATCATTGACTCCATGAAATGAAGCGCCAAGACACCGCAGCTTGTCGAGATAACGGATGATCTCTTCTGTAATGACCTCCCCGGGATATATTGCGGGGATGCCCGGCGGATAAGGCACGATCATTTCTCCCGCAATCCTGTTTTCCGCCTCATAAAGAGTAATCTTTTTCTTTTTGCTGAACCATGCTTCACGGGGAGATGTTCTCTGTTCCGTTCGAAATACTTTATATGTTTCTTCCGCTGACGGGATCATCTCTTTTTTTGTCTTACCTGAAGACCGCAGTGAAGCGATCCTCCTTACTGCCTCAAGCAGCTTGTCCGCTTCATCCCTGGTCGTCCCCCAGCTGACAATGATCAGAACGTAATTAATATCCGCCATTTCCGTTGTAATGTTTTTTTCGAAGAGCAGCCTCTGAAATCTGAATCCGTCTATTCCTGTTTTTCTTAATGAAACTGCTATTCTAAGAGGATCCCTATCCTTAAATTCATCGAAAACATAAACTCCTTTTGCTGTCCGCAGACCGTTTCTGATATATTCCGCGGTTTTTATAGCTTTATCCATCAGATCACGGCCATTTACTGCCATCTGATTTCTGGCAGCGTCAAGCGAGGACATCAACACATAAGAAGGGCTGGTGCTCTGCACGAGCTTCAGACTCTGGTCTATCCGGTCTCTGCTGATAAGATCACTGTGAAGATGCAGCAGCGACGTCTGTGTTAAACTGCCGGAAGTTTTGTGTGTGCTCTGCACGACCACATCTGCCCCTGATGAAAGAGCGTCATCCGGAAATGCTTCATGAAATCTGAAGTGACCGCCATGAGCTTCGTCGACCAGAAGAGGCATCCCGAATCCGTGACAGATATCTGCAATTTCTTTCAGCGGCTGACATATTCCGTAATAAGAAGGACTTGTCAGAAACACCGCTTTTGCGTCAGGATGCTCAGCACACGCCTTTTTTATCAGTCCCGGCGTGATAATTGCGGTCGGCGATTCTCTTTCGGCAAACTCCGGATAGATCCAGATCGGATGTGCCCCGGAAAGAATAAGTCCCATAAGCACAGATTTATGTGCGTCCCTGGAAATAATGATCTTTTCTCCGGGTCCTGCCGCTGACAATACCATAGCTTCATTCCCGCAGGTACTTCCATTGACCAGGAACCAGCATTCATCCGATCCATAAAGATCCGCGGCAAGCTTCTGAGCTTTCTCTATCGCTTCCTCCGGACAGTGCAGATCATCCGTTCCGTCCGTCTCCGTCACATCTATTCCATAGGCTTTTTCCCCAAGGACATCTTTCATTTTTTCTGATATACCCGTTTCAAAATGATGCGCCGGTATATTGAAGTACCCTCTGTTCTTCTTTCTGAACCGGTCAAGCATTTCCAGTACCGGCGTCTGTTCCTGATTCATATCCTTTCCTTCCTGAATATACATATTTAACGAAGACTTCTCACACTGAGATAAAGGCTGCCCGGAAGGGCAGCCTTTATTATTGTATTTTCAGAACTTTAAGCTCTGCTGTTATTTGATTTCATGGATCCATCCTTCAGGTGCGTCGATCCTTCCCATCTGAATACCGGTCAGTGTATCATACAGCTGTCTGGTTACCGGTCCCATTTCATCCATACCGCTCGGGAAGCAGATCTCGCGGCCATGGTCATTGATCTTTCCGACCGGAGATATAACCGCAGCCGTACCGCAAAGTCCGCACTCTGCGAAATCCGGGACTTCATCGAAGTATACTTCTCTCTGCTCTACTTCAAGACCCAGATACTTCTCTGCAACCTCACACAGAGATCTTCTTGTGATAGACGGAAGGATCGAATCAGATTTCGGAGTCACAAGCTTGCCGTCTTTTGTCACAAAAAGAATATTTGCTCCGCCTGTTTCCTCTACCTTTGAACGTGTACCCGGGTCAAGATACATATTCTCGGCAAATCCCTGTCTGTGCGCCTCCATGATCGGATGAAGGCTCATAGCATAATTCAGTCCGGCCTTGATATGACCCGTTCCATGAGGCGCTGCACGGTCGAAGTCAGAGATCTTTACAACGATAGGCTTTGCGCCTCCTTTAAAATATGGTCCTACCGGCGTACAGAATACGCGGAACATATAGTCCTCTGCAGGCTTAACGCCAATTACAGGATTTATACCAAACATGAACGGCCGGATGTAAAGAGTTGCGCCGGATCCGTATGGAGGAACCCATTCCTCGTTCGCTTTTACTACTTTTTCTATAGCATCTATGAAACGATCTTTTTCGAATGGAGGCATCTCCAGACGAAGTGCCGTGTCATACATTCTCTCTGCGTTAAGATCCGGACGGAAGGTTACCGTTCTTCCATCCTGAGTGGTATATGCCTTCAATCCTTCGAAACACGTCTGTGCATACTGAAGTACACATGCGCATTCGTTCATGGAGATCATATCGTTTGTCGTTAAACCACCCTCATCCCATTTGCCGTCTTTATAATTGGCTACATAACGATAATCCGTTTTTCTGTAGTTAAAATCAAGATTTCCCCAGTCAATATTCTTTTTACTCACTATTACTGCTCCTTTCGATCTTTCTCCCGTGTATCTGTTGAATTCGATCTGCATCGGAATTCAAGAAATTTTTCTTTCAGATTTCGATTATACACCTAATTTTTATGATTTCCAATAAACCTCATAAAAAAACTTCAGTATTTCTGAATAAAAGCTTTCCTGTAAATTTTCCCTGTCATTTCACGCCGTGTTTTCTGCATATGTCATAGATTCGGCCATATTCTGAAGCGACCAGATGCATTCCGTCATAGGTTATGTCCGAATCAAGAAATCCTTCGCTGTCATCAAGTCCTTCATAAAGGTCAAAATAGAATACCGTTTTTGAATCGGCAAGTTTTGACAAAGCCTGATTTCTTTCATCTATCGTTTCATTCGTTATATTATCCATGCCGTTTATTTCTTTTGATACATGAGAGTTACCCATTATAAAAATAAGCGCGTTCGGCTGCAGCTCTCTCACACGGTTCAATACTGACGTGTAGGAATTAATCCATTTCTCCGTGGTGCCGTATCCCATCTCATTAATGCCGACCAGTATGTAGACTTTTCCGAACTGATCCTGCTGAAGCGCCTGATCGATACTTATCGTACCGCTGTCTGTGTCTATCCATTCTTCGTCCAACAGATTGTATACTGACAATGACTGTCTGCCGTAAAACGTGGCGTTCTTATCCAGCTCCGAAATATATATTGCCATATCTTCTATTCTGGAATCACCGATAAAAACCGCGTCGGTGAAATAGGAAGCATCCACATCTGTAAATGTCTTTTCCGTATTCTGCGTATTTGATGCCGCATTCTCTCCTGTTTTCGCGGTATCGGTATTATTTCCGCCATTTTCGCTGTTTCCGGCGCCGGAACCATTGCCGGTTTTATCTGCATCGGACGCTGCGGCGGAGGTTCCGCCGGTTTCTGTCTGTGTACCGGAAGGATTGCCTGACGCACTGTCTGTAATTACAGAGGAACTCTCTGAGGTATTGTCTGCCTTTATTGAGCTTTCATCAGGTTTTTCTGTATAATGTCCGGATGAAATATCTTTCCTGAACACATATGCGATTGCCGGAGCGTTCATCTTTTCCATATGAAGAACCTGTTTTTTTATAAGGCCCGCAGCAGAGCAGACAATACCGATCACGAGTATACACACTATGATCGGATATTTATTTAACCAGTATAAAAACTTTTTCATGTTTGATCACCATCAGAATTTAAAATACATAAACGGATTTCCTGCGCTGTTTGCCGAAACCGAAACGCAGTACCAGAACAGGATCAGCAGGAGAACTGTAACTATCTTATTCTTCCTGTACTTTAAGAAAAGCTGATATAACTGCGGGATCATCAGCAGAAATCCGATCAGGAACAGAAATTTATACGTTCCAAGGATCCTGACAAAATCGCCTTCAATGCCGGATCCTCCGAAAAACGGAAACAGTCTTGAAAAATACTGCCCAAGCCGGCGGAAATCATTGATTGCAAAAATGACCCAGGTAAGCGGTATCAATATATATACGTGAAGCCTTCCCAGAACCTTAAATAATCCGGGGAATCTTTCTGCCAGAAATCTTTCCCAGCATATTATCGCGAAAAGAAGCATGCCCCAGAGAATAAAATTAAATGTAATTCCGTGCCAGATACCTGTCAGAAGCCATACGACAAACAGGTTTCTGATCACTGCCGCTTCGCCGCACCGGCTTCCGCCAAGCGGAATATAAACGTAATCCCTGAACCAGGCGCCGAGCGTAGCGTGCCATCTTCTGTAGAAATCTCTGACACTGTCCGCCGCATACGGCTGATCAAAGTTCGTGATAAAAGGATAGCCAAGAGCCACTCCAAGACCGCCGGCCATAAGAGAATATCCCCAGAAATCAAAATACAGGTTCATTGAATACCCTGCAGCCCCAAGCCATGCCAGAGGCGTGGAAAGGCTGTCATATCCAATTCTTCCTATCTCATTCCAGAACATCGCGAAACGATCTGCAACCAGAACCTTCATGGCAAGTCCCGCGATAAAATAAGAGAGTCCGTCTTCAAGCGCGGATAGGCCGTCAGCTACTCTTCTTCCGAAGCTTTTATCTCTTTTTCTGGTAAGCCAGAGCTTGTTTTTCACTTTCGGATCATAACGCATGATCGGTCCGGATATGATCTGCGGAAACATTACAAAGTATGTCGCCGTACGCAGCAAAGAGGGTTGTTTCCTGAACTTTCCCATATAAAGATCGGCCTGATAGGAGATCATTTTAAATGTAAAGAAACTGATGCCCAGAGGAAGCAGCGAAGAATTTACATACTGCGACAGTATCTTAAAAGTCATCAGCATTCCCGCATCCAGAGCTGCTATGATGATCAGCATTATCCTGTTTTCTTCAAAGGTAAACTTTCCTGCGGCATAGTTGATAATTACAGCAGCCAGCAGTACAGCAAGAAATCTGAAGTCTCCAAACGCATAAAAAACAAGGCTTCCCAGGCACAGAACCAGAGAACGCCTCTTAGGGGGCGCCATAATATAAATGATAAAGAAGACAGGCATAAACCTGAAGATAAATAATAAATCCGAAAAATTATTCACGATCATCCCTCCACACAATGCTATTATATATAATTAATTCTTTTTATGCAATCGTACAGGCTGACCCGTTTAAACGTTTATGCCATTTTCCGGACTTTTGACGGAAAGAACTCAATATGCTAATATATGCTAATACATCGAAATGACGGGCATGTTTTTTAGAAAGGCTTAAGAAATGTTATTTAATCAGTTATATTATAAATACCCATATCAAAAGGAATTTGACGCTGTCGTAAGGACGTGTATTCCTTATAACAACGGATATGCAATAACACTGGATCAGACACTGTTCTATCCCGAAGGCGGCGGAGAGCCTTCCGATACGGGCACTCTGAACGGTGTCCCGGTACTCGATGTACAGATACTTGACGATATCATCGTACATTTCATGAACGTTCCCATCGAAGAAGGTACGACCGTACATGGAGAAATAGACTGGAAACACCGTTTTCATCTGATGCAGTGTCATACCGCGGAGCATATAGTCAGCGGACTCATTCACCAGAAATTCGGATATGAAAACGTAGGATTTCATATGAATGAGGTCGTAACGCTGGATCTGAACGGCCCGGTCTCCATGAGTGATATCCTCGAGATCGAAAGACAGGCGAACCGCATAGTCTATGAAAACGTTCCTGTCCTGGTGCTTCTGCCGAACGAATCTGAACTTGCCACCCTTGAATACAGGAGTAAAAAAGAACTTACCGGTCAGGTGCGGATCATAAAGATCCCGGGCGCAGACAGCTGCGCCTGCTGCGGAATGCATGTGGCAAAGACCGGTGAGATCGGCTCTGTCAAGCTCCTGTCTCTTACAAAATATAAAGGCGGCGTAAGGATCGAAATGACAGCCGGATACCATGCTATGCTCGATTACCAGGAAAAACACGAAAAATGTGTAGAGATAAGCCGTCTCCTCTCCGTAAAGCAGGAGGATATCATTGACGGAGTAAAGAAACTGAAAGAAGAACTCTCTGCCAGAGATCAGCGTATCGCTATGATCAACCGCCAGCTTTTTGAGTTAAAAGCCGCAGGTTATGATAACGGACTCGATCACATCATAGAGTCTGATTCCTCCTGGAGCCCTCTGGAGATCAGGATCTTCTGTGAGACTTTGAGGAAAGCCGATAAAGCGGCTGTGAATGCAGTTCTTTCCGGAAACGATGAAGACGGTTATTATTACTGTATTTCCAGCAACTCAATGAATCTGAAAAATATATCAAAGCAGATCAATGAATGTCTGAACGGAAGAGGCGGAGGAAGCCCCCGGATGATACAGGGGACATTCCATGCCCCGCTTGCAGCCATACGTGAGTCCCTAAGCACCCTGTCCATGATGAAATAATCATCTGTTACAGGATGCCCCGCAGCAGCTTTGCTGCTTTCCTTTGTGCGGCGAGTGCATCCCGCGGAGGATTTATCTCAGCGGGAGACCGGCCCCCCAAATGGGACGAGCCTGTCATAACCCGCCGCTTAACTCAAACGGCTTTTTCCGGGAAGTTCTGTTAAAAAGAGACAGCCTCTTTCATTGTTTTAACGTAATTATATATATGTTCCTCTGCATCCGCTCCATACTTTTCCGCAAGTTTTACGATAGCGCTTCCAACTATGACTCCGTCGGCAATCTCTGACATCTTTTTTGCCTGTTCCGGCGTATTTATGCCGAATCCTATCGCGGCAGGAACATCCGACGCCTCCCTTATCGTTTTAAGGATCGATTCAAGATCGGTCTTTATCTCTGATCTCATTCCCGTTACTCCCATGGAAGAAACCACGTAAATAAACCCTGCCGCATCAGAGGCGATCTTTTTTATCCTTTGTTCGGAAGTAGGCGCGATCATTGATATAATATCTACCTGATGCGACGCCGCTATATCAGATATTTCCTTCTTTTCTTCATATGGAATATCCGGAATGATGATGCCGCTTACGCCCGTTTCCTCACATCTTTCAAAAAAACGCTTATAACCGTAATGAAATACGGGATTTGCATATGTCATAAAGACAAGAGGTATATCTACTTCCCCTTTAAGGCTGCTGACCATCTCAAATACTGAATCTGTCGTAGTGCCTCCCGCAAGCGAACGGATATCCGCTTCCTGTATGACGATGCCCTCGGCGATCGGATCTGAAAAAGGAATCCCTATCTCCACAATATCCGCTCCGGCTCTGACCATTGCTTTTATGAATCTTTTCGTGTCCCCTATGGATGGATCTCCGGCAGTGATAAAGGGAATGAAAGCCTTTCCGTTGTTAAATGCTTCGGTAATTTTACTCATGGATATCTACTCCTCTGTATCTTGCAATTGCTGCCACATCTTTGTCACCGCGGCCCGAAAGACATATCAGTATGCTCTGATCCGGACTCATCTCCGGCGCGATCTTCATCGCGTGAGCCACTGCGTGAGCGCTTTCAATAGCGCATATAATGCCTTCTGTCCTTGCGATGTACTCAAAAGCCCTGACTGCTTCTTCGTCTGTTACCGGAACATATTCTGCCCTTTTACTTTCCCGGAGCCATGCGTGCTCCGGTCCGATCCCCGGATAATCCAATCCGGCGGAAATAGAATAAACCTCGTCGATCTGGCCGTATTCATTCTGGCAGAAATATGATTTCATTCCATGAAAGATCCCAGGCGTGCCTTTAGACATGGTCGCAGCGTGTTTCGGCGTATCTATTCCCTTTCCGGCAGCTTCGCAGCCT
>DFHP01000195.1 GCA_002371335.1 Eubacterium sp. UBA3720
GTGCAGACAGGCAGCCAGCTTTGTACTCTTTCCTCCGGGAGCCGCACACAGGTCCAGGACACGCTCTCCCGGCTGTACTTCGCAGAGCATGGCAGGCGCCATGGCACTCGCCTCCTGAATATAGTACATTCCCGCTTCATGCCAGGGCAGACGCCCGGGCCTGAGTTCCTCCGGATAATAGAAACCATCCGGTTCCCAGGGAACCGGGGACAGGACTTCTTCTCCTCCCTGCAGGAGATCCAGTGCTTTTCGTACATCTGTTTTCAGAGGATTCAGGCGCAGCGAAAAAAGGCGTTTCCGCCCGTAAGAGGACACAAACGCCAGAAACTCTTCGTCCGTCATCATTCCCTGCATCCTGTTGAGGAATTCTTCGGGAAGCTGATTATTCACACCATTACAATTATTCATTACTATTCCAGACTGATTTAATACGAATGCTCCATCAAATAATCCAGATTTCTCTCGTAAATCTCACAGCCACATCTGCCGCCCGACCATGTGTGTCTAAAACTTTACTTCCACATGGAATCCCCTCTTGAGATATCCATAATCTGCGAATCATCATAAATCGATTTCTGATCGCTTCCTTCTGCCGGGTGCAGAACCAGAATCCGCTGGTTTCTGCTCCCCCGGTATAATAAGGTGATGTCTTTTTCAGACAGAAGGAACCTCCCGTCTACAAGAACGTCAATCAGGGAAAGCATTTCATCCGTATTGGAGGTGTGCTTTTCCCCGCCGCTCAGAAGATCTCTCTCATACGTGTAGCCGGTATAGCACCAGACGTTCTTATTAGGGTAGATCTGTTTTACTTTGCGCAGAAGTCCCACAAGAACTGCCTGGTTCTCCGGTTCAAAAGGTTCGCCGCCCAGAAGGCTCAGCCCTTCGATATATTCGGGCATGAGCAGGCGCAGGATCCTGTCCTCAGTCTCCAACGTATAGGTCTGGCCGTAATCAAAATCCCAGGTCTCCGGGTTAAAGCATCCGGGACAGGCATTGCGGCATCCTGATACAAACAGACTGATGCGTACCCCGGGGCCGTTTGCTATATCATATTCTTTGATTTCTGCATATTTCATTTATCTGCCGTCCCTTGCCAAAATTGGGCTGCTTACTGTGCTCCGCCCAGAATCTTTTCAGATGCGTTCAGTGCCGATGCGATTACCTGATCCATATCGTAGTATTTATATTCTCCGAGACGTCCGCCGAAAATGACTTTTTCTTCTTTTTCCGCCAGTTCCTTATATTTTGCGTAGAGCGCCCCGTTCTTTTCATCATTCACAGGATAGTAGGGCTCATCACCGGGCTTCCATGCCGAACTGAATTCACGGCTGATCACAGTCTTGGGCAAATCGTTTCCGTCATCATCCTTGCCGAACTCAAACCATTTGTGCTCGATAATTCTGGTCCAGGGAGTCTCCCTGTCCGTATAATTGACGGCTGCATTGCCCTGGAAGTTGGGCATATCCAGAAGTTCCGTCTCAAAGCGCACACTGCGGTATTCCAATGTACCCTGGCTGAATCCATAGAAGGCATCGATCGCGCCTGTATAAATGACCTTATCTGCCATTGCATCCCAGCCGCCGCGGTCCTCCAGATAATCGCATCCAAGACGGACCTCGATTCCCTCGAGCATATTTGCCACCATCTTTGTGTAGCCACCGACAGGGATTCCCTGGAAAAGAGCATTGAAATAGTTGTTGTCAAAAGTCAGGCGGACCGGCAGCCGCTTGATGATAAAGGCGGGAAGCTCTGTGCAGGGACGTCCCCACTGCTTTTCCGTGTAGCCTTTCACCAGCTTTTCATAGATGTCTGTGCCGATCAGGCTGATCGCCTGCTCCTCAAGGTTTTTCGGTTCCGTAATACCGGCAGCCTTTCTCTGCTCCTCAATTTTTGCAGCTGCTTCCTGAGGAGTCACGACGCCCCACATTTTATTGAATGTGTACATATTAAAAGGCAGAGAGTACAACTCACCGTGGTAATTTGCCACAGGAGAATTGGTGAAGCGGTTAAACTCCGCAAAGCGATTTACATATTCCCACACCTTTCTGTCATTGGTATGGAAAATATGGGCGCCGTACTTATGCACGTGAATGCCTTCTACCTTTTCCGTGTATACATTTCCCGCAATATTCGGGCGCTTGTCAATAACCAGGACTTTTTTGCCGGCCGCTTTTGCCTCATGGGCAAACACTGCGCCGAAAAGGCCTGCGCCAACAATCAGAAAATCATATTTTTGATTTGACATATCACATTCTCCCCTCGTCTGTCGTTCAATCCGGCTTAGGATTGCTCTCAGATGGTCATCCTGTTATTTGTACATTTATCTCCGGATTATAAATATTATTATCCGCCATTCTCAATAAAATCTGGCTGACTGGCTGTACGCAATCATAATGATCTTAGCAATCTTTTCAGGCCAGAATCTTGACATGATCTCCAGTTCATTTTCATATCTGTCATTCGTCTCTTTCAGGAGCTTTGCTGTCGTGTTGTCCTTATCCATTCTGTGGTACAAAAGGACGTCTTTGATATATACAAACTCTCCCTTTTTTCTGGATAATCTTTCCCATAAATCCCAGTCCATGGAAGCAGGGTAGCCCTCACGGAATATTTCCTCCGGCATCTCCTTCATCACACAGATAACTGTAGGATGTGTGATCGGATTCCCAAGGCACTGCCCCAGTCTTTTCATAAATACTGTTCTTCTGGCCACCGGTACCCGCATCGGCCATACAAGCATTCTTTTGATCAAAATCAGCGCAGAAGGCTTTCGCTCGACATTACCGTCAACCATTTCAAGATAGTTGGTAAAGGAAAGAATCGGCTTTGAAGCCCGGTTGAGACCTCGAAGGCTTTTTTCCACGAACTGAGGATGGAGGATATCATCCTGGTGTGCGATCATTCCCAACGGGGTTTCGATCTGGCGCAAAGCAAAATTATAATCCCTGATGTGTCCTCCCTCCGGGTTAATACGGACAGGGATACCAAAACGTTCCGCCAGACCACTGATAAAATCATTCGGGGTGGATGTCGAAATCATAACCCGGGGTTTTACGGTCTGATTGAGTATCGCCTGAATGCTTTTTCCCAGCGAAGGGCATTCTTTATAGGCACAAATGACGACAGTAAGGTCTTCTCCTGTATATGTCTCTTTTCGGCTCATTATATCTGCTCCTGTCAGGCTTTTTCTTCAGCTTCCAGTATTTTCTGTATAATCGTATTATCCCCGTAAATGATCTTGGAGTCATAAGGGCGCTCCGGGAACGCGCCATATTTAAGTGTTATGTGAAGCCCCTTCTCGGCAATAAATTCGTTTACCTTGTCCTTCAGAGAAACCGGTTTGCCGGAGCATACATTAATAATCCCGGTATATTCAGTCTGAGTACTTGCAGCAACGATCTGTCTTGCAAGCTCCTTTATTGAAATAAAGTCATACTGGTTTTCACCGGTCGTAAAGGGAAACTCTTTTTTGCCAATCTCCTCCGCCTCCAAAAGCTTGGTAAAGATCGAACTGTTTCTGCTGTCATCTCCCAGAATATAAAAAGCCCTAAGCCAGAAAATATCCGCTCCCTCCTTTTCCCCGAGCAGAAGAAGTGCCTGCCGGAGGGCATTTTTGGCAACTCCGTACTGGGAAAGGGGCCTGCAGGGAGTATCAGCTGTGACGCAGCCTTCCCAGAACCCCACCTCGTGCATAGTTCCCATAACTGCAATCTTTTTACAGCCACCCTCGATCATGTTTTTCAGGAAAAGGAAATGACTCGAGAGATTTTCCATATGTTTTGTCGAATTATGGATAAAGCCATCCTGCCAGGCAAGATGAATACATACATCCGGATTTCCAAGCTGTGCACAAATATCCTTATCACCCGAAAAAATCTTCACATCCGAATAAGCAGCACGAGAATCAACCTCTTTATAGTGAAGATCAACCGCCGTAACTTCATGTCCTCTGGCAAGCAGCTCTCTTACAACATACCGGCCCATATATCCGCCTGCTCCAGTTACTACAACTTTCATTGTGATCCTTTCCGGTACGTCTATTACAGTGTACCTATTCTATCAGTAGTTCGCGTTTTATCTTTTACTACTTTTGCTTATCAGAATGTCTAATCATGTTACCGCACCAGTTTTTTGCCCTGTGATAAAGATAATCTGCAAGCACAGGCACGCTGACGCCAACAATTGTATAGCCAAGCCACCACCCTCTGTTTCCGTATAGATTCGGGAAGGCCGCAATACAAAACGCGGGCACACCATAGTACCTGACTACGATTGCGGCAACAAGCTTAAACGCCAGAAAGTGAAAAATCACCACGCTTAATGTTCTTCTGCCGATCTCCATCAGCAGTTTTTTCACTCCGAATATCCTTTTCAGGAAGAAGGCTATGCTGTAAAGCATGAACCAGCCACAGGCAGATGCAGCCAGCATGTACACAGGATTCACATATTTAACCTGCGCAAAAGAGATAGAACCGAACTTACCCATTATGTACAGGGATGCAAATGAGATAATACCTGCAGGAAGCCAGCAGAACCATTTCATCTGCATGAGAAGATCCTTTTTCCGGGAAAGGAGATGTCCCAGATAGTACAGGCAGTAAAAAGAAGCCACCTTGGCAAAACCATAGATATATAATCTCTGTATGCTGCAGTAATACCCGTAAGACAACAGCAGCACCGAAACAATGCCCTGAAAAAGATCTACATGCTTTTTCACAATCTTCTGAAGAATAAAATCGATGCAAAAATACAGCAGCTGCACCCAGAACAGTGAAGCGAGAAACCAGAATGCACCTGCAAGCTGTGGACCTTCGCGCAAAAACAGCCCATTCCTGATAGTCGGAATCATTTGACTCAGTGTCTTGTAATTCTGAGTACCGACATATGGTCCTTCGACATAATCTGCTATAGCAGGATTGTCTGTGTACACATTTATCTTAATAAAGAAATTATGGAGCAGTACATAGACAGTATTCCAGATTACAAAGGGAACCCATATTTCCTTCATCTTTTTAATGAATGATTTCCAAAGGTTTCCCAGCGAGGATGACGATCCCGGTTTGTAGAAGAAGCCCGACGCAATAAAGAACACCGCCATATGAAACAAATAAATAAAATGTTCAAACGGTGTGCCGCCGTGTCCGGCTGCAACACATATGATGCCCAGTGCCTTAATAATGTCAATCTCTTCTATTCTTTTCTTGTTGATTGGCTTTGCCATATTTTTTTCTTTCCAAAAAGAGGCCTGTCATTCCGTTTATCCGGCTATACTGCCCTTTCTTACTTCCTGTCTAAATCCACCAGTGCCTCAATAAATTTCTGCATATACTGCTTTTCACCGATGGAGACACGTAAGCAGTCGCCCAGT
>DFHP01000139.1:0-8298 GCA_002371335.1 Eubacterium sp. UBA3720
CATGGCGATCCTTTTGTAGATGCGTTCTATATCTTCATAGCATACGTACAGTCTGCGGTCCAGAAAAAAAGTATTCAGGTACATTGCCTTCCTACCGAGACCGCAGGGACCTGCTTTTTTACATGTTTTTCTGTCCTTTTTCAGTTCTTCTGTCGTAAGCTCTTTTTTTCCAAATCGTACGGGAAGCATACTCCCACCTTTCCTTATAAGGCAAAAAGGGCGGAGATGATCTCCGCCCGATTTTTGTCTTTAAACGTTCTTTTATGCAGCTTTCGCTTTCTTTGCGCTGCGAAGGAAAATTGCCAGAAACAGAATCGCTGCAATGATACCTGCCGGATAAGCGACCATAACATTGTTGCTCAGTGCAGGGATCATTCCAAGGCACTCCGGCGCCATACAAAAATATGTAATGGATACAGCGCTCATAAATACCGCCGGGACTGCACAGATCAGGTAATTCTTTCCTTCCTTTGCCAGGTACATAGCGCCTGCCCAGAGGACGATCATCGCCAGCGTCTGGTTTGTCCAGCTGAAGTATCTCCAGATAACCGTGTAGCTAAGGATTCCAAGCGTATTACCGAATCCCAGGAATGCACCAACGCCAAGAACAGGGATACAGAGCTTCAGACGGTTTGCGAAGGACTCCTGGTCGATATTAAACCAGTCAGCCAGCGTAAGTCTTGCGGAACGGAAAGCAGTATCACCGGAAGTGATCGGACATGCTACAACGCCGAGCATGGCGAGGATAACGCCGACCGGTCCCATGGTCTTAATACATACATCATAGATCGCTACAGACTGACCGCCATTGAGGATCTCAGCCAGACCGGTGTTCAATCCGCCTGTAACAGCGTACAGAGAACATCCTGCCGCAGCCCATACAAGAGCGATGCAGCCCTCAGCTACCATCGCGCCGTAGAATACAAATCTTCCCTGACGCTCGGACTTCAGACAGCGGGCCATCAGCGGAGACTGCGTAGAATGGAAACCGGAAATCGCGCCGCAGGCAACTGTGATGAACATGAAGCTCCAGACCGGCGTGCCTGCCGGATGCATGCTGTGGAAGTGGCTGAAGATCTCAGGGATCGCGTATCCTTTCATAGGAATACCGATCGCAACGCCGACTGCCATGGCGATCAGGCAGATACCGAATACCGGATAGATCTTTCCGATGATCTTATCGATGGAAATAAATGTTGCGATAAAGTAATAGATCAGAATGATAGCAAGCCATACTGTAGTCTGGGCAAAGGCTCCGCTTACGCCCTTTTCAGTAAGCAGCTTCACGATCAGACCGGCCGGGCCGACTGCGAATACGGTTCCTACCATAACCAGAAGAATTACTGCAAATACACGCATGATCGTCTTCATGACCGGTCCCAGATAGATTCCGATGACCTCAGCAATGGAAGCTCCGTTATTTCTCTCAGAAAGCATACCTGAGAAATAATCGTGAACCGAGCCTGCAAAGATAGTTCCGAAAGTGATCCACAGAAAAACGATCGGTCCCCACAATGCGCCCTGCATTGCTCCGAAAATCGGTCCGAGGCCGGCAATGTTCAGCAGCTGTACCAGAAACAGCTTCCATGCCGGAAGAACGACGTAATCAACGCCATCATTGATAGCTACTGCCGGCGTCTCGCGGTCATCCGGCGCAAATGTATTATCAACAATTTTGCCGTAAGTAAAGTAACTGCCCACGAGCAACACCAGGCAAATCAGAAAACTTAACATGTCAAATCACCTCCTGTGTATATATCTAAGTTTTCCATCACATATATTTTTATAAAAAATATATAAATTTATTTAAATTTTAATACTGATTATACCAAATGTCAAACGGCAGCTCAGCTGCCTTCCTCTGTGCGGCGTGTGCATCCCCCGGAGGGTTTATGTCACAGGAAATTCACGCAATTTCCTGTGATAGAACAAAGTCCGCGAGCGGACTTCAACTCCCCCTGTCCCCTCATTCCTGAGGGGAGCGAACCGGACTTTGCGCACCGCCGCACGGCAGCGCAGCTGCTTTCCTCTGTGCGGCGTGTGCATCCCCCGGAGGGTTTATGGCGCAGGAAATTCACGCAATTTCCTGTGACATAAAAACCCCGGCCTTTCGGCCGAGGTCGGTACACCTCCGGGGGCGGTTCGTTATCGAATGAGTAACTCAGGCATTCTTAGTGTTGAAAAAAGGAGTTCATCCCGTCCGAAGGCTGTCTGTTTTCATCTGTTGAAACAACAGATCCTGATCGCGAAAGAACGGCTATCCCATGCAGGTCTTGTCAGTCCGGAAGAGAGAGCTCTTCTTCGTTAAAAACCCCATATGAGATCATCGGACCATCTTTCAATATGTTCAAGGATGCGCACTGGTGAATGATGACCCCGTTCTCTTTCGCTATGATTTTCTTAATCGTTTTGCCAAAATAATCCCGAATCGTTCCAAGCGTATCTCCGGCAAAGAACGTATCGCCTGCGTGATACTCAGGATACCAGCAGCCGTCAGATGGCGAGAACCACTCATGCTCAAAGAGCTGTGTCTTGGTATATTCCACATGTCCGCCTTTCAGCATGCCCAGATATTTCATGATATTGATAATATCTGCTTTATCCGAATCTACCTCTTCACGGGAATATATTGAGAGCTGCCCTCTCTCTATGAGCACACTGGGAACGCCGTTAACTGACGCCATGTTATATGCGCCGCCGGTCCTGCAGCGTGACCTGACGATGAATTCTGTATCGACGCATGAAGCCATGCCGGCAGCCTGAACTTCACACCCGGTGTCCCCCACATAATATACATATGGGATCAGTTCTTCATAACCGTCGCCGCTGTGAAGATCAATGTATGCATCGACGTGTCTGATAAATGTGTTAAACAGCATATACGCCAGACGATCAGCGGCTGTACCGTTTTCGTCTCCCGGGAATACCCGGTTCAGATTCTTACCGTCCTCGTATACCATGCTCATCGTCCTGTTTTCAAAGCCTGACCTGTTAGCAACCGGCACAATGATTACTGTTCCTGAAAGCTCTTCCGGATCGATTTCCGAAGAAAGCTCAACAGCCGCCTGTATACCTACATACTCAGCACTGTGTATTCCTGCGGTAACAAGCAGCAACGGTCCGGGCTTAGTACCCGTAATAATGATATACGGTACATGGATCTCGGTTCCGTGAACACGAATATGATGTTTTATGATCCTTCCCGGAGCAAGAGCATGTCCTGCGATTCTTCTGATAGCCATGATCAGATAATAACAAATAATATTGTTCCTTTTAAGCCCCATGGGGGGATGATAAATTCACTTAAATGTATTTTTTTAACAATTTGCTTCTCTGCATCCCCCCATGGGGCTTGTCGATAATATCCGGCTAAACTAAACTGTTAATTAAATCAAACCCGAAAGATGAGACAAAGCAAATGGGCACATTATCTCAGATCCCTTTTCAGAAGGAATCATCCACTATAAAAAATACCGTCACGTCATACTGGACAAAGCGTTCAGGTTCATTTTCCGAGCATAAAAACGATGAAGCTCACAGCTATAAAGCCGCTCTGTGGAGGCGCGAACTCACTGAAAGGCTTCCCGCAGGAGAAAAGCTGAAGATACTCGATGTCGGATGCGGCGCAGGATTTTTCGAAATGGTCCTTGCGCCTCTGGAATACCGGATTACCGGCATAGATCTGACTCCTGAAATGATCTCGAACGCAAGACAGCTCTGCGGCAGACACCATGCAGGGACGGCTGAATTCTATGTGATGGATGCCGAACATCCGGATTTTCCCGATGAACACTTCGACGCCGTCATTTCACGTAATCTTACATGGACACTCCCGCACCCGGAAAAAGCTTACAGAGAATGGCACCGCGTTCTGAAGCCCGGCGGCGTACTCCTCAATTATGACGCGGAATATGCCAAGGGTTTCCATAAGTACGACCAGTCGGAAAATCTGGCTCACAAAAAGGTGGCTGATGTGCTTGTGGAAGAGTGTCACAATATTTATCACATGTTATCTGTCAGCTCGCTGGATCGCCCGGAGTGGGATTTGCAGCTCCTCGAGAGGCTCGGATTCAGCAGTGTAATGGCAGACCGGTCTGCAGGCGACAGGCTGTACGCTGTGAAAGACGAGTTCTACATGCCTGACAGAATGTTTTGCATCAGAGCAGTCAAATAGTTTCCATGAAGTCAACAGCGGAATAATATTCCATATAAAATACAATTTATTAACTGGAGGTAGCTAAGATGAAAAAGAAACCATTAGTACTGTTCCTTGTGCTATGCATGGTACTGTCCATGGCAGCATGCGGCAGCAAAGAGAACCTGTCAGAGGAAGGCGGCACCTCCGGAGATAATATTCTCAGAACCGCTGCATCCTTTGCATATCCCAGCCTCGATGTACACAAAGAGTATTATGGATGGTACACATCCATCTACGGACTGTCTGAAGCTCTGTTCAGATTTGATGAGAATGCTACAGCTGTTGACTGCCTTGCAGAGGACGCAGTGGCAGACGGAACCACATGGACCATAACACTCAAGGACGGCGTATGCTTCTCAAACGGAGATCCGCTTACGCCGGATATGGTTATAAAGAACATCCAAAGGCTTGCAGAGGTCAATGAGAGATTTGCTTATCTCGGAGACTTTGACTGGAAAGCTGACGGAGATAACAAGATCGTGGTCGATACCGGTGAGGATGTATATCCTATGCTCAAGAACGACCTTGCCAGTCCTGAATGCGGAATGATAGACTTTGACGCGACGAAAGATTATGACAAAGATCCGATCTGTACCGGCCCTTTCGTCATCACAGAGTTCAACCCTGAAGGCGATGTTACAGTAGACCGCAATGATAACTACTGGGGCGGAGATGTCGGGCTCGACGGAGCGGTATTTTACTACATGCAGGAAGACGATCCAAAACTCCTTGCAATGCAGAGCGGCGAGATCGACTGCTATAACAGCGTCTCCTCCGGAGCTCTCGAAGTATACGAGAAAGACCCGGATAAGTACCACGTAGAATCCGTTGCAGGTACCAGATTGCAGTACTACATTCTGAATGAGAACAGACTTGATGACGCCGTAAGAGAAGCCATCAATCTGACGGTAGATAAGGAAGCTATCGCTGACTATCTTAAGGGCACGGTCAGCGCCGCAAACTCACCTTATCCTGACAGCACTGCATACAGCAAGGTCAAAATTCCTGCCGTAGACACGGATAAGGCCAAAAAATTGCTCGAAGACGATGGCTACACTCTGAATTCGGAAGGAATTTATGAGAAAAACGGAAATCCGATCAGACTTAACATTGCCTATTATGCTGCGCGCTCACTCGATACTCTTGCTGTTCTTATGCAGGAGCAGTTAAAAGCGATCGGCATCGATTCTTATCTGACCGTTGAGGAGGATCCGGATTCCACGTACATCGCCACGGCAGACTTTGACATAGCGCTGTACTGCATGATCTCAGATAAATGCGGCGATCCACAGTATTTCATCGACTCAACGCTTGCTGACGGAGCATACTACAATGTAGGAGGTTTTGAAAGTGCCGAGTGCGAAGCTATGATCCAGCAGCTCAAAACTGAAGTGGATCCTGATAAGAGAGCAGATCTCGCCAATAAGATCGTACAGATCGCTATCGACGATAATGCATTCGGATATGTAGGTCTGTTCAACCATACAACTGTAATGAAACCGGGAGTCAGCGGCTTTGCCGAAAAGATCCCGTTTGACTTCTACGGAGTGGACGCTGACACAAAGAAATAAACCAAGAAGTATAAAAATTTATCAGAGGCTTACAACAATGGGTATGAAAAAACAGATTGCGAAGAGAATAGCTGAACTGATTATCATACTGATCGTTCTGAGTTTCCTTACATTTCTACTAATGTATCTGGCACCGGGAGACCCTGCGGAGAAGAGACTTTCTTCGCAGGGCGTTGCCGTTACCAGGGAAGTGCTGCAGGCAGAGCAGGAAAGGATGGGACTGCTCCGTCCGTTTATAGTTCGCTACGGGGAGTGGCTCAGAGGTATCCTGCATGGAGACTGGGGCGTCTCGTTCAAGGATGACCTGCCTGTCGCGCCAAAACTGGCTGCCGGACTAAAAAACACGACTATACTCGCACTTTCAAGCCTTATCATTTCGCTTATAGTTTCCGTACCGCTGGGAATAGCTTCCGCTGTAAAGAAGAACAGTCTTCTGGATCACATAGTGAGGCTGCTTTCATTCATCGGCAACGCTCTTCCTAACTTTCTGATTTCCGTACTGCTTATGTACTTCCTTTGCATACAGCTCAATCTTTTCCCTGTAGTAGCTAACGGAAGCATTCAGGGTCTTTGCCTGCCGGCATTATCGCTTGCGATCCCGATGGCCGGAAGGTTCACCCGGCAGATCAGGACAGAGACCATGGCGCAGCTGGAACAGGAATACGTAACAGGGCTTCGTACAAGAGGCGTACGTGAAAAAGATATCCTGATACACAACGTTTTCCATAACGCGTCAGGACACATATTCACGATAGTCGCTCTTCAGACAGGAACACTGATGGGCGGAAGCGTCGTCATCGAGACGATATTTCGATGGCCCGGAATAGGAAAGCTGGTGATGGATTCCATCAATGCCAGAGACTATCCGACGATAATGGGATTCGTGCTCATTATGGGTACGATATATGTAGTGATAAACTTTATTTCCGACGTGCTGTATCATGTGCTGGATCCGAGGGTGTAACAGTGATTCGGGTCCGGATGTGGTCAGCTTAAAGTAAAAAAGCAGTGAAGAAAAAAAAGGCAAAACTCAGAAAAAAAGTAATAATATCTGCGGTATTCGCGGCGATACTTGTACTGATCGCAGCCTTCTCAGGGGCGATAGCACCTAACGATCCGTACGCCACCAATTCCGAGCTGATCAGACATGCTCCGTCAGCTGAATACCTTTTTGGCACCGACAATCTCGGAAGATGCGTCTTTTCACGCGTTCTTATAGGCGCCAGAACAACTATAGCCGCGACCTTTTTGCTTGTAGCTATATCATTTCTGACAGGTATCATCATAGGCATGCTCTGCGGATTCTACGGCGGCGTAATCGATGATATACTCATGCGTATAGCGGACCTTATGCTCGCCTTCCCTCAAATGGTAGTTGCCATTGCTGTCGCAGGTATCCTCGGAGGAGGACTCGGAGGCGCAATAATCGCCCTTGGCATCACAATGTGGACCTCTTTTGCGCGTCTTGCGAGAAGCCACACTTTGTCTATAAAAAATGAACCTTACATTACCGCAGCCAGACTTCAGGGGAAGCGAGGGCCGGAGATAATGATGACGCATATAATGCCGAACATCCTGGAGCCTGTGCTGATAAACGCACTGACCCAGATAGGAACTACGATGATCGGTATTTCCGGACTTTCTTTCCTGGGCCTGGGCGTAGTAGCTCCTCAGGCAGAATGGGGATCGATGATCAGCGAAGCGAGAGCATACATTCAGATCGCTCCATGGGCAGTCCTTTTCCCCGCAGCTGCCACTGTGATAACTATAGTAGTCTTCAACTATCTTGGCGATGCGGTAATGGAATACCGCAAAGCAGAATAGAGGTCCAGCCATGAGTGAATATTTGCTAAAAACAGATAATCTCAGCGCATCATATGGAGATGACGATATCGTAAAAGAAGTGAGTTTTGGAATAATGCCCGGCAAAATAGTATGCATCGTAGGAGAAAGCGGCAGCGGCAAGTCCACGCTGATCAAAGCGATCCACGGCATGAGCGGAACTAAGGTCACAGGCGGACGTATCTTATTTGAGAACAAAGAGATAACTTCCATGACCATTAAGGAGAGGAAACGATTGATGGGCTCAGATATCGGTCTGATACCGCAGGATCCGGGCTCTTCATTCAATCCGATAAGAAAGCTTGGCGCACAGTTCCGGGAAGCACTGGCGGGGCATAATATGGTTTACGATGAGGACAGGATAGACGATATGCTAAAAAAGATAGGGCTTTTACAGGGAAAGGCTGTTCTGGGAAGCAGACCGTTTGAACTGTCGGGAGGCATGAATCAGCGAATAGCGATCGCGGCGGCCATGCTCTTCGAGCCCAGACTTCTCCTGTGTGATGAGGCTACAAGCGCTCTGGACGTAACCACTGCCGGAGCAGTGGTAGATGAACTCCTGAAAATACGGGAGTCAAGAGGCACATCGATACTCCTGGTCACCCACCACCTTGGTATCGCCAGGCGGATGGCTGATAACATAGGAATAATGAAGGACGGCAGGCTGATCGAATACGGAAATACAGA
>DFHP01000139.1:8361-16209 GCA_002371335.1 Eubacterium sp. UBA3720
AAAATATTTAACACGCCTGAAAATGAATACACGAAAAAACTTATACAGGACGTTCCAAGGCTAAAGAAATGAGAATACTATCAGGTAAAGATTTGAATAAAACATATGTAAACCGGGACCGGGAGGTGCGGCCGCTTCAGCATGTGAATTTTGAACTGCATCAGGGGGAGATCCTCGGAATAGTCGGCGAGAGCGGCAGCGGTAAGAGTACCCTTCTAAAGGTGATCAGCGGCATAGAAAAGCCAGACAGCGGAAAACTCTATCACCTGGAGAATGAGTATACAGGACAGGGTCCTGAGAAAACCGGCAAGTTCCTCCGGATGATATTTCAGGATGCTTATGGATCCTTTGATCCAAGAATGTCGATGGAAAGATCTCTGAGAGAAGGTTCTGATGAGAGCCGCGAAGAAATCATGAGAGTGATCGGAGAAGTCGGACTTACAGAAGAACTGCTAAGCCGCCGCCCTCGCCATCTATCAGGCGGTCAGTGCCAGAGAATGTCGATAGCAAGGGCCCTTCTGTCTCATGCAGGAGTGCTGCTCTGCGATGAAATAACGAGTGCGCTGGATGTTACGACACAGGCTCAGGTCATAAAACTTCTCCTGGAAATAAGAGACCTGGAAAAGATCTCGATCATTCTCGTTTCACATGACCTTGCACTTGTAAGTATGATCTGCGACCGGATCATGGTCATGAAGGACGGAGTCGTGGTGGAAGAAGGTAAGACCGAAAAAGTAATTGCCGAACCCTCAGATGAATACACCTGCAAACTGCTGGACAGCATTATTGCCGTTTAATAATAAAGAGTGTCTTTTCAGCTGCCGGGGACTTCAAGGGCTTACTAAAACTGAAACTATTTATTTCTTTGTAACCACTTTATACAAATGAATCTAAATAACTCTGCAAGATGTCCGCGAACTGCCCTATATGAATACCATCTACAAACGAGTGATGAGCCTGAATGGAAACAGGCATCAGCGTACGGCCATTCTTTTCATAATACCTGCCCCAATCGATCAGCGGCGTCGCGTTGTCCCGCTTCCCGGAGTTGGTGTGAGAAATATGCGTGTACGTTACCCATGGCATCGGAGAACATTGAAATACATTATTCGCTAAGGGCCCGGTAAAATACTCCTTCTGTTCTTCAGCCGTTTTCGCCGCCAGCGCTGTATATTCAGAAAGATTATCAATAAACGGTACATTGACTACTTTGAATAAGCCGGTTTCCTTATTAAGGTATGTAAAAGCAGTATCGATACTCTCATACAGCACTACTTTTCCATCAAGAAATCTGTACCTTAACGCTTCAACCTCGTTAGCACATTTACAGACTGCATAAACCATGGCCAGTGTAAAGGAAACACCTTCTGCCTTTATCTTCTTCCTGAAGTTCGTGACATCCGCTTCAAATGTCACGCAGAAAGCAGGTTCAAGACTGTTCCTGAAAACACTGCAATGCATGGAGCGATTCCAGGACGATTCATCTATAACTTTATATTTGCTGCTCATATTATGATCTCCTTTTCAAAACTTTCCGGATCGCCGCATCGAAGTTGTATCCGTCCCGACGTGTATTTGCATAGTACGGTCAACCATTTCTGCTGCAAAAGTAATGGCAGATCGTTGCTTCATCCAATTGTTCATGTTTGAAAGGCGCCTGCATTTTTGCAAGCGCCACATATTTATGAATCTCAGAGATTATGACCTTTCCACCCATTGTCTGATATCTGTCTCCAGTTTTTTGGCAGATTGACAACGCATGGTTACGTGCTCCCAGTTTTGCACGATCTGTGGTATGAACATTCTGTAAATGGCTATATTTTTCTTATGCCCGGGAATACGGATCCCATGATAATCTTTTTTAATTGAAATAATGCGATCCCATGGATCAGCAATATCTTCGATATCTTCGATATCTTCCTCGTAAGCCGCAACAGTCCAGGCGTCTGTACTGTCACAGTGGCAATGGACTTCCTTTTCTTTTCGTCCTACATCACCGTCCATCTGAACAATCGGACCTTCACCAACAATACCTATTACTTTTCTCATATAAGTTCCGGAACACCCCCCAGATAACCATTGATCCAAAGCCGGGAAAGTGACTGCCCTGTTCGTATAAGCTTCTCTGATACCTGAATCCGATTCATAATAATGTGTCCATTCTCGTCCCTGTCCGTCACAAACAGACGGACTCTTTCGTCACTAATATCCAACCCGTCAAGAACAAGCGGATTGTGTGTGGTCATAAACACGGTTTTCCCATTTTCAAGAATCAACTTACTGAAAACCTGAGTTATTCGCCGGGCAAGTCTGGGGTTCATTGCATGATCAAAGCTATCAATCCCAAACATTTTCGGCGTGTCCGGATGCATGGCAATGCAAAGCATAAACAGGACATAAAGTGCTCCTTCACTGGCATCATACCCTGTAAAAAGAGCAGTATCCTTCAAATAGCGATCCTGAAATTCGATGATTCGACTAGTAGCCGGAACCCCGGGATTCAGGGTGTGTTTTTTCGGCTTCCCTACATGAATATCAGCTGCCCATTCAATCAGCTCCAGTACATCACTCATGTCAAGACTTCCGAACATCAAATCGCCATCTATTACCTTTATCAGGTCATCCATTGCTTCTGCCAGGCGTCCTCCATTCAGACCGATCGGTGAGACTTGAGTAGGATCCGGCACAGTACCACGAAGTGTAAGTGTATCCGGTTGGTATATACCATAATCGCTTATATATTTTGCTGCGGATATATATTCATCAGAAGCAAGGGCTTCGGTTACGCTAAAGTAACCGATTTTATTATTCATCTGTCCCTTGCTGCGGTTGCTTCTTCCAAATACCTGCTTAACGTCCTTTAGTGCGCTTTCTGTATGGTACTTCCACGAATCATCATCCGTAGGTACCGTCAAATGTACTTTATACTGGTAATCATGTGCAATTCTTTTCCAGTCAATCTGGAAATCTACGGTCACAGGTTCCTTTTTGATATCCAAAAACTTGGATTTATAAAGCTGGGAAGCCGACAGACGAATGCCTTTCCTTTGCAGACTATTGCTGTTTACACGGTCGGTCATGGCTGCACTTAATGTACCTATCGCTTCCAGAATCGTAGATTTTCCTGATCCGTTCGCACCGATCAGGACATTTACGTTCCCTGGCTCAAAGCTCACATCAAAAAGAGATTTAAAATTATGAATTGAAATATTTGTAATCCTCATTTCCTCCGACATGGTGTTAGCCCTCCTGAAAAACACTTTTTTTGCAATGGCTAATCGCAATTTAAGGTTACTCGATAACCAAGGAAAAGTCCATACCTAAATTCAATAAGGCCCTTATTTTATTTGGGTTTTTTAATATTTAGCCATCCCCAAAAAACCGAATTTTCAATTAGCTAACGGAAAATAGTAATGTCTGTTTAACGCACTATTACCTTATAGCTAACAATACCGTTTCCACCTGAAACAGCTCTTCGATTCATCACCTTCTGTGTCTCCGCTTATAATCTTCACGGATCGGTTCAAGCAGAGCCGCTTCATCAAACGCCTGTTCCATATCCATTGCCGTCGCTGACATTCTGGCACAGCTGACCACCTCTGACATCACTTCGTAATTCAGCAGTGTTCCGGCACCGTCATTTTCATAATTAACCGCGCGGCTGGGTTTGATTCCAAACCTGCCGGCTACCTGGATGGCATCCATATTTGCACCCAGGAACAGGAACTCCCAATGATTTTTTTCCTTTTCGTGCTCAACCATCCGGCGGACCTTTTCAAAACTGTAATGCCGGCTGGCATTTTCCATCCCATCCGTTGTAATGATAAAGAGTGTCTTTTCCGGAACACCTTCTTCCCTGGCATATTTATGCACATTTTTAATATGACGGATCGCACCGCCGACCGCGTCCAGAAGCGCTGTACAGCCCCTCACGTAATATTGCTGATCGTTCATCGGCTCTACTTTCTGAATATCTGTCCGGTCATAAAGAACCTCTGTCTGATCATCAAAAAGAACGACGGAAACATACGCCTCCCCTGTTTCCTTTTTCTGCTTTTTCAGGAGACTGTTGAAGCCTCCGATCGTATCGTTCTCCAGACCGGCCATGGATCCGCTCCTGTCAATGATAAATACCAGCTCTGTTAAACCTTTCTTCATATTTTTCCTCACTTTCCGCTGCCGGGCAGCTTCTGTTTTTCTTTGTTGTTTCTGTTTTTCTTTGTTGTGAGGCCAGTATAACAGGCAGGATAAAAAAAACGGTCGCCCCGTAAGCGACCGTTTTTTTCAGGATTATGCCCGCCGTTCAGGCTGTTGATTTCTTTATCTGACACAGATCTTCGACCCACTGCCGCCTCTGAATCACGGCAAGCCAATCTTCCGGAAATGTGTCATATCCATAATAAAGTCCGGCAAGACCGCCGGCAATCGCGCCGACTGTGTCTGCGTCATCGCCCAGGTTCACAGCTTTCAGTTCACATGATTTAAAATCATTTGTCGTTATGAACGACCATACCGCCGCTTCTATGGTATCTACGACATAGCCGGTGCTGCGGATATCATTTTCCGGGACTTGTGAAAACGATTCCAGATTACGAAGTCTTTTATAATATGCCAGTTCCTTTTCATTCCCAGGATCCTTCTCATAAAAACAGAATCCGCGGTCCAGTCCTTTTTTCAGACGGTCGATCTGCCCGCCGGCCTCATCAAGGATCGCACATATCATAAAATAATACAGTCCGCAGGCAATCTGACCGCGCAGGTGATTATGCGTCAGACCTGCCACCTGATGGATCAGCTTTAAAGCCTCGTCGTCCGTCATGCCCTTCTCAGACATCTCATAACAGTATAAGCAGGCCGGCAGGATCCGCATAAGCGAACCATTTCCATTATCCCGCTCCGTTGTTCCGCCGCATTTTGTGATATCGGGATTCTTCAGGTACCGGTGGATTGCGACCATCGTTCCGTTTCCGATATCAAAGGCTTTTCCAAAGGGCGTATACTCTCCCTTTGTAAGCCACAAGGCAAACCGATACATGATATCCGGAAGATCGATCATTCCTTTCTCACGGATGCTGACAAGCAGAGCAAGTGTCATGCTGCTGTCATCAGTCCACGTTCCTTCCGGCATGTTGTACGTTCCATAGCCTTCCATATTCTCAACCGGTCCGCGGGCCAGTTCCTCTCTGTTTACAAACTGTACCGGGCAGCCAAGAGCGTCACCGATCACAACGCCCATAACGCCGTCAAGCCAGATATTCTCCTTCATTTGCCTCACCTTCATTTGCCTCGCCTCCATTACTTTCCGGGTTTCCGCTTATAAGCTTCTCCTGTTTCTATCTCCTTGTTGTGAGGCCAGTATAACAGGCAGGGTCTAAAAAACGGTCGCTCCGGAAGCGACCGTTAATTTCAGGTTATGATGCAGGGTAAACCGTGCTCTTCAAGCTGGATATCAAGCTCGATCATGTCATAGATCCCATGTTCTATGAAGTAAGAGAAGATGATGTCCGTCTTATCACAGGGCGACAATGCATATCCTGCCCGTGCCAGCAGATCTCTGGATTCATCCAGGTTCAACTTTGCCCCTATACAGAGGCAAAGGGCCGTCAGCTTCTGCGGATGATACTCCGGATTATTCTTGATCTTTGAGAACACCTTCTTATCTACAATAGCTCTCTTATACACATCTGCATTCTTCATACCTTTCTCACTGATCAGATAAAGCAGATACTGCGGGAACGTATCGGACATGTGCGCCATCCGTTCCTCCAGCTTCCGCTCCATATCTTCTATGGCATCATCTTCAGCAAAGAATGCCTCCTTCTCGTCAAACAGGCTGGCTTCATTCAAATACTCAGTTGCTTCAGTATCAGAGTCCTCAGCTTTCGAACGTCCCGGCCGCCGAAATATAGAGTGCAGCAGATTCGGCTTTTTGGATTTCTTTCCTGTGGAAGGTCCGGCCTTGGCTGACGGCAAAGGAGCTTTATTCCTATACACCACAGATTCATCATCTTCCTGCTTCTCCGGAAGACTTCGTCTCCGACGGTCTCCCCCGTATCTGATCTGAGCAGGCGTCTTTTCTTCATCATCGAGTTCTTCTCTGTCGCTCAGGACAGCGGCGTAACAGGCGTCGCCATACTCCTCCTCACGCATTTCCCGTACATAATTCAAGTCGATGTAGGCTTCCAGATCAGGATACAGATTTCTTCCCATTTTTGTTGCCTTCTCGTCAAAAACGACAAGGTAGATCTGCATGTCCGAATTCAGGAGAAATGCGTGTATCTCATCGACAGCGATCCGCATGCCTTCCTCTTTAGGATAGCCAAACCCGCCGGTCGAAATGAGCGGAAAGGCAATGGACCGGATCCCGTTTTCCGCCGCTAAGGCAAGGCTTTTCTGATAACAGGACCTTAGCAGTTCTTCCTCCCTGTGCTTTCCATCTATATACAGGGGGCTTACTGCATGAATGATATACTTTGCCGGCAGACGAAATCCGGGCGTGATAAACACATCCCCTTCTTTCACAAAGCCGATGTGCTCCTTACGGTATGCAAGCAGTTCCTCATACCCTGCGGCCATATAAACAGCATGATCACATCCCGGCCCAACAGCCGGATGATCATTGGCCGTGTTCACTATGGCCTCTGTATTCATCTTTGTGATGTCATTTCGGACGATCTTGAATGGCATCGATGTACTCCCTTCCCTCATTTTTCAGGATTTTATTTTTACTCTTTATATTATACTCCCATACTGTATTTTTCTAAAGGGTATGACCTTTTTACAGCTCATCCCATTCCTGCCGGAAAATATCGTTTTCTCCGGCGTTTTCGATCCTGAGCACATCTCCGAGGGAAATTCTCATCCCATCAATCAGGATCGTTTCCGTTACCTCGGCATCTACCTCCCTGCAGATCCCTGTGATGGTCCGGTACCGGCCGCGAAGGCCGTATGCTTCATGATTCTCATCATGGCAGGGTTCATAGTACGTGACCGTCACCTGTACCTGGCTGGCCCTGGCCATGCGGCTGTTCCGGGTAAGCCCATGAAGGATCCCAAGCCTCCGGTTCAGCTCCTCCTGACTGAGTGAGATCCTGTTCTCATACAGGACTTCCTTCGCCGTCACTGCTTCATTGAATCCTTTCAGAGCATCAAACGGGGCGAAGATTTTAGCCCGCTTCCCGCGGTCCATGCTCGGATGCCTGATGCGGAACGGATCATGGCGGTCATGCCGCGGTTTGCCTTTTAAGAAGACATCACGATACCGGAAGTTTGCCGGCATTGCCATTAAACCGACTGCTCTCATACATTACACCTCCATTTCTGTACGCAAGGGTGCGCCCGTCCCCAAAGGAAAACAAAACGAGACGACGCTTTCGTTTCTGTGATGTTATCGTACCAAACACATGTTCGATTCGCAAGGATAAATCTGTAATTTAAAACGGGTTGTCAGCCGCGGCCGACAACCCGTCAATAAGTGATTTCAATATGCGTGTATCTGCAAACCGGATTTCCAGAATCTTTAATTCGTCCTTCCTGTATCAGCCGATTATTTCTGTCAGCAGTGTTCCGATATCTCCGTCAATGCAGATGCTCCTGTCTTCAATTTTTCCGGGGCAATACGCCTCTCCATAGTTCAGGCAGGCATACATGGCTTTATCATTCTTAAGTGTCATCTGCCAGAACGGATATTTGATAATGACCGGGGTATTCGCTCCTACTCCAAGTTCAAGATAGAGAACACGCAGGTCCTCATGTCTCCGCAGAAAATCCGAATAGGCTGCGGAGGCCCGGTGCCACCCCTCATCTTCCACAAAAGAATCATCTGCCCTCAGATTCATGGCGACATCA
>DFHP01000191.1:0-1031 GCA_002371335.1 Eubacterium sp. UBA3720
GCGGTATTATTTCCCTGCACTGTGAGGACCCTGTTGCGGGTCGACATACGTATGTAGTAGTATCCCTTGCCGTCACTCTGGATCTTCCACGTCTGCGTATTTTTCGCGCTCATAGCGCCCTGCTGCACATTCTCACGGTTAGCCGCGCCCTTATCCTTGGGTTCGATCGCCATAGACGAATTTACCGGTGAAAGAATGAATGTGCCGTCGCTCCTTGCGAACACTGTGATCTGGGACGCTGCGGCGCGTTTTGCGTCTCTGATCTCAATATTAGCCCCGTCTTTTTTTGAGGCTCCCGCCACATAAAGAGTTTTGCTGTCGTCAAGCTTTGTGTGGATCACATAAGTACCGCTCTTTATCGGAGCATCCTCCGCCTTCTGAAGCACGAATTTCTGATTGTTCCCGCCGGTATAGACGGCTGTGTGCACATTGACCTTAGCCGCCGCCTTCGTTCCTTCGGCCTCGACAACGCATTTCGTACACTTCGGTTTAATGATGATCGATCCGTCATCTGCCTTCAGCAGGTAGAATTTCTCGCCGTCATATGCATTATTTCTCCAGAAGGTCTGCATATTGGCTCCTACTTCACTGCTGTTGCCCCACACGTCGAGGGAGAGGCCGCTGTCGTAGTTCCAGATCGAGTAGAGGCCGCCGCCATGGCTGGTTATGACCCATCTCTGTTCCACTGACTCATCGAGCTTCTGCAGCTCAATATTTGCGCGAATAAGGTCAGACTTTCCAGCCGTTCCGAGTATAAATGACTGATCGAGTTTTGACTCAATATAATAGATTCCGGTTGCTATCTTGGCATCTGCCGTGGGAAGGACAGCGGCGCCGACAAGCTCCGTCTCATCCACACTTTCCAGAGCAGTGACATCGCTCTCTGCTGTCACAGAAGTACTGCTCTCATCTGAAGGAATTGTTTCTGACGCATCCGCCACGACCGTCGGTGCATCTTCATCCTCAGATATCTCTGCATCCACTGAAGGTGCTTCAGCCTCATTTGCTGTCTCATTATCTACGACAGTTTC
>DFHP01000191.1:1167-11756 GCA_002371335.1 Eubacterium sp. UBA3720
CTCATTCACTGTCTCCGGCGTGTCCGCGTAAGCAGGTACAGCGCATGTACCCAGCACAGCCGCCATAAGCACAGCAAAAAGTCTTTTTTTCATAAATTTCCTCCTCTATTCAGTCCGAAGATCCCGGAGCTCTTTAATAAGAAGTTCATAAAGAAGCTCAGATGATTCTTCAGTGTAATGAAGCGTATCTGTCGTGGAAAACCCCGATTCCCTGAGTTTTGCATCTGTGTCTATAAAGTGTATCTGCGCATCGAGACCTTCTTTTACAATCCGGTTAAACTCTTCAACGTCTGCCGGGGCAAAGACGCCTTCATTGACCGGATTGACAGAATCCATACACAGGTCGGCACCGCGCTCATCCTTGAGGCGCATTCCCCATTTATTAAGCACTGCTACATACTCTTCGGCATTCTGCATGTCAGAAATGCCTGTCATTACAACGACACACGAGAACTCTCGGTCCGATTCTATGAGCTCCGGCAGGGCTTCTCCATCGAGCCATTCAATATCTGCCCCGCTCTTTGTAATGAACTCAATATTATCCTCGTCACGCGCAAATGCAGTCAGCTCGCCTGCTCTGCCGTCCCCCAGGACAATATACCGCTGTTCTTTCTGACCCGATTGCCCATCGCCGAGAATATTCAGGAAACAGACTCCGGCTATGAACAGGACCAGGATACCCGCCAGGACCTTCTTCATCGTCTAACCCCTCTCGATTTTTTACACAGTGTATGATAACACATAAGCATCAGACAGACAAATAAAAACAGATTTAAGTTTTATGCTCCCTGCCGGCACGATTCAGGCATCCTGGCTCCCTGCCGACGCAAAAAGAGGAATCCCCGCACTGAGCTTTACTCAATGCGGCAATTCCTCCTGCTTTCATTACTCAAAATCGTTCAGTATCATGACTGAACAACTCATACCTTATGTCCTTTTGACATTCGCTATGCCGCTCAGACAGATTATACGAGCTCGAGAAGAACTGTCATAGCACCGTCGCCCTTACGCTGGCCGATCTTGACGATACGTGTGTAACCGCCGTTACGACCGACATACTTCGGAGCGACATCTTCGAACATCTTCTTGACCATGTCGACCTGCTTTGTATTTCTCTTGCGGCCCTTGCCTTCTTCCGGGACTTCCTTGATCGGATAGAATACGCGAAGCATTTTTCTTCTGGCATTCATTCTGGACGGAAGATCCTTCTGAATCTCTTTCTCGACCTCATCGAAAACAGTTACGCGCTTGCCGTCGACAACTTCCTTGACGCGCTTGCCGTTAGCGTCTTTTCTTGCGACCTTAGCTTTGACTGTGACTGTCTCAAAGTTATCTTTCTCTTTTACTGCGAGAGCGATGAGACCTTCAGCGATTCTGCGAACTTCCTTAGCCTTAGCTTCTGTTGTGACGATCTTGCCATGGTAAAGAAGCATTGTGACCTGGTTTCTGAGAAGAGCTTTTCTCTGTGCTGCTGTTCTGCTGAGTTTTCTGTATCCAGACATTTAAGTAATCCTCCATTTCACGGGACGTTGCCGCCATGCTCTTCGGTCTTACTGACGGTCGCTTACCCCCGCTTTTATTAATCTTCGCTCGGTTTCAGAGAAAGACCAAGCTCTTTGAGTTTTGCGAGAACTTCCTCAAGGGACTTGCGGCCCAGATTACGGACCTTCATCATATCCTCGGAAGTCTTGTTGCACAGTTCTTCGACTGTGTTAATGCCTGCTCTCTTCAGGCAGTTATAAGAACGAACAGAAAGTTCAAGTTCATCGATATTCATCTCAAGAACCTTTTCTTTCTCATTGTCCTCTTTCTCGATCATGACTTCGGCTGACTTAGCAGTCTCTGTCAGATCGATGAACAGCTTAAGGTGCTCACTGAGGACCTTAGCTGCAAGGCTGACGGCTTCTTCAGGATTCAGGGTTCCCTTTGTCCATACATCCAGTGTAAGCTTGTCAAAGTCTGTCTGCTGACCGACACGCGTATTCTCAACAGTCATGTTGACGCGCTCGACCGGTGTGTAAATGGAATCTACCGCAATCACACCGATCGGCTGATCATCAGACTTGCCTTTCTCAGCACTGATGTAGCCTCTGCCCTTGGTAATTGTCATTTCAATGTAAAGTCGGCAATCCGCTCCGCCGTTCAGAGTTGCAATCGGCTGCTCCGGATTCATGATCTCGATATCAGAGTCTGCCTGGATATCGGAAGCATGTACTACGCCTTCGCCTTCATATTCAATGTATGCCGTCTTCGGTTCGTCCGTATCGGAATTGTTGCGGATTGCAAGGCTCTTAAGATTGAGAATAATCTCTGTGACGTCTTCCTTGACACCCGGAATCGGGCTGAATTCATGAAGCACGCCGCCGATCTTGACCTGACTTACCGCAGCGCCCGGGAGAGATGAGAGCATAATTCTTCTCAATGAATTTCCAAGCGTTGTGCCATATCCTCTTTCAAGAGGTTCGACTACAAATCTGCCAAATTTCTTATCATCTGATAATTCCGCAACTGTAATCTTCGGCTTGTTAAAATCAAACACTAAGTATACCCTCCTTTGGGATTGTGGTGCACATTTCCGGCATATAATCAGTTATTACTTAGAATACAACTCGACGATAAGCATTTCGTTGACCGGTACATCGATCAGCTCTCTTGTCGGAACTTCCTTCACAATACCGGACATATGCTCTGTATCAGCCTCGAGCCATTCCGGAACTGCGCGACCTGCTGTTGCAGCAAGGATGCCGTTCTCTGCCTTATATCTCGGAGAAGACTGCTTCTTCTCTTTGATTTCGATCTTGTCGCCTGCCTTTACCTGGTAGGACGGGATGTTGACTGTCTTGCCGTTGACCAGAACATGCTTATGATCTACGATCTGACGAGCCTCACGTCTTGTACGGGCAAATCCGAGACGGAAAAGGACATTGTCAAGACGAAGCTCGAGCATAGCCATGAGGTTCTCACCTGTCATGCCCTTCATGCGGTCGGCTCTTTCATAATAGTTACGGAACGGCTTCTCAAGTACGCCGTAGATGAATTTTGCTTTCTGCTTCTCGCGGAGCTGCAGGCCGTATTCGGAAACCTTACGGGTGCTTCTCTTGAGTTCGCGAGTAGACTTCTTGTCAATACCGAGATATGCCGGCTCAATACCGAGAGCTCTGCATCTCTTAAGATACGGTACTCTATTTACTGCCATTTATTATGGACCTCCTAATGAACTTGGCTAATCAATGAAATAAGTTATACTCTTCTTCTCTTCGGCGGACGGCATCCATTGTGCGGAACCGGAGTTACGTCCTCAATGCTCACTACCTGAAGACCTGATGCAGAGAGTGCACGGATTGCTGCTTCTCTTCCTGAACCCGGGCCTTTGACAAAGACTTCAACCGTCTTAAGACCGTGCGGAAGAGCTGCTTTCGTTGCAGTTTCTGCAGCCATCTGAGCTGCATAGGGAGTAGATTTCCTTGAACCTCTGAATCCAAGACCACCGGCACTTGCCCATGATAATGCGTTGCCCTCAGCGTCAGTCAGGGTAACGATCGTGTTATTGAAAGATGCCTGAATATGTGCCTGTCCACGTTCAACGTTTTTCCTTACACGCTTTTTAGTTACTTTTTTTGCAACTTTCTTAGCCATAATTAAACTAACCTACTTTCTGATCTTATTTTTTCTTGTTTGCTACAGTTCTCTTCGGACCTTTTCTCGTTCTTGCGTTGGTCTTTGTCTTCTGACCGCGAACCGGAAGTCCTTTTCTGTGACGGATCCCACGGTAGCATCCAATCTCCTGGAGTCTCTTGATATTCATAGCGACATCTCTTCGTAAGTCACCTTCTACCATAACTCCATCAGCCTCAATTGCCTCGCTGATTCTCTTGACCTCTTCATCTGTAAGGTCTTTGCAGCGGGTATTCGGATCGACATTTGCCTCAGTAAGCAGACGGTTTGATGTGGTAACACCGATACCGTAAATATAAGTCAAACCGATCTCTACACGTTTTTCTCTTGGTAAATCTACACCTGCGATACGAGCCATGTGTGTTTACACCTCCATATTGATTTTGCGGACATAAACGTCCTCTTCTTGTTTCGCGCAGTATTTGACCGTGTCCCGTGAACAGCGAAAATCAGAGGGAATTTCGCTGCAGCCGCACACGTACGACCAGCCTTCAGGCATACTGCTGCCCTTCTGATTCAAACAGATCCTGTTCCAAATCGGTGCTCTGTGGCAGAGTCATCCGGGGAGGAACGGATTATGCAGTCAGCGCTTTGCTCCAACCTGCTCTCATCGTTCTATAATAAGAATGATAATTAACCCTGTCTCTGTTTGTGTTTCGGATTCTCACAAATGATCATGATACGTCCTTTTCTCTTGATAACTTTGCACTTTTCGCACATTGGTTTAACTGATGATCTTACTTTCACAGTAAAGCCTCCTTTCCTTTCAGCATAAAAAGCTCCGTATTACGGGCTTTTTACGTCTGAGATGTGCCCGGAAATAAACAGAATATTCCCTTGGTTTCTCAAAGCGTCAATTAGCATTATAACACGGAGCATTTTTGATTGCAATTACTTTTTTAATTTTTTTATTTATCTCTCCAGACAATTCTTCCCTTTGTAAGGTCATACGGGGAGAGCTCGAGTGTAACCTTATCCCCCAGAAGGATACGGATAAAGTTTCTGCGCAGATTTCCGCTGATCGTAGCCAGAACCTGGTGTCCATTCTCCAGCTCAACCTTGAAAAATGCATTCGGCAGCTTTTCTACAACAACGCCTTCTACTTCAATTACATCAGCTTTCGACATTCAAATTCCTCCTGTTTAATCTTTTCATGCATCCTGTGATTTCCTCCAGAGCTTCAGCACCCGCTTCACCTCTGTGTCCGAAAGGGGCTGCGCGATCAGATCCCGCAGCTCTTCCGGAAGATTTTTGACAATCTGAATATGCTTTCTGTTCTTTTTCTTGGGAGCCAGAACAGATCTGTTCCGGCCGTCCGCCAGATAAACATATTCTTTCTCCTCTCTGACGATCACGTAATATTGCCCTTTGTCATGTCCTGACAGTGATTTTGCGAGCATACTCACACCTGCCGTTCCTTTCCTTCGGTCATTTGCGCGCGCTCTTCCTCTGTAAGAGTCAGGATCTCCGGTTCTGCATCTGTGATCAGAACCGTATTCTCATAATGCGCAGACAGGGAATGGTCCCGGGCAATTACTGTCCATTCATCATCCATCCAGTCGACCTCATAGGTACCTGCGTTCACCATGGGTTCTATTGCAAGTGTCATTCCTTTTTTCAGACGGATGCCCCTGCTGTCCTGTCTGAAATTCGGGATCTGCGGATCCTCGTGCAGCTTCTGACCAACTCCGTGGCCCACCAGATCTCTCACCACACCATATCCGAAGCTCTCACAGTAGTCGCTGATCGCATTGGATATCTGGTGAAGATGATTCCCCTGTCTGGCATATTTTATGCCTTCAAAAAAGCTTTGCCGTGTTCGCTCGATCAAAAGTCTTGCCGCATCGGATACTTCTCCGATTGCATGTGTTCTGGCCGCATCGGAATGATATCCTTTGTAAATACAGCCCATGTCCAGGCTGACGATATCTCCCTCCTGTATGATCCGGTCGGCACTGGGAATACCATGTACCACTTCTTCATTAATTGAAATGCACACCGAACCGGGGAAACCATTGTAGTTTTTAAAATTCGGAATGCACCCGAAACTCCGTATCATTTCTTCCGCCATCTGATCAACTTCCAGCGTTGACATGCCGGGCTTCAGTTCTTTTCCGAGATCCTGATGTACCTTTGCAATAATTTTGCAGGCTTCCCGCATGAGACCGATCTCACGCTCTGATTTTATGGATACTGACATAATTGCCTCCGTTCCGTCAATTTCCTTTTACTCATTATGCCTCGAGAAGAGCAACAATCGCATCAAAAACATCTGTCATCGGCTGTGTACCGTCTACTGTCTTTAATATTCCCTGATTGCTGTAATACTCAATCAACGGCTGTGTCTGATCATGATATACATCCAGACGTTTCTTTACAGTTTCCGGTTCGTCATCTGCTCTGAGAACAACCTTCTCACCGCATCTGTCGCAGATTCCCTCTACCTTTGTAGGAATATTGACGATGTGATAGGTTGCGCCGCAATTTAAGCAGGCTCTTCTTCCGGCCATTCTTGTGATGATGTTTTCATCCGGCACATCCACATTGACTGCATAATCCATCGACTCGCCGCGTTCCTTCAGCGCGTCTGTCAGGCATTCAGCCTGTGGTATTGTCCGGGGAAATCCATCCAGAATAAATCCATCTTTCGCATCTTCCCTGGAAATTCTGTCTACAACCAGATCACAGGTCAGTTCATCCGGCACAAGAAGGCCCTGATCCATGAAGGTTTTCGCCTTTTTCCCAAGCTCTGTTCCGTTTTTAATATTTGCGCGGAAAATATCTCCTGTAGAAATATGCGGAATCCCATACTTATCCGCAATCATTTTTGCCTGAGTCCCCTTACCGGCACCCGGCGCCCCCAACATGATAATCTTCATATCTGTATTCCTTTCTCTTATCTCTTTCATGTACTCTTTTTTCATTTGTATGATGCGCACAATATTTTCATATCGAAAATACGCAAGAATCTCCTGTATGACAAGAAGGAGATACCTGTACTCCAGGTACCTCCTTACTATCTGTCAATTAATCCGGCGCAATTATCTCAGTCATTCAAAAATCCCTTATAATTCCGAACAAGCATCTGTGACTCAATCTGCTTCAGGGTCTCAATGATTACACCTACGATAATGATCAGAGAAGTTCCTCCGAAGGAAAGGTTTGCATTGAATACACCTTCGAAAAAGATTGGTATGATTGCTACAATAACAAGTCCCACAGCACCGATAAAGATGATGTAGTTCAAAACGGATGTAAGATAATCGCTGGTCGGCTTGCCCGGGCGGATACCTGGAATAAAGCCGCCCTGTTTTTTCATATTATTGGCGATCTCAAGAGGATTGAATGTAATCGATGTATAGAAATATGCAAAAGCAATCACTAACACAATATAAATCACCAATCCGATGTTATTGATCGGTTCATTAAAGTCAAACCAGTTGGACTGTGAAAACATCTTCAGCAGTTTACCCCAGAAACCGGTGCCGCCTGTCTTTCCAAGAAGATTTGTGATAATGACAGGGAACATCAGCAGTGACTGTGCAAAGATGATCGGGATAACGCCTGCGGTATTCACTTTCAACGGAATATGAGAGGTCTGTCCTCCCACCTGTTTTCTTCCCATAACCTTACGGGAATACTGAACCGGAATTCTTCTTTCCGCGCCCTGAAGCGTAACAACCAGAATAACGACCAGAATAATGATCGCAATAATGATCGCCGCGTTCAGAACTGCTGTCGCAATTTCTTTTCCTTTGACAAACTGTTCGAATAATATAGTAAGATCTGACGGAAGCCTCGAGATAATGTTGATTGTCAGGACGATGGAGATTCCATTTCCTACTCCGCGTTCTGTTATTCGCTCACCGATCCACATGATGGCAGCACTTCCTGCTGTCAGTGTAATCACTGTCATGATTACATTCATGGCATTGAACTCGTTCATCAGTCCCTGTCTGCCAAATGCAATAGACATGGCAAGGGATTCCATGATCGCAAGACCGATGGTGAGATATCTCGTAATAGCTGTCAGTTTCTTTCTTCCTTCTTCTCCATCTTTCTGCAGCTCTTCCAGCTTGGGAATCGCTATTGTCAGAAGCTGAATGATGATGGATGAAGTAATATACGGGGTAATATTCAATGCGAAAACAGACATGTTCTCGAAAGAACCACCTGTTACCGCATCGAAAAATCCAAACGAATTACCTGCATTTTCAGAGAACCACTGTGAAAAGAATTCTCCATTCAAGCCGGGGATCGGAAGCTGAGAGCCGATACGTACTACAACCAACATAAGAAGCGTATAGATAATACGGTTTCTTATCTCTTTGATCTTAAACGCATTGCGGACTGTTTCAAGCATTAGATCACCTCTGCTTTTCCGCCCAGTGCTTCAATTTTTTCTTTTGCAGAACCACTGAAAGCGTTTGCCTGTACAGTAAGTTTCTTTGTAAGAGCTCCATTGCCAAGAATCTTCACACCATCTCCAGGTTTTTTAATGATTCCTGTCTCGATCAGAGCATCGATCGTAACGACTGTATCGTTTTCAAAAGCTTCCAGGGATGAAATATTAACTGCAACGATATCCTTAGAATTTCTGCATGTAAAGCCTCTCTTCGGGATACGTCTGTATAAAGGCATCTGGCCACCTTCAAATCCCGGTCTCGGTGCTCCTGAACGAGCCTTCTGACCTTTATGGCCCTTACCTGCCGTTTTACCATTTCCGGATCCGTGTCCGCGGCCTCTTCTGAAGTTATCGCTCTGTTTAGAGCCTTCTGCCGGTCTTAAGTTTGATAATTCCATCATGACACCTCCTTCTCACTAGATTTCTTCAACTTTTACTAAATGTCTTACCTGCTGAATCATTCCTCTGACCGCAGCATTGTCGGGAAGCTCAACTGTTTTGTTAAGCTTTCTCAATCCAAGTGCCTCTACTGTCTTTTTGTGTTTGGGAACAGCACCGATCGTGGATTTCACAAGTGTGATTTTTAACTTATCTGCCATTTGTCATACCCTCCTTAATCAAGTATCTCTTCTACAGATTTACCGCGAAGTCTAGCTACTTCTTCCGGGGATTTCAACTGGCTGAGTGCGTTGATTGTTGCAAGTACAACATTCTGTTTATTGTTGGAACCCAGAGATTTTGTACGGATGTTCTTGATGCCTGCAAGTTCGCACACATTACGTGCCGGACCTCCGGCAATAACACCGGTACCTTCCGGAGATTTCTTTAACAATACAGATGCGCCTGTATGTTTACCAGTTGTATCATGTGTAATACTGTTGTTCTCGTCAAGTTTCACCTCGATGAGTCTCTTCATAGCATCCTCTTTTCCTTTGCGGATCGCTTCGGGAATTTCGGTTGCTTTTCCTAATCCGGCACCTACATGGCCATTACGGTCACCGACAACAACTAAAGCTGTAAAACGCATGTTACGTCCGCCTTTAACAACTTTCGTTACACGCTTGATCGATACGACTTTTTCTTCTAATTCCAACTGACTCGGATCAATTATTACTCGTTTCATCGTCGTTTTTCCTCCTTGTTAAAAGTCTAATCCAGCTTCACGTGCTGCATCAGCTAATGCCTGAACTTTACCCTGATAGATAAAACCGCCTCTGTCAAATACAACTGTGGTGATTCCTTTTTCCAATGCTTTCTTAGCGATTGCGGTACCAACAGCAGCAGCTGCTTCAACATTATTGGTCTTCTCCAAAGCGTCTTTTACTTCTTTATCTAATGTAGAAGCGGCACAAAGAGTATTATGAGCATCATCGTCAATAATCTGGGCGTACATATGATTATTACTTCTGTAAACAGCTAAACGCGGTCTATCAGCAGTTCCTGCAAGATGATTACGTACTCTTCTGTGTTTTTTTACACGAGCCTCAACTCTTGATTTCTTACTAACCATTATCTGTCACACCTCCAATTATTTCTTACCAGTCTTACCGACTTTACGTCTGATCGTCTCATCAGCATACTTGATACCCTTGCCCTTATACGGCTCCGGTCTTCTCTTGTCTCTGATTTCCGATGCGTACTGGCCGACTTTTTCCTTATCAATACCCTTAATAATAATCTTGTTTCCGTCTACAACGGACTCAAGTCCATCCGGATCGATCATCTCTACCGGATGAGAATATCCAAGATTCAGTGTCAGCTTATTTCCGGATTTGGAAGCTCTGTATCCAACACCGTTGACCTCCAGAGTCTTCTCATAACCAGCTGTAACACCAATTACCATATTGTTGATCAGAGTTCTGGTTAATCCATGTAAGGATTTCATTTTTTTCAGATCATTCGGTCTGCTTACAATTACTTCAGAACCTTCCTGTTTGATCTCCATCTCTGCGGGGAGAACTCTCTCGAGTGTTCCCTTGGGACCTTTTACAGTCACATGATTATTTTCTGCGATCGTTACGGTTACTCCGTCCGGAATCGCGATTGGCATTCTTCCTATACGTGACATGCCCGTACCTCCTATATATTTGTCGTTAATTTTACCATAGTTCCCTGTCTAAGGGTTTGCATTCACTAAGTGCTTCCGGACTACCAGACAAATGCTAATACTTCGCCGCCGACCTGAAGTCTTCTGGCCTCTTTGTCTGTAATAACGCCCTGGTTCGTGGAAAGGATTGCAATTCCCAGACCGCCAAGTACTCTCGGGATCTCATTCTTGCCGGCATATACTCTCAGACCGGGTTTTGAGATTCTCTTGATACCTGTAATGATTTTCTCGTTCTTATCTGCGCCGTATTTTAATGTAACGCGAATTGTTTTAAAATTACCGTCTTCAACGATATCGTATTTCTCAATATATCCTTCATTGTATAAGATTTCTGCGATGGCAGCTTTCATTTTGGATGAAGGGATATCTACTGTATCATGTTTTGCAGTGTTAGCGTTACGG
>DFHP01000190.1 GCA_002371335.1 Eubacterium sp. UBA3720
TAACCGGAATAAGTATGGACTACATACCATTTTGCCTCTGACATTAAATCACCATTTTCCTTATAGTTATGTCTGATGTCTCAATTCAATCGAAGAGTTATCCAACAAGAAGCTGAATGATCTGCAGACCCAGACTGTCTACCAGTGTGATCAGAACACATGTGATCGCAGAGATCACTACGACCGCTACTGTCTGCTTCCCAAGCGTTTTCTGGTCCGGCCAGATAATCTTATTGAACTCACTCTTCAGTCCTTTGAACCAGCTTTTGTTCTGTTTCTGTGAATTGTTTTTTGACTTTTTTTTATCTGCCATAAAGTCACCTCACCGCTTATTTTGTCTCTCTATGCGTTGTGTGCTTTTTGCAGAATCTGCAATACTTGCTGAACTCAAGTCTCTCCGGATGGACTTTTTTGTCTTTTGTAGTATTGTAATTTCTTTGCTTGCATTCTGTACAAGCGAGCGTAATTCTCGTGCGCACGACTTCCACCTCCAGTATCATTCAATGTTTCTCAGATCTTTTTTTCTCTTTACGTATGCCATTCGTAAAAATTCGCAAAAAAAAAGACCTGCTTCCATGTCACTTAAAGAATATAACATGGAGCAGGACTTCTGTCAAGTTTAAATGGCCTGCGCATTCCCGCAGAATCGTTAATCTCAGCGGGAGATTGGAACCGCCCACTGAAACGAGCCTGTCACAACGCGCCGCTTAAGAAGCGGGTTCTTCTCACACTGAGATAAAAAGCTTTCACGAGCGCATGCTGCTGTACTCCAGTTCAGGCGCGCGGGAGCTTACTTTCATATTAGAAGAAACAGAGTCGATAATGAATGTATTTCCGGCGATCGTAACGTTGCTTCCAATGACCGTGTCTCCACCGAGAACAGTCGTGTTTGCATAGATCGTCACATTGTCTCCTATCGTAGGATGGCGGCGTTTTCCTTTCAGCTTCTGCCCTTTCCGGGTAGAAAGAGCTCCAAGTGTCACGCCCTGATATATCTTTACATTTTTTCCGATCACTGTCGTTTCACCGACTACTATTCCAGTACCGTGATCAATGAAGAAATACTCTCCTATCGTGGCGCCGGGATGAATATCGATTCCCGTTCTGCTGTGCGCATATTCTGTCCAGATACGAGGGATCAGAGGCACCTTCAGTTCCCAGAGCTCATGAGCCAGCCGGTATGTGGAGACTGCCAGCATCCCCGGATAGCAGAGAATGATCTCGTCCGTATTGTAAGCTGCGGGATCGCCGTCATAAAAAGCCTGCACATCCGTAGCCAGGACTTCCCTGATCTGTGGTATCCTTGCCAGAAACTGATCCACGATATCACCTGCCCTTGCCGAGATCATAGACTTTGAACAGTCCTCGCAGAGCTCTGAGTTTCCAAGTACTGTCGCCACCTGTTTTTTCAGATGGTACTGAATGTATTCCATCTTTTCACCGATTATATATTTCAGGTATTCAGTACGTATTCTTTCCTGCTCATAGAACCCCGGAAACAGGACCTCTCTGAGTTTTCCCAGGACATCGATAAGGATCTCCTTGTTCATGAGTTTATCCTGATCCAGCCGGGCGCATCCGGGATGCTGCATATAGCTTTCCGCAATCGCGTCGATAAGCCCCTCCGTCTTTCTGGTATTCTCGGCTATATCTATTCTGTTTTCCAACCTTTTTGCAACTTCCCGCTGCAATTCTGTCTTTTCTTTGCCCATGCCGACCTTTCATTTTCTAATTACTCAGGCATTTGCGAAACTCCTGATCCCCTTTGAAACGGAAACAACACAGGAATGATTTTGTCCCGCGGCCGGTAATTTGAATTTTGAAGTTATTGAATCTCTTTTTCTTTTTCAGCGGCTGCGTCCGCATCTTCCGTCTGCGGATCTGCGTTTTCCATGCTTTCATCCGCATCCGCTGCCCGGTGCGTTTTGTTATACTTAAGCCTCCGGGCAAATACTGCCGCGCCGCCTGCAAATGTAAAAATTGCAATAAACTGCGATGTGGAAAGCGGCCCTACGGTTCCCCGGATCAGGTCTCCCCTTAAAAATTCGATGCAGAACCTTCCCAGACTGTAAAAGATCAGATAAAGACCTGTGACCTCACCGTCGCTGTTTTTCCTGTGCTGATGATAAAGTACAAGGAAAAAGAACAGCAGAAAGTCAAAAATACTTGAAGCGATCTGCGTAGGTACAAGGGGGATACCGTTCGGCGCGAAGGCCGAATCTATGAATGTGACGGAAAAGGCGCCGTGTGCCCTCACTCCGTAGCAGCAGCCTGCGAAGAAACATCCGATCCGGCCAAAGCCCTGCGCAAGAGCCATACAGGTAAGCCCCATGTCAAAATATTTCCAGTGGGGCCATTTTTTCTTTCTGCAGTACAGACCGCCTCCGAGCATTCCTCCGAGAATGCCTCCGTATACGACCCATCCGCCGCTGAGGGACGAAATGATCACCGAAGAATCTTCTATCAGTTCCGGCAGTATCGTAATAAAGTACAATATTTTTGAACCGATGTATCCCGATACAACGCACACTATTACAAAATAAATAATACCGTCCGTATCCAGCCCGTCTTTTTTCGCTCTGTGTTCCGCATATAAATATGCGGCTATGATACCTATCGCGGACATCAGTCCGTACATATGAAATGTCAAAGGCCCGATTGTCAAAAAATCATTATGCATATTATTCACCCGTTATTTCATTTCTGTATATAACAATGTCCCCGCGGTCTGCGAGGACTTTGTTTATTCATTTCAAAGGAAATTATCTTTAATCGCGATCTCTGATCGCGTGCGGGTTGCGCGACGCACTTGTGCGTCTTCCTCTGCGCAGCTCTGTGATCCGCCGGAGGCTCAATTCAGATGGGGGATTCAAAAACGCCCCTGGCGTTCTTGCCTCGCCGCACAATTGTATGGAGCAAAGCTGCTGTGCGGCATCACGTCAATTCTTCTGTGACGATGATGATACTACTGCGCTTGCGCCCTCAACGGCTTCCGATGCGGAAGAGGAATCTTCGGAAGGCATCTCGCCCTGGGAAGCAACGTAGGAATTCTTGTCCGTGACGGTAATCTTATCGATCCAGTAATCAGAAACCTCTACCTTTGCCTCTTTTCTGATTTTTTCCATCTTTTCTTTGTAGTTCTCATCCTCCCGCTCACTGACGATGGATTCTTTCTTATACTGAGTCCTCTCAGGATCCACCGCCGCGTCCAGACGAACGACGAACAGCGCTCCGTCAGATTCTATGACTTTGTCATATACTTCTCCGTCCTTCAGGGTCTGAACGGCTTTATGCACTTCTTCGTTCATACCTGTGTCATCTTCATCGTAGCCGTATGCGTAGGTACCTGTAGAAAGATTTTCCTCGTCGATTGCTTTCTGAAGTTCTGACATATCAGCTTTCGCCGGATCATCCGAGGCGTTAATATCATCGATAAGCTGCTCCAGTTCAGATCTGAGTTTCCCGATCTCCTCTTCTGACAGATCCGTCTCATTGCCTTCGTCATCGGTCGTTGTTGTCCATGCTCTGGTGTAGGTGAGCTTTCTCTGCTTCGCTTCCTCGTCTGACACCTCTCTGTCAGTGTCAGCGACCATTGCGTCCCTTACAAATTTCTGGTAGGTCTCCAGCTCCAGCAGTTCCTTTACATCATCCTGCGTGATGCCGATCTGTTCAAACAGCTTTTCATTATACTGAGCTTCATATTTTGCCGCGATCTCAAGCTCTTCCTGATATGCATCCGGAATAGTTACGTCATACTCTTTTGCGTTCTGACGGAGGAGCACCATTTCCGCAATATTATTGATCGTATCTCTCTTCAGGCCGTCGCCGTAAGTCTCTGCAGAGAGACCGGTATAGTCAACGGCGTCCTCATCCTCCTCTTCCGCATATTCGCGGTCCCAGAGGCCTGCAGTTGACGCCAGTCCGTAGCTTTCCAGCATTTCTATCGTATGCGCCTGATTATACCTCAGAAGCATGCTTGCCACGCCTACATTGACTTCCTCTCCGTTTACCGTTACGGCAGTTTTTGTACCATCTATTTTTTCAGATGCGTTTCCGCATCCGCCGAGCACGGAAGCCATCATGGATAACGCCAGGGCTCCTGTGACCATGGTTGTTTTCAGTTTATTCATCTACCATTCCTCCTGAAGGATCTTATATTTCAAACTTTTTCAATTATAGTATTTTTTAAGCCCATTAGCAATATTTTTCCTTAATGGCCGCTTCTTTTTTATGATTCCAGCACGATCGTCTTTAAATTCTCTGTAAAATCTTCGATCGTATCGAGAACAGCCTGCGGCGTCATGGCCTTTACATTTTTTATATAAGAAAAATAGGGATTTCCGGATACTCTGAATTTCATTTTTCCGCTGTACCGTTCTGTCACTTCGGGGATCCTGGCCGCATCCAGCGCCGCCTTTTCATAAAGGACAAAACGTATCTCCCGGGAGTTTTCTTTTATCTCCTGAATATACGCCTCATGCGCCTTGGATCGGAGCAGCGATATCCGCAAAAGATTCTGTACGACCTTCGGAGGCTCTCCGTAACGATCGATCAGTTCATCCAGCATGTTATCAGCCTCTTCCTGTGTTTCTATTGCAGCCACACGTTTATATATATCCAGCTTCTGCCCTTCTTCCTCTATGTATTCCTTCGGGATAAATGCATCCGCCATCAGGTCTACTCCTGTCTCAAACTCTTCCTTTGGTTTTTCACCCTTCGCCTCGCTGATAGCCTGAGAAAGCATCTTTGTGTAAAGATCATAGCCGACCGCCTCCATGTGGCCTGACTGCTCCGCGCCCAGAAGGTTTCCGGCGCCGCGTATCTCCAGATCCCGCATGGCTATCCTTACGCCGCTGCCGAGTTCGGTAAATTCCCGTATGGCGTGAAGTCGTTTTTCAGCCACTTCCTTTAGCATTTTGTCCCGCTTGTACATCATAAATGCGTATGCCGTGCGATTCGAGCGGCCTACGCGGCCGCGCAGCTGATAAAGCTGTGATAATCCCAGCCTGTCCGCTTCGTGTATGATGATGGTATTTACATTCGGAATATCCATGCCGGTCTCGATGATCGTCGTAGAGACAAGTACATCAATCTCCCCGCTTACGAACTCATACATGATCTTTTCCAGCTGCCGCTCTGACATCTGTCCGTGGGCAAATGCAACGTTTGCTTCCGGGACCTGACGGGCAATCCTTCCCGCCATATCCGCTATATCGTTTACGCGGTTATAAACATAATAGACCTGGCCTCCCCGGCTGAGCTCGCGGTTGATCGCCTCCCGGACCATCTCCATGTCAAATTCACAAACATATGTCTGTATCGGCATTCTGTCCAGAGGCGGCTCTTCCAGCATGCTCAGATCCCTGATCCCGATAAGACTCATATGCAGCGTTCTGGGTATCGGAGTCGCGGTCAGGGACAGCACATCCACCGTTTCCTTAAGCTGTTTTATCTTTTCCTTATGAGTCACGCCGAAACGCTGCTCCTCATCTATCACCAGAAGTCCGAGATCCTTGAACCGGACATCCTTTGACAGTAACCGGTGCGTTCCTATCACGATATCCACAAGTCCCTTTTTCAGATCCTCAATCGTTTTTTTCTGCTGCGCCGGCGTGCGGAATCTGCACAATAAATCTACTCTGACCGGGAAATCCTTCATCCTCTGCACGAACGTATTATAATGCTGCTGGGCGAGAATGGTCGTAGGGGCCAGAAGCACGACCTGCTTGTTTTCCTGTACCGCCTTAAAGGCGGCACGTATGGCCACCTCTGTCTTTCCGAACCCCACATCTCCGCATATGAGACGGTCCATGATTTTTTTGCTTTCCATGTCCCGCTTCGTCTCTTCAATGGCTTTGATCTGGTCCTCGGTTTCCTCATACGGGAACATCTCCTCAAACTCTTTCTGCCATACGGTATCAGGGCCGTATTCAAAGCCTTCGCTGCTGCTTCTGGCAGAATACAGCTCCACCAGTTCCTTTGCGATGTTCCGGACGGCGCCGCGGACGCGGGTCTTCGTCTTGATCCATTCTTTTCCTCCGAGACGGTCAAGTTTCGGCTTTTTGCCTTCGGCGCCGCTGTATTTCTGAAGCATGTCGAGCTGCGTAGCCGGCAGGTAAAGGCTGCCGCTTTCAGCATAATCAACTTTGATATAATCCTTTATTATATTGTCGATCTCTACCTTTTCTATTCCTCTGTATATGCCAAGACCGTGATCCTCATGTATCACATAATCGCCTGCATGCAGTTCCGAAAAGTCCCTGAGACGTTCTCCCTCTGATTTTCTGGTCTTTTTCTTCGGGCGGTAGCTCTGACCGAAAACATCGCTTTCCGTGATCAGCACAAACTTCTGCATCGGATACGCAAATCCTCTCGAGCTGCGTCCGTATGTCACGAGCACCTCTCCCTCCTGCAGTTCTCTCTCGGGATCCTCGCTGTAAAAAGCGTTTATTTTTTCCTGAAAAAGCTCGCCTGCCAGTCTCTTTGCTCTGGTTCTCGAGGTTGACAGAAAAACCACCCTGAAGCCGTTCTTTTTCCACTTCTGCATGTCTTTTACCAGAAGCGGGAACTGATTATTGTAAGGGTTGACAGCCTGAACCTGAACTGAATACTGACCATTTATATGAAATCCGTCTTTATGCATCTGCATGAGACAAAGGGCAACCGTGTTCCTCATATTCAGAAGATACTGAAGCTGTTCCGGACTGATCATCCGCTCCGCCTGTTCAGGCGTGGCTTTTCCCTGTTCCAGCCGGTGCGTAAAAGCCATGCGGAATTCGTCATAAAGTACCTTTGCATTTTCCATGAGCCTCGCAGGCTCATCCAGAAATACGATCGAACGCCCGCCCAGATATTCCAGAAATGTATCTGTCGCTTTTTTATAAAAATCCGGCTCATCGATTCCTATATCCTCTGTCGCAGGATATATCACGATCTTCTCCGTCCCCGTGACCGACCGCTGGCTTTCGGAATCGAACATACGGATATCATCTATCTCGTCTCCCCAAAGCTCTATTCTCCAGGGATTTTCTTCTGTCATAGAATAAACGTCCAGGATTCCTCCCCTGACCGCGAACTGACCTGGCTCTTCTACCGTACCACACCTTTCATATCCGATCCTTACGAGCTTCCTGCTCATTTCGGTCAGATCAAGTTCATCTCCGACAGACAGAGTGATCATATCTTTTTTCAGCACGCGAAAAGGCAGAAGATAGTCCATGCATCCCCCTATCGAGGTGATGACAGTCACTTTCTTCCGCTCTGTCAGTGCCTTTATTACCTGCATTCTTTGTCTTGTGAGAAGACTGCCGGAAATCTCCGCCTGATAAAAGATCATGTCCCTTGCGGGATAGTGCATTACCTGAGGATCATACAGACGATAATCCTCCAGAAGTCCTTTCGCCTTCAGTTCATTTTCCGCTATGATCAAAGTCACCGGAAAATCCTCTGCAAGGCCCGATGCAATATGTGCCTTCTGAGCATCCAGCGTACCGGAGATCACCGTTACGCCGCGGTTCTTCAGAAGCCGGCGTTTGATCTCCTTATAATCGGCGATCGCTTCCAGCGGCTGCATTAAAGCTCTCATTCAATTGTCTCCGTTTTTTCCCCTGTATCAGCGTTTTCTGCGTCTTTCTTTTTTTTCGGTTTTTTCTTTGGTTTTGTATTATAGGCGTTCATGGCTCCCTCCACATCGCCCGCCACGATCATTTCAACCGCTCTGGCCGCTTTTTCGACCGCCTCGTCAATCTTTGCGCGCTCTTCTTTTGAAAAACGGCTCAGGACATGATCCGCCAGATCCCAGCCGGCCGGCTTTGCTCCAACGCCTATCCGCACCCTCGGAAATTTATTCGTACCCAGGTGCTGTATTATGCTTTTCATTCCGTTGTGTCCGCCCGCGCTGCCTTTTTTTCTTATGCGAAGCTGACCCGGTTCCTGATCGATGTCATCGTACACCACGATCAGCTCTGTCTCCGGATCTATCTTATAGTAACGGACAAACGCGCCTATCGCTTCCCCGCTCAGATTCATATATGTCATTGGCTTGAGCAGGATGACCTTTTCGCCTCCGATGATCCCCTTCCCAAACATAGCTCTCATCTGTACTCCGCAGGAGGTTATATTATGATCGTCGGCAAGAACATCGATAGTGTCAAATCCCATGTTATGTCTGGTACCGTCATATTTGGGTCCCGGATTTCCCAGTCCGGCAATTATATACATTTTCTACTCCTTTTCCCGGAACAAAGTCCGCTTGAGGACTTTGCGCGGCGTGTGCTTCCCCCGGAGGGTTTGTTTCGAGGAAATTATCGTAATTTCCTCGGAAACACAAAAAACCATCCCGCACATAGCCGTTTCCCTTGCCGCTGCGGGATAGTTCTCTTTTTAAGTGTACATGCTGAAAATTCATTAGTACATCGTACTTTAAGTAACTGGACTAAAACGCAGGATGCTTTTTCGAGCGTGCTGTTGCAAAAACGCAGGCGCAGCGGGCTGCGCCAAGGCTTTTGCAGCAGTGCGATTCGGGAAAGCAGACTAGTTTTCGGTCCGGTTAATTAGAGAACGATGTACTAGTACCGCTGCCTGCAAAACATAAGCGGGAGCGTCCTTGAGATGTTATTTTCATGATAAGACTGTTTCAGAAATTCGATGTAGGAAGTTTTAGTCATTAATTGAAATAAACCAGTTCCTGCGCCGGAGCATCAGTGCTCTTGATCTCCTTTGCGATAAAGACGGGGCCTTCCTCACCATATGCGTCCATAAATTTCCAGTCTACATTTGCTGTGATCTCGACCCAGCTGCCCATTTTTAACTTACGGGCAAATTTGCTCTCACACACATAACCGATAAACTGTGTATCATCAGCACAGCAGGTCATGGCCATTCTTCCCGGAACAAAATAGTTCGCCAGACGGTTTCTGCTTTTCAGCACCTGCCCTTTGAAGCGTACCGTCTTGTTCTTATAACTATCGGGATTATCACGCAGATCCACATAGAAGATGCCAAAATCGATATCATCCACATCGATCACGTCTGCGTCCAGATCATACGGCAGATCATTTCCGAAGAAATCCAGAGACTGTCCGTTCTCGTCTTCGAAGACAACCATACACGCCGGGTTTGCCACTTTTATACTGCGGCGGTATGAAGCCAGCGGCTGTTCCTGTCTGCATCTGTTAAAAAGGACCGTATCCGCGTTTGCTGCCATCTCCATAAAAATGGATTTCATGTTATTAATGTAAATATCAAAGGTGCTTCCGTCCACGACTACGATTTCCTGAACGATACCCCATCCTTCCGGCATCTGCATCTCCTCCAGAGCTTTCACGCTCCAGAGAGGATTATACTCGATCAGGACCCGGTCCGGTCTGAATTTCCGGTCCAGCTCTTTAAGAGTCTCAGGATTCATGTTCTCCTGTCCGTCCACCTCCGTATAGAGCGTGGCAAACTTCAGGAGTTCTTTTGTATCATATTTGACCTCGCCTTCCTCACAGTTAATCAGAAGCGTCGGTTCCTCAATACGAAAATAGTCCTGTTTGACTGTATTCTGAATGAATGAGGTCTTTCCGCTCTCGAGAAAACCTGTAATCACGTAGACGGGAACTCTGATTTCATCCTCGTTCATAAATAATCTCCTACATATATATCTTTCGTGTACGATTCATCTGCAGATATAGATCGTGATCCGGGGTCTTTTCCCGGAGGATCAGAAGCCGAAAAGACCGGCGATCTTATCCTCTTTCAGTTCTGAACCGATTACGCAAAGTCTTCCCGTGTACTCAGGCTCGCCATAGCGGACATCCACTTCGCCCGGAACCATGTCAAAATAAATCCACTGACCATCATTGCTCTCGACCATACCTTTGGCACGGAGAACAAGCCCGTATCCTGAGGATTCGGACATTTTTTCAAGGATATCTCTGATCTCCTCAACGGAATATTTACGAATAGTCTCTTTACCCCAGCTTGTAAATACCTCATCCGCGTCATGATCATGACCGCAGCTGCATGTTCCTCCTTCATGATGGTGATGATGATGACCGCAGCTGCACTCTTCGCCGTCATGATGGTGGTGATGGTGCTCATGCTCTTCATCATGATGGTGATGATGGTGCTCATGCTCTTCATCGTCATGGTGATGATGATGCTCATGCTCCTCATCATGGTGGTGATGGTGATGATGATGTTCTTCAGGCAGTTTTGAGATGTCGATCTTTACGCCTTCCATTGTTTCAAGGACCTTAGCGCCGCCCAGCACGCTTACAGGCGTTGTGATGATCGTAGCATCAGGATTCAGCGGACGCAGGATCTCCAGGGCCTGTTCGATCTTTTCCGGCGTCGCTTTCTCTGTATCGGTACGGCTGAGGATGATCGTTCCTGCGGATTCAACCTGGTTTTTGAAAAATTCTCCGAAATTCTTCAGGTACATTTTACATTTCAGGACGTCGACCACAGTCGTTGTGGAATTCACCTCCACCTGTGCCTGCTCTTTTACGCCCTCGACAGCACGGATCACATCCGAAAGCTTTCCTACGCCGGATGGCTCAATGACGATCCTGTCAGGATGATATTTCTCAGCGACTTCGCCAAGCGCCGTGCCAAAATCTCCTACCAGCGAGCAGCAGATACAGCCCTGGTTCATCTCACGGATCTCAACGCCGGCGTCTTTCAGAAACCCGCTGTCGATTCCGATCTCTCCGAATTCATTTTCGATCAGGACGATCTGTTCATTATTCAGTCCGTCCGCGAGTAATTCTCTGATCAGAGTAGTCTTTCCGGCGCCAAGAAAGCCGGAAATAATATCAACTTTTGTCATTTTATATCACCTCTGTATTATATATTTTTAAGACAATTGCCCTATACTCTCGCCGGGCGTAAACAACGCCTCCGCCCGCGCAACCACAAAACAGGGCGGACATTACTGCCCGCCCTCAGTTCCGGTCCTGTATTACAACGGTACCGGATCACTTCTGGATCATGAAATTGATCAGTTTGTCGATATCTTCCTTCTCGGATGCTACGATCTCAAGCTCCGGGATATCGTCTACTGAAAAGATGTTCGCAAGTGATACATACTGGCTGAGTTTGGATTTCAGATTCAGTCTGTCACCTTCGCCTGTTACCAGCTCAACACGGCCTTTGCAGGAATCAACTACTTTGAAAAATCCATCTACGTCTTTAATATTTCTGATTTTCATTTAAAAACCCTCCGTATAAATGATTATTATAAACTACTTACTTTTATTACTTTTACTTAAGTTCTTTTTCTTTATAAAAATGCAATGTTAATTAGCTGCTTGAGGATGATTATATCCATAAAAAAGCATTTGTCAACAGTGTTTTTTGTTTTTTTGATAATTAATCCTGTTTTTTCGCGATCAGATCTGACAGCCTGCCGCCGCACGCTTTCAGAAGATCCTCCGTCTTCAGCTTCAGGCTGAGTCCCACTCTTCCTCCGCTGACATATATCTCTTCAAAACCTTCCGCCGAGCTGTCTATATATGTAGGAAACTGTTTCTTCATTCCGATAGGACTGCAGCCGCCGCGGACATATCCTGTGATTCCCAAAAGGGATCTGACCGGCACCATGGCAATGGATTTTTCATTCATCTGCTTAGCCGCCTTTTTCAGGTCGATCTCTTCCGCGATCGGAATGACGACCACGTAATAGCTTCCGCTTTTTCCCTGCGTAAGCAATGTTTTGAAAGATCTTTCCACCGGTGCTCCGGTAGCTTCCGCCATATGCATTCCGTCAATAAATTCATCACATTCATAAGAAAGGACTTCATATTTTATTTTTTTTCTATCAAGCATGCGCATGGCGTTTGTCTTCGCTTCTCTGGCCATTTTAATATCCTTCTATTTCCACATTCGTGATACATGTATCATCCCAGGCTGAACCGACATAAGCGTTCTGGATCTGAAGAACCACCTGGTTTGTGGTAACGTCTTGTGAAAGCTCGATGCAGTATTCTGTCTTTTCATCCGGGAACGATATGGAGAATGTGTTTCCTCCTACGGTTACGTTCAGCGTCTCGGGACGGTTATTCGAATAGTAGGAATTATCACTGGTCCAGCTTCCCAGCTTCAGGAAAACATATTTTACGCTGTAATCCCTGTCCAGCGTCAGGATGAGCTGTTCGCCGACACCCTGTCCGTCTGCTCCTTCCTGCCACGAAGTATCATCGGAATCGTCAATCGCGGACTGAGGTCCATACAGATCCGATCCGTCGTCCGCAGGCGTGGTGGAAGTTGCCTGGGCATCCGTAATAACTGCTCTGGAATATCCCTGCAGATCCATAACTTCGCGAATATCTGACGCATTCACCAGTGTTCCGCCAACCTGAACCTCTGCCGCTTCCTGTGTCGGCTCAGGCTGTTCCTGACCCTCTGCAGCCGCAGCCTCCGGAACCGCTGTGGAATCCGCTGTTTCCTCAGCATCATCCTGCGCTTCGGCAATGGCCGTGTTTATTGTATTCTGATCGATAAGAGACATATCCAGACCTCTCATGGCAAACATAAATGCTGCCGTACCGATGAGAAGTACAAACACGATCGCAATCATTCCCGTCAGAATGATGTTCTGTTCTTTATGCGCTCTTTTTAATGACTTTCCGCAGTATACGCACTTCTCTTCATCCAGGTCATTTTTCTGACCGCAATATGGACACTTCATGGAAATTCCTCCATATATTTCTTATTGAGATTCTGGTGTCAAAACTACAATTTCTGAACAAGGGACTTTTGACACTTTAATCTTATTGATAAAAAACTTCCCACATAGCATTTCTGAAACAGTCTGATCATGAAAATAACATCTCGAGGACGCTCCCGCTTCTCGTTGAGCCGTCAATTGTAATCATAACACCGGTTCATATCTTATGAGATTCTATCATAAGCACCATGAAAAAACAACTTTATCAAAATTCGGAGCACAAAAAAAGCACCGCTCCCAATCTTCGCTGTGAGATCAAAAACAGTGCTTTCATGCACCTTCAGGGACTCGAACCCTGGACAAATAGATTAAGAGTCTACTGCTCTACCAACTGAGCTAAAGGTGCATTTCAATGCGTCATCGCCAAACGCAAGATTTATTATACGAAACACTGTCATAAAAAGCAAGCATTTTTTTAATTATTTTTTATATATTTTTTGATCAGGCTGCGCGATCAGCTTACATATCGGATTTCCGGCGGAAGAAAACTTCTCTTCGTATTCTGTCATGATGTTCCCTCTCATCATTTCTTCATTATGATGAAGATCTCTGGTTACTTCCAGAACAGTCCATCCCGCAGCGCCGATCTCCTCCAGGGAAAAGCTAAACAGATCCTGATTATCTGTTTTAAATTCTACTTTTCCCGGGGCGGCCAGGATCTTTTCGTAGCGTGAAAGGAACAGGCGGGATGTGAGGCGCCTGTCTTCATGCCGGGCTTTCGGCCACGGGTCAGAAAAATTCAGATAGATCCTTTCGACCTCGCCTCTGTCAAAAACCTCCTCCAGCTGCCGGGCATCCATCCTTATAAAGCAGAAATTTTCCGGACACTCTTCCATAGCCTCTGCTTTCTGGATGGCTCTGATCAGCACGCTGCTGTACATTTCTATGCCGATATAATTTCTGTCCGGATGAGCCGCTGCCATATCCATAATAAACCGGCCTTTTCCCATGCCGACTTCAATGCATATCGGATGATCGTTACCAAAGTATTCTTTCCACTTACCTTTATTCTTTTCAGGCTCATTTACAGTAAAACAGCTCTCCTCGATAGCCTCTCGTGAGCCCGGTATATTACGAAGACGCATGGCTCTTCCTCCTTTGTAATGCTTTTTGTTTCATGGATCATTTCCTCTGAAACAGAACCTCAGGGTTTGCTCGCGTACTTTGTTCTCTTTTCTCTCTTTTTCTGAAAATATCAGATACTTTTCCAACAATAAATATCCGTCAGACGGAAAACAAAGACAATAGATTTGTCAAGAAAATCCATGAGTTTTTTTGCATGTTTTTCAATTTTGTAGATACTTGCCAAAACCTACGTTCGATTGGCTCTTGTTATGTAAAACACATAATTTTCCTCATTTTTTGTGGATAATGTGGATAAAAAGGTGGATAACTTGAATTCAAGCCATTCTTTATCCCCGTTTTTGTGGATAACTTTTCCGAAAATTATTGCTTTTCGAAAAATGTTAACTTACCATAAACTATTTTTTAACATAACATAATATTTATTTTTTGTGCAAATCGACTTTTTTTATCTCCCATATTGACAGAACGGAAAAAATCTGTTCATTTTACAATTCGATCACCCGTCCGAGAGTCACAGAATATATTACAACTTCTCTCACTCTTTTTCCTGTGATCTGTTCTATCGCTTTCCTGTAGTAGAGCAGCTGGGCCCTGTATTTATCCGCCAGGTCACTTCCGTCCTTACGGTATACGTGATCAGTCTTATAATCGACTATGACGATCTCACCGTTTTCTATGAAATAAGCATCAATGATCCCCTGAATCAGTATGTCGTCATTGATATCTTCACTGCTCTCATAACCCAGTTCCCGGGCAGGCACATCCATGACAAAGGGCTGCTCCCTGAAAAGCATTCCCCCGTCAGCTGCTTCTTTCATTCTTCTGCCTATACTGCTTTCCAGAAACAGAGCAATATCCCGGCGGTCGACCGTATCAGCATCCTCCCGGCTTATCCTGCCATCGCGGACCATATCATCGATCATATCCTCCAGAATGTTGTCTCCTTCTTCCTTACCGGCTGAAAAATCCTTAGTGATCCTTTTATAATCTATACACTCAAATATTCTGTGGTAATTTGTTCCCCGGCGGGCACCTTGCACCCTGACCTTCTCCTGTCCGGACATAAACTCCGGGATCAGAGGCACGACCGGTTCCTCCCGGATCAGCTCTTCGCCCTTTTCTTCCATCATCTCTTCCATGTAGGCTTTTTTGATCTCAGAGACGGAAAGCTTTGCCGGAAGTCTGTTCAGATATTCATACGGATATGTAAAACCGGACCGTTCCATCATCAGACGCCTGACATCCGGCTCAAATATCTTCTCTTCATTCTCATACACGCCGCGCTCCCAGAGTTCACCTATATCCGAAAGACGCCGGCTGAATTCCTCCTCGGCCTTTATCTCTTTTTCAGTCATTGATGCGGGAGTCACAAGCTTTGCGGTGATCGGGACAGACTCATCGAGCGCTTCGATGATCCAGTCCAGATAGCATCTGGCGTTTACCAGACTTCCGTACCCGATCTTTGAGGCAGGCTCAGGTTCTCCGGCTTTTTTATTCTTATTCCCGCCGCACATCCTGCATATTTCCTCCGCCCGTTCAGGATCGTCGATGCGGCCTGTCAGGATCAATTTTTCCTTTGCCCTGGTCATTGCCACATAAAGCACTCGGAGCTCTTCTCCGAGGGCGTCCCTCTTCAGGGCGTTTTTTATGACGTTGGCCATCAGCGTATCGGCGGTGGTGTGATACTGCGTATCCTGCTTTTTCAAACCTATGCCAAAGGTACTGTGCTGTACGATCCTTTCCCTCTGTTCTCCCATGTTGAACTGATTTCCCATGCCGCAGAGGAAAACAACGGGAAATTCCAATCCTTTACTTTTATGTATCGTCATAATGCGGACGGTGTTTTCGGCTTCACCAAAAATATTTACCTCTCCGAAATCCACCTTGTATTTCTGGAGATTATCAATATAACGCACAAACTGGAACAAGCCCTGATAGCTGGATTTTTCAAACTGGACCGCTTTCTCGATCAGCATGTCCAGATTTGCGGCTCTCTGAAGGCCCGCAGGCATTGCCGCGGCGTAAGTCCTGTATCCCGTCTCCTTCAGGATCATTCTTATCAGCTCATCCATGGAAATATGCTTCTCCATTTTCCGGCACTTATCATAAATATCCAGAAATGTCCGCAGTTTGCGGCGCAAAATGTCATTCTTTCCCGAAGCTGCATATTCAGGTACGATCTCGTACAACGGTTTTTCCCGGTCTTCGCTTCGCAGGATCGCCAGCTCCGTATCGGTACAGCCGGTCATCGGAGACCGCAGCACCGCAGCATAGGGAATATCCTGCCTGGGATTATCCAGTATCCGGAGATAGTTAAGCACCGTCACGACCTCCAGCGCTGAAAAATATCCTGTCTTGGAGGGCGCGTAAGCCGGTATCCCCTGACTTTGCAGCACATGTACATAGTTGCCGGCCTGTTCCTTCTCAGACCGCAGCAATATAACGATATCTCTGTATTGTACCGGCCTTTGCTGACCGGTCTTTTTATCAAGCACCTTTCCTTCCCGGAGAAGCTCCCTGATCCTCTGGGCGGCCAGCATCGCTTCCGCCTCCTGCCGCGTCCTGCGGCTTCGTTCCTCCCGGAGCTCCGGTGCGGACCCGTCCAAAAGCAGGAGTTCCGGAATATACTCATCTCCCTCTTCCTGCGGATAATCCGCTCCGGGATAGAGGGCGGCGGCATCGTCGTAACTGATCCCGCCAAGCTGCTCTGTCATCAGTTTCCTGAAAATAGCGTTGGTCAAGTCCAGCACCTCATGACGGCTCCGGAAATTCCTGTGCAGGTCGATTTTCTGAGAGGTGATCCTGTTTGGAGCATTCTCTTTTTTCTCCTCCGCTCGGCCTTCCGTCTCATTTTCGTCCGCAGGATCCTCCCTCTGATATGTACTGTATTTGTTCATAAACAGATCAGGGCGCGCCATCCGGAACGCATAGATGGACTGCTTCATATCGCCGACCATAAAACGGTCAAACCTGCCCTCTTTGGTCCCGGATACTGCTTCCAGGAGAAATTCCTGCAGATAATTGCTGTCCTGGTATTCATCCGTCATGACCTC
>DFHP01000051.1 GCA_002371335.1 Eubacterium sp. UBA3720
ATTCGCTAACTACTAGTAATATACATCTAACACCCTGAATTATCAACAGTTTTATGACCGTCATCTTTATAAAAACAGCACTCTGTGCTATATTATTAGATATAACTAACGCCTCTTAAACTTCTAATGATCATATCAGGAGATGATGAAATGTCCAGAAAAGCATCGAATTTTCAAAAAAGAATCATGAGCCTTGGTTATCGCGGGAAGGAGATCTTCAAGCCGCTGAATACCGGTTGGATAGATGAACATACCGCCTGTGTCCGGGAATGGATCGCCAATATTTTCTTTTACAGTAAGAACGGCACGACCATCATGATCGACGCCGGTTACAGCTATGACAGACTGGCCGAAAAAATGAAATGGCTGGATATCGATCCCTCTTCGATCGAACATATCCTGATCACCCATCAGGATACAGATCATGTAGGCGCTGTAGAGCGCGATTCCGACGGCCTGTTTTCAAAGGCGACTCTATACCTGAGTGAAATTGAAAACCGTTATATGACCGGAGAAATACGGCGTAAAGTCAGTTTCGGACTCTATAAACTCCCGATGGTAAAAACAGACAATAAAAAAGTCCTTCTGAAAGATGGAGATATCCTCCGGTTCGGCGATATCAAAGTGGAGGCGATCCTCGTCCCCGGCCACACATGGGGACATATGGTTTACCTCGTGGATGACGTCTGCCTCTTTACCGGTGACACTATCTGGTTCGGCCCGGATGGCGGATACAGTTTTATCAATGGTCTTGCAGAAGACAATAAACTGGCCGTACAGTCACTCGCCTCGCTTGAAAAACTGCTTCGCTCGCGTGGCCTCTCCCCAAAAGTGATCACAGGCCATACCGGCTGGTCCGACGATCTGGATTTTGTCTTTGCTCACAGAGATCAGGTGTGTAACGGCATGAAAAAGCAAAAACCCCACGATCCGTCGGCTCCCTATGACGGCTATGATGAGAGCGGCGATACAGAAGAAAAGGCGAGAGCCTCACTTCTCCCATCTGTACACGCGGCAAAAAAAACCGTTTCCGAACCGTCTCATCTGAATAGAAAGCAACAGATCAGAAACGCCTATAAACTCACCGGCGGACACGCAGATTTTTATGACGGCATGATGACATATTCCACTATTGCGGGCAAGGCCATCTGCCGCGCAGTCTGGAACATGAACGCTGAGAAGAATCTCCTCTATCTGACCCGGGCGCTCTCGGGCGTACCGGAGGATTTTTCCGGAAAGCTGCTGGAGGTACCTGTCGGGACCGGCGTCCTGACGATGCCCGTCTACCGGGATCTTCCCGACGCGGACATCACCTGTCTTGATTATTCGGAAAACATGATGTCAGCGGCGAAAAAACGGGCTGCTTTGCTGGACATAAATAATATCAGCTTCCTGCAGGGTGACGTCGGCGCGCTTCCCTTTGAGGACGAAACATTTGACATCGTCCTCTCCCTTAACGGCTTCCATGCTTTTCCTGATAAAGAAGCGGCCTACAGGGAAACTTACCGTGTATTAAAAAAAGGCGGCGTATTCTGCGGCTGTTTCTATATCAAAGGCTGCTGCAGCCGTACAGACTGGTTTATTAAACACCTTTATCAGCCAAAAGGATTCTTTACACCACCTTATGAAACAATGGAGAGCCTGCTCGCCCGGCTTAACGGTATGTACCGCAAAGCAAAGGCGGCAAACGTAGAAGGCATCGGCTGCTTCCGCTGTATAAAATAATACATGACCCGTACAAAAAGGATGTCATTTGAGCAAAAATACCAAATGACATCCTTTACAGACGGATATATATAAGTTCTTTGTTTGATCTTTAGTTCTCTTTAGCTTTCTTTTTTGAATTTAGTTTTCTTTAGTTCTATTTAGTTTTTCATTTCAACTTTAGTTCTTTTGTCAAGTTCTTCCGGTTTCTGTCCTTCCTGCATGAGTTCTCCGCACCTTCTGTTATTTTCAGAACGGTGCGCTTAAATCTCCCGGTTTCAGGTCCTACGGCTCCAGGTCCTACGGCTCCAGAGAATCGCTGTTTATCGGGAAAGTAAAATACGTATCCGGATATGGCTCATTCTCCAGCGTGAAATGCCACCATTCTTCCGCCAGCCAGCATCATAGCGACACTCATCATGGCAACTGTCTTTTTTCCTTTTTTTACCAAATCATTCTTACTCATAATATCCCTCCTCATTATTTTACTGTTTTATCTCAGTGTGAGAAGATCCACACTTCATAACCCTGTCGCATGGCAGAATCATAGATTGGCTGCATGTTTTTCTGCAATATTGCTTTAAATGCCTCTTTCGAATTACCCGGCCGGTATAATTCCTGTCCTGCCCAGATGGAATGCAGGTTGTCCCTCCAGCATCCTTCGTAAAGCTTACGGATCTCCGGCTTTTCCTGAATCGTCCGATATAATATAAACTGATTTTCCGCAAACCTTCCAAAGAAAGGATCCCATTTCGGAAGGCGGTTGCTCTTAGATGAATTCAACGAAGGATCCATCGGCATCAGATTCCACAGCTCGTCGTTCATGACAAATGACCACGGGATGAAGTGGTCTATATCATAGCTGTCACGCCGCATAGGCGCTCCGGTAAAAACATCCCGCATCTCTGTGGATTCCAGAACCCCTTCCCACAGCTTTCTGACCTTTCCGAGTTTGCGCATCTTCTCATCCATCGGCAGCAGCTTGTATACAAGCCCGGGTACCTCAGGATTATTATTCTGCAGCCACTTAACTTTTTCATACTGGATCCAGCCCAGGATCGAAACTGTGTTATCCTGGATCATCCTGATCCAGTCGGGATGAAAACGCACCTCTTTTTTGAGCCTGCTTCCATTCCCCAGTGTATACGGAAGCGAATTAATATTTTTATCAAAAGCCTCAATGTAGGCTGTCAGGCGTTTTATGGAACTCCAGTTCACAGCTTCTCCCGCATTAGCAAAGAAGCCTGCCAGCGCCCTGTAGGGAACCATATTTGTCAGCTGTTCTTTTGCTTTTTTAAGTTCTTTTTCATATCTGGAGATCTCGTTTCGGATCTCAACTTTGGAAGCATTTGCCGGCAGTTCGCTAAGCTTGGAGAGCTGCAGGACCGCTCTCTCAAGTCCGTCCCGCACGTCCCCGCCGGAGGATAACCCGCTCAGGTGAATATGAAATTCCCTCACGGAATACCAGGCATTACAGATCATTTCATCGATAATTTCGTTAAATGTGGTTTCCCTGACGCCTTCAGATATAAGTCCGACGATCGCCTCCAGCCAATAAAACTTATAGCAGAAGGATGGATCCTTCAGCATCAGCGCAAAGCTTTGAATATCGAGAGCGTTGTAATAAGCCGCGTCAATTACCGGACCCGTCTGGCCAAAAGATTGATCCATCGCTCCTCCTTCCTGTCAGGCCTCATATCCTGCGTGATCCACGTCTCAAAGATCTCCAGATGAGGGATTATTTTCCAGAACTCCTGCAGTGTTTCTTCCGTAAAATCAGTAAAATACCTTCCATTTCGGACGCCCTCATGTGTGCCGTACTTGAATGAAGCGTATAATACGCCATTCGGTTTTAACGCTGTGCGGATCTTTGTCAGGGCTTCAGATAATTCCGGTTTGGACAAATGCAAAATCGACGCGCAGGCCCAGATTCCGTCATATATCCCCTCAGCGTCCAGCTCGTGAAAAAGCATGTTTTTCACAGGAAGCCCTGTCAGGGCCGAAGCCTTCTCGCACAATTTTTTCGATCCGTCCGCGGCGTCCACCCAAAGCCCCTGCTCCAGAAACGCCTTTGCGTCCCTTCCTGATCCGCAGCCCAGATCCAGAATGCGCGCTCCCGCAGGAAGCACACTCAGAAACCGGGACCGAAGTTCTTCCATATTGACGTCGATCGTACTGTCGATAAAAGAATCCGCATGGTCCTCATAATACCGGAGCGTTCCGGCTGTTTTGTCCGCGGCGGCCTGATCTCCGGAGCAAAGCTTTTCTATTTCCTCTATGACCAGAACATCCGCCGGCAGCCATTTTACCTGGCGCAGATCATTAAGCGGCAGCCAGGCTGCTGCTTCATGTTCCAGAAGTACCAGATGCCCGTCATTGACACTGCACCAGTAGCACGCCATCGACAAATGAAACTCCGGATAATCATACTCCACCGTCGTGAGATACTCGCCAACAGAAATATCCGCTGTTAGTTCCTCGCGGATCTCCCTCACCAGCGCCTGCCCGGGAGTCTCTCCCTCCTCGACCTTTCCGCCGGGAAATTCCCACCAATCCTTATAATTTCCATATCCGCGCTGCGTCGCAAAAACCTTGTCACCTTTTCGGATGACCGCCGCCACCACACGAATGCTTTTCTTTCTTTTCTCCATCGCTCATGCTCCTCTGTCCGGGACCGCGTACCATTACAGGGACCGCGTACCATTACAATCTACCAGTATATTGTAACATTCGAAATCGGGCTGCGGAGTAATCTTTTGCTGTCACTATAAAAAAAGCCGGTCAGATCACTCCAACCGACTTGTTGTTTTTTTGTTCTCAAAGGCTTCTTCCCAATTGATACGCCTTTCCGGGATATCTGCTTCTCTTGGTCATCGCCGGCGTACCGCAGCCGTATCCAAGGATCATTCCCATGTCTTCAAAATTAATATAGCGGACCAGTGTCCTGTAATGTGCTTCCAGCGCATCAAACGTCCAGTCATCCGCATTCCAGGCAACCGTCAGAAGCGCTGACTTGAGATGCCTGCCGTTCAGACTGCTGTTATACGCGCAGAACCTATCCACTGTCATTTTCAGCTGCGCGCTCATGCCATAATAGTATAGCGGCGTGGCAAACACCACCATATCCGCCCCGAGGAGACTATGCCTGATCATCTCTACGTCATCTTTCTGAACGCAGGGACCCTCGTATCCGCATGCCACGCATCCGGTGCAAGGATGAATATCCGCATGACAAACATCGATCACCTCACAGATATGTCCGCTTTCCTCGGCGCCCCTTTTAAACTCGGAAACCAGAATGCCCGTAGAGCCATTCCGGTTTGGACTGCCCATAAGAATTACTATTTTCACTTAGGCCACCTCCATATCACTGCCGACTCCGCCGCGTCCCGTCAGTGTTTTATCAGCTGATCTCCTACTGACCACACATGTTTTTTCTCTGCGTCGCTTCTTCTGTTCTGCGCCATTACGCCCGAAAGAGGATGGGGAACATACGGCTCTTCCAGATACCGGATCTCTTCATCTGTAAGCTTCAGATCCACCGCTTTAGCCGCGCCTTCAATGTGATGCAGCTTTGTAGCTCCGACCACAGGGGACGTCACCTTCGTAAGCAGCCATGCAAGCGAGATCTCCGTCATAGTCACTCCATGTTTTTCCGCGAGGTCTGCCACGCGGCTGATGATCACATTATCCTGTTCTGCCGTAGCGTCATATTTAAACTTCGCATAGCTATCTTCTTCGGCACGCTTCGTAGTTCCTTCTCCGGGTCTTCTGGAAAGTCTTCCGCTTGCCAGGGCGCTGTACGGAGTAAGCGCTATATTCTCTTCCTCGCAGTAAGGAACCATTTCCCTTTCTTCCTCACGGAAGATCAGGTTGTAATGTCCCTGTATGGAAACAAACTTCGCAAAGCCTTCCCTCTCTGCCAGGGCGTTTGCCTTCGCGATCTGCCATGCGAAGCAGTTGGAAATGCCGATATATCTTGCCTTTCCGGCTTTTACGATGCGGTTCAGTCCGTCAAGGATATCATAAAGCGGCGTTTTCCAGTCCCACATATGATAAATATAAAGATCTACATGATCCATGCCCAGATTTTTAAGGCTTGTATCGATCATTCTCTCAATGTGCTGCTGTCCGGTGACGCCGCTTTCAATTTCTTCTGCAGTTCTCGGAAGAAATTTTGTGGCAACGACCACGTCCTCGCGCTTTGCAAAATCCCGAAGCGCGCGGCCCACATACTGCTCGCTGGTTCCGCTCTGATAAGCGATTGCCGTATCATAAAAATTCACTCCCAGATCAAGCCCCCGCCGGATGATCTCTCTGGTATGCTCCTCATCGATCGTCCAGCTGTGCTGTCCTCTCCCGGAGTCGCCAAAACCCATACAGCCCATACAGATGCGGGATACATTCAGATCCGAATTGCCAAGCTTTGTATATTGCATACAGTCACGCTCCTTTACAGTATTTTTTCAAGCCATTTCTTAATCTTTGTCTCATCCGGGCGGTTGATCTGCACGCCTTTGCCCCACTTCACATCGCCTGCAGCATTCTTATGAAGCGCTGTATCGCTTCTGCCAACGCCGCTGCCGCCGGAAGTGCAGAACGGAATGATTGTCTTTCCCGAAAAGTCATAGCTCTCCAGAAACGTCTCTATGATCCTGGGCGCCACTCCCCACCAGATCGGGAAACCGACGATCACCACATCATAAGAATCCATATCAGACACATTATTCGCTATCTCAGGCCTTGCAGACGGATCATTCATCTCCACACTGCTGCGGCTTCTCTTATTCATCCAGTTCAGATCATCTGATGTATATATATCCTTCGGAACGATCTCAAAAAAGTCGCCGCCGCTGATCCTTGAGATTTCTTCTCCTACCCGCTTTGTCACGCCGCTTGCAGAAAAAACAGCCACCAGTACTTTCTTTGCCATTTTACTTCATCTCCCTTTCCAAAAAAACGGATCGCATGGATGTCTCTACTCTCCGTTTATCCATTCTGACTTCGTGTCATTTTGCATTATACTCGCGTTCTGACATCATGTCAATGCCGGGACCGCGTACCATTACAAAAAAATGTCATCCCCGTAATAATTCCTTAAAGGTACCGTGTACCATTACATATTTTTTCCTTTCACAGCATATGACCACATTATATCCAAAGCCCCTGTCTTCTCAGAACCCCCATGGCAGATACGCCGCGATCACCGCAAACAATATCGCCGGAAGCATATTTGCCACGCGAATGGTCTTCCCCCAGACAAGGTTTACCCCCACACAAAAAATCAGTACGGAACCGATAAGTGAAAGATACGCTATTGCCATTTCCGTCATAACCGGAGAAATCAGGCTGGCAAAAAGCGTAATGCCCCCCTCGAACGCAAAGACCGGTATGGCTGAAAATGCGCTTCCTTTGCCAAGGGAAGAAGTCATAACCGCAACAATGATAAAATCCAGGACCGCCTTCACAGCCAACGTGGAATAATCACCCATGATCCCATCCTGAATAGCACCGACAATTGCCATCGCTCCGATGCAAACCGTCAGCGACGCAGTAACAAAAGCGTTCACAAATTCTTTATCGCCGCTGTTCCCCGTTTTCTCTTTCAGCCATTCTCCAAACTTCTCAAAACCTTTTTCAATTCTGATCAGCTCACCAACGATCGTCCCCGCCGCAAGGCAAAGAACGACCAGCATAGATTTTCCGCTGACAACGGCGCTGCCGTCAACAGTCATCATGCCCTGCATCGCTCCCGCAATAGCTATAAACAATACGCTGATGCCACAGGCTTTACTTATCGCCTCCTACTGCTCCTTTTGGAACAATTTCGCTGTAAAATGACCAACCACTCCGCCAAAAACAATGGCCGCAGTATTGATTACAGTCCCCAACCCAATCATAAAATCTCTCCCCATGTGACATTGTGTATCTTCTGTCTTCTCATTCTACACTGTTAAAACCTCAAGATCATCCGGGATCCACAAGTTCCCGCGATAATACTTTTTGCCTTCCTCTGCATACATCTCTTTTCGGTTTGCAAGGTTTTTGTCTTCCGTATGATATAAGAGCAGATTCTTAATCCCCAGCCTCTCTGCCAGTTCACAAGCATCCTTTACCGTAGAATGGTGCTTTTCATAAGGATCGAAGATGTCCGCCTGGGAACACAGGCAGAACGCCTCATGCAGCATCCATTCACTTCCCTCAGCGTATTTTTCAACGCCTGAAGTCAGCGGCTCATCCCCGCAGCAGGTAAGCATCTTTTCATCGTCAATTTTCATGCAAAATCCGAATTGCTTTGCCTTTGTGGACTGAATATCAAAGAACGTGAACTTATGACCGATAATGTCCAAAGTCTCTCCGTCGGACACTTCCACCAGATGAAGTCTGTCATCAATAAAAGCAGATTCTTTTTTCTGAAGAAGCTTATCCGCCATATCCCTGACCAGATTCAGCACTTCCTCATGAGAATAGATATAAGCCTCGCCCTCATATTCTCCGTGATCCATAAACTGACAGATCATTCTGACCATCCAGATGATTCCCATCAGATGATCTACATGTTTGTGAGTAACAAATATATGGCGGAGATCCATCCAGTCATAACCGGCATGCTTTATCTGATGGAGAATGGCGTTGCCGCCCCCTCCGTCCACCATAAATATCTGTCCCCTATTTTCTATCAAAAAGCAGGTGTTGTAGCACTCTGTAACAAGCGCATTCCCTGTTCCAAGCATTGTCAGTTTCAATCTTTATCCTCTCCTATTCCCGGGACCGTGTACCATTACGTGCATACCGTTACTTTGTCAGATAATCGTAGATATCGCTTCGGACGGCATGCATCAGACGCAGGCGGAAATTCATGATCGGCAGCAGACGTCCGTTTTTGTCTGCAATGGTTGTCTCCTCATGTCTGACCGGCACAGCCCGTCCCATGTAATAAAAATCCGTACCCTCGCCGTCGCTCTTTTTGATAAACAGATAGATCCTGAGTCCGTTTTCTTTATAATTAATGATCTCCTGGCTCTCCGTGCTTTCCCGGCTGACACGGCTTCGCGTCATCCAGCTGAACACCTGCTGATCTATAAACTGATCTTCGTATTTTGTCGTTTCTGAAATGTCATCTTTTTTCTCATATGTGACAAAAATCGGACAGGTGCCATATTTGATGCGGTAACCGTAAACGGTAGAGCTGTCGTCCTTTTCCCAGTTTAAGATGCGGCAGACATCTCTTCTGGAATACTTCTGGTACAAAACAAGGTTATCTTCATCCGCGTCGGAAAAGTTGTCTGCATATCTGGAGAGCCCATATCTGATCAGGTCAGCAGCCGCATCCCTGAACTGTGATGCCCGGCGGTCCATATTGCTGCTCTTTTGCAGATAGGCGGCACACCGGCGCACCTGCCGCCGGCGGAATTCTCTGGTGTCATCAAAATCTTCAACCTCTTCAAATCCGTCAAACACCGAAACCTTAGCATATTTCCTTTTATCGGCCATCGTGTTTAAAAATGTTTTATCCAGCATCCCAAGCGCAGATCGATAATCCTCATCCCGGAACGCCACCGAATAAGCCTGCAGCCTGGATCTGATCCGCTCCGGATCCACCCTGCCTTCTTCTAAAAGCTCCTGCATCATGATAAGCTCATGCGGACGTTTTCCGTTTACGATCTGTGTGCAGATAAAATCAAGCGTCTGCTCCTGTTTCTCCGTGAATTCCTCCAGGCCGCAGTCCCTGTCGATCGATCTGACAAACCGGTAATATGACGCTTTTCTATAATTTATAAACAGGATCGGATCGATCTCTCCGTGGCGGTAAAATTCATCCGCCGTGGGCATTCTGCCCAGCCTGTCACGCAGATTAAAATACTTCTCCTTCAGGAACCGCAACGGCGTTGTGGACCTGTCGATCGCCGAAAAAATCGTCTTTTTAGATATCTCATCGAAATGGATCGTTGAGCATCCGGGAATGACGCTTGACCCCTCCATAAGATACTTTCGCATGTTGTCCTTGTTATAGGTGCGGTCACCCGACAGTGCGATCGGGATCAAAAAATTATTTGCGTAATTGCCTATAAAATCCAGGATAACTACGAACTCTTTATCCTCCTTTTTTCGAAGTCCTCTTCCCAGCTGCTGGATAAAAATGATCGCGCTCTCAGTAGGCCGGAGCATAATGACCTGATTGATGTCCGGAAGGTCCACGCCTTCATTAAAAATATTGACGGTCAAAATATAGTCCAGTACATCTTCCCTCGTATCACTGACCAGCCGGTCCATAGCTTCCTGCCTGTCGGCCTCTGAATCTTTTCCGGAAAGCGCACGTGTCCGGAGGCCCCTCTCATTGAATTTTTCCGAGAGTTTCTCTGCCTCCCCGACAGAAGCACAAAAAATCAGCCCTTTTACCCGATCTCCTGAATACCCGTAATAATCCGCCTGTTCTCTGACATAATCCACACGCTCATCACTTGTCAGCATGTTAAAAAGGCGAAAATCTCCCTGATCCGCACGCCTTAACAGATCGTCGGCGTCCGCATCCGCGTCAAAAGCAATATCGCGGATCCCGAAATAATGAAACGGGCAGAGAAGGTCGTTTTCCAACGCCTGCTGCAAACGTATCTCATAGACAATATTGTGGTCAAACAATTCGTATATATTGCCCGTATCCGTCCGATCCGGCGTAGCCGTCATGCCAAGCCAGAAATCCGGTTTAAAATAGTTCATCACCTTTTGATAACTGGCCGCAGCCGCATGATGCACCTCGTCAAGGACGGCCGTCTGGTACTCATATGGATCAAAACGCCTGAGAACATCCTCTCTGGAGATCATAGTGATCATAGCAAAAACAAAATCCGCCTTTGCGATCTCATCGTAATCCTGATCCTCTCCCGTAAGCAGTGCCATTCTTTTTCCGCTACCAAAAACATGCCTGTAGGACGTAAGCGCCTGCCTGAGGATCGTCTTTCTGTGCACGATAAACAGCACCTTGCCGGTCGGCGCGAGAGCATCCCGCACGCCAAAAGCGGAAGCATAAGTTTTGCCGGTACCTGTCGCCGAGATGAGAAGACCTTTGCGTTCTCCCTTCTCATAAAGTTCTTTCAGGCTTCGGATGAATCCCACCTGCATGGTGTTCGGCTGAAGGCGATATGCTTCCAGCAATGGCACACGCTCTTTTGCCGCCTGCCGGCGCTGCTTTCTGATCGCTTCGTATTTTGTCCTATATTCCTCGTAGAACAATTCAAAATCCAGCGACCTTCTGCTGTTCCAAAGCTGCTCAAACTCTGAACATACCTTCCGGGCAAATTCACCTCTGTCAGTGGAGACGATTTTCGTATTCCACTCCTGATTCACGGTCAGTGCATACTGCGTCATATTTGCACTGCCGATCAGTATTCTGTAAAGACCGTCCTGCCTGAAAATATACCCCTTTGTGTGAAATCCGGGACCTTCATCAGCCTGATACATCCGCAGTGAAACATTCTTTAATCCGGACAGCATCTTCAGTGCTTCCGGTTCACTGAACATCAGGTAATCCGTCGTAAGGATCCTGCCGTAAACGCCACGCTGTTCCAGCTCCTTGAGTATCTGAAGCAGAGGCGTGATACCGCTTTTCGTTATAAATGCAACGCTGATCGAAAAAGAATCACAGTCTGACAATTCCCTCTCAAGCACAGACAGGATCTTCTGCCCTTCGCGATAGCTGTTCACAATGAACTCCGGTTTAAAAGCAAGATTCGAATCTGCCCCCGCATCAATAAAAGACGTCTCAGCGCCTTTCCTTATTTCTTCAATATTATTTGTCTTAATATACCAATCTTTTTGCATAACAACTCCACTCGACCCTCGGGACCGTGTACCATTACAAAACGATATCATATTTGTAATACTTTTTTAAAGGTACACGGTACCATTAAGAATAAAAAATCATACCTGTTACAGCGGAGATACAGATCAGCATGATCGGCGTAATCCCTTTTTTCATAAACCTTCCTGACCCAAAGTAGACCGCCGCGAGCCCACAGGTCAGGCATATAGTGAGAATATCCGCCCCGCCGCCAAAAAGCAGTCCGCAGTTTTTCAGGATCATAGCAGCGCCTGTCGCGAGGATGATCCCGATGACACATGGCTTTAAGCCACTCAATACCGCCTTTATATATTTGTTTTCAAGCATCTTATTAAGCAGGACCATAATCAAAAGAATTATCAAAAACGCCGGAAGAACAACCGCCGCGGTAGCTATAATCGCACCCCAAAGGCCGCCTTTTGTGCTCCCGACGAACGTAGCCATATTCACCATGACGGGTCCCGGGGTACTTTCGCTGACGGCTATCATATAGGTAATCATTTCATCATTAAGCCAGCCGTGAGCCAGCGCCACATCCCTGATCAGGGGGATCGCCGCATACCCCCCTCCAAAAGAAAAGAATCCGACTTCAAGAAAGCCAATAAGCAAATCCAAATAAATCATTTCTCTGCTTTCTCCTTTCCCATGCGGTCTTTGACCATAAATACGCTAACAGCGATAAACGCAGCAGTGAGCATAAGCGCTATAGATGAAATGTTTAAAGCAAAAATACTGATAATAAGCATCGCCGCAGCGAAGCATATAACCATGCTTATCTGCATCGGCGTTTTCTCCATTTTCCTCAGCAGCTTTACAGCCGCGTCTACAACCAGAATACCGACAGCAATCTTTATTCCCTTGAATGCATTAGCCGCCCAGGATATCTCCAGAAACCCGTCAAGAAACATGGAAATTACATAAATAATGACAAATGAAGGAATCGTCACGCCAAGTGTCGCGGCAACCGCACCCGGAAGTTTACCTTTTTTGTATCCCACAAAAGTCGCGCAATTGATCGCTACCGGTCCGGGCGTTGATTCAGCAAT
>DFHP01000149.1 GCA_002371335.1 Eubacterium sp. UBA3720
TCCGGGAAATAGGACATCCACCTTCTGATCAGTGACGGCGGAACCGGCTGGGCGCCTACATGCATAAGTCTCCACTGTTTCAGATGGAAATCTTCAGGTTTTAGATCTCCACGGTCAAATGCATCCAGTATTTCCTGTACCCACGGAACCAGAAGCCAAACTATGGTACATCTTTCATTTGATACGGCGTCAAGGATCTGTTTCGGCTTTGTTCCTTTCAGAAGAACAGCTTTGCTTCCTGCTATCAGAGATCCCATCCAGTGAAATTTCGCTCCGGTATGATAAAGCGGTGGAATACAAAGGAACGTATCGTCCCGATTCGTGCCGTGGTGTTTCTGCTCCATTTCAGCAGACTGTATAAGAGACAGATGTTTATGCAGTATTGCCTTTGGAAATCCCGTAGTACCGGATGAAAAATAAATAGCGCCGTCATCCTCTTCCGTAAGCTCGATACCGGGAGCCTCTGAAGAACAATCCGCTACCAGATCCTTATAGCTCTCGGCAAAATTCGGACAATAATCGCCCACAAACACAAGCAGTCTTCCTTTGGAAAGACGCTCCGCATATTTTTCTATACGGCCTACAAATTCAGGTCCGAATACGATCACATCCACCTCGGCAAGCTCGGCGCAGTACAGAATCTCATCGGCGTCGTAGCGGAAATTGAATGGAACGGCGATCGCTCCGGATTTCAATACTCCGAAATAAATCGGAAGCCATTCAAGACAGTTATACATGATGATAGCTACCTTATCGCCCTTTTTTACTCCACGGCTGATAAGCATATTTGCCATACGGTTCGCTTTTTCGTCAAAAACGCCCCAGGTGATCTCTCTTCGATACGGCTGAAAACGATTTGATTCGATCAGCTCATATTCTTTCCAGCTGATACGTCTGTTATCTGGCTCAGTCGGATTCAGTTCTACAAGCGCCACCTCGTTTTTATAAAGCGCTGCATTACGTTCAAGATATTTCGTTACTACCATTTTCATCACTCTCTTTTTTAATATTATTAAATATATTTATGCACTCTTTAAATCATTAAAGCGCTAAATAGAAGGGTATCACAACAATAAATCAATGTCAATATAAACAGAGACAAAGAAGGTTTTTCTGTGTTTTTATCATGGAGTATTGAAAAAAAAAGACGTCCATGATAAAATCATACTCGGTGCTTTAATTTAACGATTTAAAGCGTTTTAGTTTTAAAGCATATGTACTGTTTTCAGCAGGAAATTTTTTTGTGAAGGAGAATGATTTATGAAGGTTTTAATCCTAATCGTTTATTTCGCCGTTCTGGTAGGAATAGGAATATATTGCCGCAAGAACGCAACGGATGTAAACAGCTTTGTCCTTGGCGGACGTTCCGTAGGTCCCTGGCTCACGGCTTTTGCCTATGGAACATCATATTTCTCAGCCGTCGTTTTCGTCGGGTACGCCGGCCAGTTCGGATGGAAATATGGTATTGCGGCTACATGGGCGGGCATCGGAAACGCAATAATAGGATCTCTCCTGGCGTGGGTTATCCTGGGGCGCAGAACGAGGATCATGAGTCAGCATCTTAATTCCTCGACCATGCCTCAATTCTTTGGTGAAAGATTCGGCAGCAAAGGTTTAAAGACAGGCGCGTCTGTGATCGTTTTTGTTTTTCTGATCCCATATACAGCTTCGCTTTACAATGGACTTTCAAGGCTTTTCGGAATGGCTTTTAATATAGATTATTCATGGTGCATCCTGATCATGTCTGTACTGACTGCCATATACGTGATCGCCGGAGGCTACATGGCCACCGCTATCAACGATTTTATCCAGGGCATCATCATGCTGTTCGGTATCGTCGTCATTATTGCAGCTGTACTGGTCAGCAAGGGCGGATTTATGGCGTCTCTTGAAGGACTCGCACAGGTTACGGATGAAACTGTATCGGGTACGCCGGGGATATTTGCTTCCTTCTTCGGTCCGGATCCTTTAAACCTGATGTTCGTGGTGATCCTTACTTCTCTCGGCACATGGGGCCTTCCTCAGATGGTCACCAAATTTTATGCGATCACGGATGAGGATGCAGTAAAAAAAGGTACGATCATTTCAACGCTTTTTGCTCTTGTCGTTGCCGGAGGATGTTATTTCCTCGGAGGATTCGGCCGTCTGTTCTCTGATCAGATAGATGTGAATGCAAACGGATTTGATTCTATCATTCCTACAATGCTTTCGAACCTGAGTCCTGTTCTTATAGCGCTTGTGGTGATCCTGGTCCTTTCTGCGTCCATGTCGACGCTTTCCTCACTGGTTCTTACTTCCAGTTCGACACTGACCATAGATCTGCTTAAAGGACATTTTATAAAAAAGATGGACGACAAAAAACAGCTGCTGGTCATACGTGTATTTATACTGATTTTCATCGCTGTTTCAGCTGTCCTTGCGTTGATCCAGTATAAGAGCTCCGTTACTTTCATAGCACAGCTTATGGGTGTTTCATGGGGCGCGCTTGCAGGCTCTTTCCTGGCTCCGTTCATGTATTCTCTGTACGGAAAATGGGTATCAAAGGCATCCTGCTGGGTCTGTTTTATCTTCAGCTCGGTAATCATGCTGGTAAACATATTTGCCCGCGAGAGCTTCCCGGTGATACTGCAGTCCCCGATCAATCTTGGCGCGGTGACAATGCTCCTTGGTTTTATCATTGTACCGGTTGTCTCTGCTTTTACACCTAAGCCTGACAGAAAAATGGTGGATGAAGCCTTTGAATGTTATTCAAAGAAAACTCTCGTCGAACAGAAAACAGCCCTTGGAGACTGATCCTGTCTTTCGTATAATACGACGGCCGCAGCATTTTGCTGCGGCCATTGTTTATGTCATAGGATTAAAGTGTCAAAGGTCACTCGTTCAGAAACTGTGTGAAGATTCATACGGTTTCCTGAACCCATAGTTCTGACACCCGAATCATCAATTTTAATTACGTTAATTTACTTTGAAACAAACCCTCCGGGGGGTACACACGCCGCACAGAGGAAGGCGGCAAAGCTGTCGCAGGACAATGTTCAGTTATAAAAGGATGCTGTGAATACAGCATCCTTTTATAACGTCATCTGAAAATCTTTAAATTACTCTTCTGCCTCTTCTTCCTGAGCAGGAGCTTCTGTCTCAAGAGCTTTGGTGCTCAGAGAGATCTTTCTGTCTTCTGCATTGAAGGAAACGATCTTAGCTGTGATCGTATCGCCTACAGCAAGAACATCTGACGGCTTGTCGATGTGATTTCTGGAAATCTGAGATACATGAAGCAGAGCATCAACACCCGGCTCAAGCTCTACAAATGCGCCAAAGTCTGTCATACGGGCAACCTTGCCTTCTACGATATTACCTTCAGCATATTTCTCCTCAGCGATCATCCATGGATTCTTCTCCGGGAACTTAAGGGAAAGTGCGATCCTGTCGCCCTTAATGTCTTTTACAAGAACTTCCATCTCCTGTCCTACTTTCAGGAAAGACTTAGGATTGTCTACGCGTCCCCATGACATCTCTGAGATATGAAGCAGACCGTCAGCGCCGCCAAGATCTACGAAAGCACCGAAATCAGTAATGTTTTTAACTGTTCCGACAACTGTATCGCCTACATTGATCTTGCTGAACAGAGCCTCTTTCATTTTCTCTTTCTCAGCTGCAACGATCTGTTTTCTGTCACCGATGATCCTTCTCTTGCGGGGATTGAACTCGATAATAACAAATTCGATCTCCTGATCTTTATATTTATTGAGATCTCTCTCATAAACATCCGAAACAAGGCTTGCAGGAATAAATACTCTCGCGCCGTCTACCGTAACGCTGAGACCTCCGTTAAGAACTCTTGTGACAGGAGCTGTAAGGACTGTTTTATTCTCAAACGCCTCTTCAAGCTTCTTGTTTCCTTTTTCAGCCTGCAGACGTTTATAGGTAAGCTGTACCTGGCCGTCTCCGTCATTTGTTCTCAGAACCTTGACTTCCATAGTGTCACCTACAGCAACTACTGTTGTCAGATCGATCGTGTTATCGTTTGAATACTCCTGGCGGGAAAGGATTCCGTCTGCTTTGTATCCAATATTCAGAACGATCTGATCCTTCTTTACATCGATAACCTTTCCTTCCACAATCGAACCGTTGTGGATCTGAATTTCATTTTGTGAGTGCTCTTCAAATAACTCAGCAAAGCTTAATTCTTCTGACATAACTTCTTAGTAACCTCCTCAATAATTTTATTTGGGGTAGATGCCCCTGCTGTAATACCTACATGACAAAATGATTGAAAAGGTTTAGTTTCCAAATCAACGAGTGTCTCAATAAAGTAAGTATTTTTGCACTTGGCCTTACATATTTCGTAAAGCTTCTGTGTATTGGAGCTATGTCTTCCTCCAATAACTACCATTGCGTCAACTTCTGAAGCTATACGGGCAGCTTCCTTCTGTCTGTCTGCCGTAGCACTGCATATAGTTGCCTCAATGTAACTATCATATACCTTTTCATTGATTTTTTCAACTATATCTTGGAATTTTGCCATATTAAAAGTGGTCTGCGCAACAAGTACAACTTTCTGACCCTCATCTATTTTCAGATCATCGAGATCATCACTGCTGCGTATTATATATACCGGTCCTTCTGCCCATCCTCTGATGCCTTTTACCTCGGGATGTTCGGGATCTCCCGCAATGATCAGTATCTTACCTTCCCGGCTTACTTTTTCGGCAATGCTGTGGATCTTTTTAACAAACGGACAGGTAGTGTCGATCACTCTGACCCCGAGAGATTCAAGCTTTTCCTGAATGGCCCTCGGAACTCCGTGCGCCCTTATGATGATCGTGCCTTCGTGTATGCTCTCAAGTTCTTCATCGGAACGGATCACCCTTACTCCCTTTGACTCCATTTCGGACATGACCTGTTCATTATGTATCACAGGTCCGTAAGTATAGACCGGTTTGATCCCGGTTTCTATCTGCTTATAAACCTCGTCAACGGCCCGTTTTACGCCGAAACAGAATCCTGCTTTTTCCGCCAGTGTTGTTTTCATACTCTTTCCTCGTATAGTTTTCTGATCACTGCCGTAACTTCATCTATGGTCATATCGGACGAATCAACAAGGATGGCATCCTCCGCCCGGCACAGAGGCGCTATTTTTCTTGTCATGTCCTGATGATCCCTCGCTGCTATTTCAGAAGCGATCTGTTCGATATCCAGATCCTTTTCCCCTTTCATCATAAGCTCGCCGTAACGTCTCTCAGCGCGTCTCTCAACGCTTGCCGTAAGATATATTTTCAGCTGAGCATGGGGAAGCACTGCCGTACCGATGTCCCTTCCGTCCATGACCACATCGTTCTCTGCCGCGATCCTTTTCTGCGTAGATGTCAGTCTGGAACGAACAGCCATGTAACGGCTGGTGGCGGAAGCCATATCTGCCGCCTGCTGTGTGCGAATGAGTCCTGAAACATCCTCGCCGTTCAGGAATACATGCTGCGTTCCGTTTTCATACTTGAGCGTCACCTCTGCTTTTTCCGCAAGATCGCTTATCTGCCTCTCATTGTTTACGTCTGCTTTGTTTTTTAAGAAAAACAGACCCATAGCCCGATACATGGCACCGGTATCCACATAGATAAAACCCAGTTCGGAAGCGATTTTTTTTGCAATTGTGCTTTTTCCGGCGCCTGCCGGCCCGTCTATGGCAATATTAAAACTCATGATACTCTCCTGTCATAAAACTATTTTCTGAACAATCAGCTTTAAACGCATGCCTGCGCCGCCGCATAAGCGGTAGACCATGCGATCTGAAGGTTAAAACCTCCCGTAAAAGCGTCTACATCGAGGATCTCGCCGATACAGTAAAGATTCTTTGTGGTCTTTGATTCCATCGTCTTTGGATCCACATCTTTCACATGGATACCGCCCTGTGTTATGATCGCCTCGTCAAATCCTGCCGTGCCTGTGATGGTGAAAGGGAAATGTCTTATAAAATGTATAAGAGACTGTCTTTCCTCTTTTGTAATAAGATTAACGGATTTTTCTCCTGAAATACCGCTGATCCGAAGTATAACAGGGCGCAGCTTCGCAGGCAGAAGCTTCGCTATAACGTTCTTCATCTGCTTATTCTGTGCACCCTCGAACTCCCTTATAATACGAGCCTCGAGCTGTTCTTCGTCAAGCGCCGGCTTCAGATCGATCTCTGCCTTGAGCGGCCCCTCCTGCAGCCATTTCCCCAGGAGCGAACTTGCAGAAAGAACAAGAGGACCGGTAACTCCCTTGTGGGTAAACATCATTTCCCCGAAACCCTGATACTTTTTTTTGCCGTTTTTCCCGTACGTTATTGTAAGAGATACATTTTTCAGGCTCAGCCCCTGCATTTCAGGTATATACTCCTCCTTTGTCAGAAGAGGCACAAGAGCCGGCCTTGTATCATTCACCTGCATTCCGGCCTTCCTGGCCAATTCATACCCTGTTCCGGTCGACCCTGTAGAAGCATAAGAACGACCGCCTGTGCAAAGTATGACCGCATCTCCGTATATTTCATGGCCATTTTCCAGCCGTATTCCCTTTATGATCTTTTCGTGACTTTTCTTTTTTCTGTTTCCGCTTCTGCCTTTTCCGGGTACGGCGCCAGCGGATATATCCCCTGAGACGTTTTTTTCCTGTTCTTTCTCATATGGCTCCAGAATGAGGTCTTTCACATGACTGCCCAGATGAATCTTCACGCCGTTTGCTTTCATCTCTCGTTCCATAGCCCGGATTATATCAGAGGAATGATCAGAAGCGGGAAACGCCCGCGCTCCCCTCTCAACCTTTGTCTTTACGCCGAGGCCTTCGAAAAAATCTATAGCGTCACGATTATTAAAACGGTCAAACGAGCTGTACATGAACTTTGTATTTGTGACTATATTTCCCGGAAAATCCTCCGGATCGCAGGCGTTCGTGAAATTGCACCGGCCTTTTCCTGTAATAAACAGTTTTTTTCCGAGTTTTTCATTATGTTCAAAAACATGTACGTCGCAGCACTTTTCTGATGCAAATATCGCCGACGCCATGCCCGCGGCGCCTCCCCCTATGATCAATACCTTCTTTAGTCCGGCCAAAACAAATCCTTCCTTTAGTTCATTTTTATACATAAATATGCTTCATTATATTTTCGCGCAGATAGAATGTCAAGAAAGCTTCCTCTGTGCAGGGTGTTCAGCGGATCCGGTTTGGAAGATGTCAGCTGAAGCTGATCCGAATCCTGCGCCAAGTCCCGCGAGCGAAACTTGAATAGTTAATAAAGGAGGTAGTATATGCTTTGTTCTAAATGTGGCGCGCCTATGGCAGAAGGCGATAAATTCTGTACCAAATGCGGCGCTCCGGCTGTTTCGATGTACCAGAGGCAGGAGGAAAATACATCAAAGACAGTGATCTGCAGATTTTGCGGAAAAACAATTCTCAGATCGGACAGGTTTTGCCAGTACTGCGGTAAACCGGTTGAGCCTGATCAGCAGAATGATTTCGTTTCAGGATTTGATATTTATGAAGATTCAGATTCGGAAACCGGTCGTCAATATACTGAAGCTGATGAAAAAACAACGCGCAAAACTATTACCAGACAGGCTGTAGTTCTTTTATCAGGCATTGTTGCCCTTGTGATCATGGCGATCGTTCTTGTCTGGAAGCTGACAGGGGGATCTGACAATACCCTCTTAACGGCATCTTCTTCGGCTGTCAGCGGCATAAGCAGCAGTTCGAGTACGGCAAAAGAGAACAATGGCAAAACGGAGCTTAATGAGGAAGACTTTAAATCCGATGGTTCCGAGAAATACTCGACAGATGTTTTTTCGTTTTCACTTCCTTCTTACTGGAAGAATCTCTGCGAAAAAGACTCCGAGGATACTTTTATATCATTCAGACAGAAGAAGTCTTCGGAAGAAGGATACGACGGCACTTTATTTACGATAGCAGAAGTAGACAGCTCCGAGATCGAGACGATAGAAGGTAATTACGAGCTCCTCAAACAGGATGGAGATTTCTGTTACGTGGTCATTTATCCGGATAATAAGACTTATAATACAGAGGATGAATATACGAAACTCGAGTACGAGCGTCTGCTTAAAGATGTTTCTTATATCAAACAATCCTTTGAGCTGGCCGATATGCAGGGTGAAGACAAACCTGAAGAACCGGAAGGACCGGAAACCGAAGGAGATTATATCATTGCCGACAGTAATTCCAGATATATAACCAGAGATGACCTGACAGGGCTTAGTCCCGAGCAGATCAGGATCGCGAGAAATGAGATCTATGCAAGAAAAGGAAGACGTTTTAACGACGCATCGCTTCAGTCTTATTTTGATTCAAAATCCTGGTATAACGGAACAATATCGCCTTATGACTTCAATGACGGCATGCTGAATGATTTTGAAAAGAAAAATGCTGAGCTGATAAGGGCGTATGAGAATGAAAACGGCATTAACCAGTAATTAATGCTATTTGCGGAAACATTTGCACTAACGTGATAAACTTTGCGGGATCGTAGATAAAATCCGAAAAAAATTGTATAAACAGATGAAAAAAGAAGAGGGAAATCCGGTTTTTCTTCCACATAAAAATAACTTATGATACAATCATATCATTATCAAATCATAAAAAGGGGGAAACTTTTATGTATGGAACTTTTTGGGCGTTGATTCCGCCGATCGTGGCAATCGTGCTGGCGCTGATCACAAAAGAGGTCTACAGCTCTCTGTTTGTAGGAATCATCGTTGGCGGAGCTTTCTACGCGGGAAACTTTGTAGGCGCCATGAACCACATTTTCAGCGAGGGCCTGATCGCGCAGCTGGCGGATTCATATAATATGGGAATCCTTGTGTTCCTTGTTTTTCTGGGAGCGATCGTCTGTCTGATGAACAAGGCGGGAGGCTCTGCAGCTTTTGGAGAATGGGCTTCGACCCACATTAAAACAAGAGTAGGAGCGCAGCTTACCACGATCCTGCTGGGATGTCTGATTTTTATTGATGATTATTTTAACTGTCTTACAGTCGGCTCGGTAATGAGACCTGTGACAGACCGTCATAATGTATCAAGGGCAAAACTTGCGTATCTGATCGACGCAACGGCGGCTCCGGTCTGCATAATCGCTCCAATATCTTCATGGGCTGCAGCAGTTTCCGGTTTTGCTCCGGAAGGAACAAACGGAATGTATCTTTTCATACGCGCGATTCCATATAATTATTATGCGCTTCTGACGATCCTTATGATGGTAGGGCTGACGATAGCAAAGGTAGACTACGGTCCCATGGCAAGGTTTGAAAAGAATGCGTTAAAAGGAGATATTTTTTCAGGGAAAAAATTAATGGCGGAGGATGACAGTCAGATTGCCAAAGGAAAAGGAAAGGTAATCGATCTTATCTTCCCCATCGTTATTCTTATCATCGCCTGTGTCATCGGAATGATATATTCAGGAGGCTTTTTTGACGGAGAAAGCTTTATCGATGCTTTCGCAGCATCAGATGCTTCTGTCGGCCTGGTGCTTGGTTCTTTTGCTGCTCTTGTGATCACTATTGTATTTCTGGTCAGCCGTAAGGTCCTTCCGTTCAAAGAATGTATGAACTGTATTACTGATGGTTTCAAGGCAATGGTTCCGGCTATCACGATCCTTGCTCTTGCATGGACTCTGAAGGGTATGACAGATTCTCTGGGCGCAGCTGAATATGTAGCAGGTCTTGTGGAAAAGAGCGCAGGCTCGCTGCTCAGCTTCCTGCCGGCGATCGTTTTTGTCATCGCTTGTTTTCTGGCTTTTGCGACGGGAACGAGCTGGGGTACATTTGGTATTCTTATCCCGATCTGTCTGAAAGTATTCCCGCTTGAAAGCGGAAACAGTCTCTCGATCATATGTGTATCCGCATGCATGGCCGGCGCCGTATGCGGAGATCATTGTTCACCAATATCTGATACGACCATAATGAGTTCCGCCGGCGCACAGTGTGATCATATAGATCATGTATCCACACAGCTTCCATATGCGGTCAGCGCCGCAGCGGTATCCTTTGTGACATATATCGTAGCCGGATTCGTAAAGAATCCTGTCATTTCGCTTTGCGTTGGAATACTGCTCATGATGATCGTGATCATCGTGCTTCGCTACGCAATGTCTGAAGAAAGAAGACAGGATACAGAGTCTTCCGGGAAAGAAGATCCTTCTGCTGTAGCCGGAATATCAGCAGCAGTAAAAACTCCTGAAGCCGTCTCATCGGAGAAAGATTCGGAAGCTGCGGATAAGTAATACCGGTGTAATGTCAGTAGTTTTTAATTTGTATAGCTTTTTTGCATGAATTGGATTAAAATAAACTGATAAATCTGAGTAAAGCATGCGGTCGCGGCCGGAAGGATCGAAAGAGACCGGCTGAGGAAAGTCCGGGCTTCGCAGGGCAGGATGCCGGATAACGTCCGGCGGAGGCGACTCCAGGGATAGTGCAACAGAAATAGACCGCCTGCTTTTGCAGGTAAGGGTGGAAAGGCAGTGCAAGAGACTACCGCTGATGTGGTAACACATCAGGCTCTGTAAACCCCATCTGAAGCAAGACCGAACGTAAAACTATGTGGCGGCCCGTCACGTTTTCAGGTAGGTCGCTTAAGACTGCCGGTAACGGCAGTATACAGACAGATGACCGCACACGACATAACCCGGCTTATCGCTTTGCTCAGATTTTCTTTTTATTGTCGCAGGGAAATTGACGCAATTTACTGTGAAAGAACAAAGTCCGCGAGCGGATTTTGTTCTTATATACATTACGGATCAAACCCGAATGAAACTCCTCAGGAGTACCGGCAGAGGCTGATCCGTGGAAAGATATGTTATATGTTCGATGAAAAAACCAGATTGATCCTGGCTTCCGGCTCACCAAGAAGAAAAGAACTTCTGGAACACCTTGGAATGGACTTTGAAGTTATTGTCAGCGGATGTGATGAAACCACAGGATCTCTTGCGCCGGCGGAAACCGTAAAAGAGCTTTCAAAAAGGAAATGCCTTGCTTCTGCCCGCCGCATTCCGGACGACGCAATAGTAATAGGCGCGGATACAATCGTCGTATTTAACGGGATAATATACGGAAAGCCTGATAGTAAAACAGATGCTTTTGAAATGCTGAAATCTCTGCAGGGCAGAATTCATGAGGTCTATACCGGAGTAACTGTAGCATCAGTAAAAAGCGGAAATATAGTTTATACAGATTCTTTTGCTGAAAAAACAGCCGTTCATGTGGCAAAAATGACAGAGGAAGAGATCATGCAATACACCGATTCGGGGGAGCCCTCCGATAAAGCAGGCGCATATGGCATCCAGGGGCTCTTTTCAAAATTTATAACCGGTATCGAGGGAGATTATTTTAATGTTGTGGGGCTTCCGCTGGCTGCGCTGTATTCTCATCTGAAGCTTCTCCGGGAACACATGATCTGATTACAATACTTCAATGTGAAAGGTGATTTAAAGGGGCAAATATTATGAAAGAATTTTTACATAGAATCAGACTGATCACCAGTATCTGGGCTATACTTCTGATTGCGCTCGGAGTTCTTCTGGTCATGAGACCGGGAGAGGTTATGATCGTGATATGCCGTCTGTGCGGACTGCTGTTTGTTATTACAGGAGCATTTATGATCATAAGTTCCTCGATCAGACGGCTCTCTCAGGAAAACGGATACGCCGGATATCCTTTTTACGTGATCTTTGGAGGAGTGCTGCTTGCAGCCGGTCTGTTTATAGTATGGCAGTCAAAAGCGTTTATTGAGTTTGTAGCCATACTGCTTGCGATCATTCTGCTTATCAACGCCGTTAACGACATTATAGAGATGAGAACACTGCGTCTGTTCGGCTTTGTCGGATGGTATATATGTCTGGTGAATTTTGTAGTGAAATTCGTCTTTGCCGTATTATTGATCATGAGGCCGTTTGACAGCCAAAGCGCACTGTACGTCGTTGCAGGAATCGGATTGATCTATGCCGGCATAAGCGCTCTGTTAGTTAATTTTAATATAGTCAGAGGCTATCGGAGTTTTACGAAAGCTTCAAATGAAGCTGCCCGTGAAGCAGATCTTCGAAAAGGCATAATCGATGGAACTCTGGTTGATGAGGAAACCATTGATTTTGATGATAAAAACTGATTTTTTTAACGGATGAATCTGTTCCGGAACTTCTTATGAGCAATCTGCATTAAATAAAGGGACATGAATTAAAATGAAGAAGCTGTCACAGGATACCTTATACCGGTTTTCAATTCCGCTTTCGCAGGAAGAGAAATAAGATCAGGGGTATTGTGACGGCTTTTTTATGTGAGAGGATAATTGAAAAATATCAGAGGAGGCTTTATGGGAAAAGTTATAGGAATTGATCTGGGAACTACCAACAGCTGTGTTTCAGTGGTGGAACTTAGCGAACCGGTGATCATACCGAACGCGGAAGGCGGAAGAACTACTCCTTCTGTGATTGCTTTTACGAAAGACGGGGAACTGCTTGTGGGCGACCACGCCAGAAGACAGTCTGCCATGAATCCGAGAAGAACTATGGCATCGATAAAAAGACATATGGGCACTGATTTCCGGTTTGCTCCGGACGGCATGTCTCTTTCTCCTCAGGAGGTTTCCGCAATGATATTGAGGAAGCTGAAAAAGGATGCGGAGAATTATCTGGGAAGTGCGGTTGACAAGGCTGTGATTACCGTTCCGGCATATTTTAATGACGCGCAGCGTCAGGCGACAAAGGATGCAGGACGTATAGCCGGACTGGAGGTTCTCAGGATCATAAACGAACCTACATCTGCTGCATTGGCCTATGGTCTGGATCACGGACATCCGCAGAAGGTACTGGTGTATGATCTGGGCGGAGGTACATTCGATGTATCTCTGATCGAAATGGGAGAAGGGCTCATAGAGGTGCTTGCCACCGCCGGAGATAACAGGCTTGGGGGAGATGATTTTGACGAACGCCTCACCTCATATGTCATTGAGGAATATAAAAAAACGAATCATATTAATCTGGCAAAAGATCCCACGGCCGTTCAGCGGATAAAGGAAGCCTGCGAAACGGCAAAAAAAGAACTCTCCACTGCAATGACCGCTTCGATCAATCTGCCGTTTATTGCCACCGTAAAAGGCGAACCGATCCATATATATATGGATATTACCAGGGCAAAATTCGAAGAGCTGACTTCGGATCTTCTGAACAGGACCAGAGAGCCGGTACTGGATGTGCTGCGGGATGCAAAGATAAAAGGTTCTGAACTTGATAAAGTACTCCTTGTGGGAGGTTCGACCAGAATGGCTGCGGTTCAGAAACTTGTAAAAAATCTGACCGGTATCGAACCCTCCAGAAATATAAACCCTGACGAGTGCGTAGCAATGGGCGCAGCCGTTCAGGGAGCGAAACTCGGCGGGGAAATGATCTCCGGAGCAGGAAGCGATATCATTCTGATGGATGTTACGCCGCTGACGCTTTCTATTGAAACAGTAGGCGGGATTGCCACAAAGATCGTAGAACGCAACAGCACGATCCCCGCAAGATATACTCAGATCTTTTCAACGGCAATGCCTTATCAGACGACAGTTGAGATTAAAGTGCTGCAGGGAGAACGGCAGTTTGCCAGGGACAATACCCTTCTTGGAACATTCCGTCTTACCGGGATACGGAGGGCTATGGCAGGAGTGCCGCAGATAGAGGTCACATTTGATATTGACGCCAACGGCATACTGAATGTTTCAGCAAAGGATCTGGGAACAGGACGTCAGAATTCGATCGTGATAGTTTCAGGCTCGAAAATGTCTGATGATGAGATAAAGCGGGCGATGGATGACGCGGCTTTTTACGCAGATGACGACAACGCCAGAAAGAAGCGCTTCGACGCCATAAATAATGCAAAGAGAAAGATCGCGCAGGCACAGCTTTACATACAGGAGCATAAGCAGGATCTGGATAAGGAAAAGAAACGCGGGCTAAAATCCGCCTCCGCTGCGGTCGAGAAATCAATACGATGGAAAAAGGCAGATAAGCTGACAGAAGGAGAGCTTGACGAAATCATCCGAAAGACGCAGGAGCTTGACGCACTTCTGGGTGATGCGGCAGGAACCGATGATCGGATATAAGGGAAACTTTAAAGAAATGATATAAGGCAGCTGCATATATATGAGTCTGATAGGATCCATATATATTCGGCTGCCTTTTTTCAGCTTCTTTTTCGTATAATGTAGTTTCTGTTGTGAAGAATATGGATGGATTTCTCCATTGCGCGTTCGTCATAAAACTCTATGCAGAGCACGCCTTCTTCAAATTCACGATTGTTTACGATACCTATGTTTTTTATATTGATCTGGCTCATTGCCAGCAGCGTCGTAACTGTTGCTATACCGCCGGCTTCATCATAAATATCAAGGTAGATCGCGTAGTGTCTGGATACCGAGCCTCTTGCCTTGTCACTGAGCGAATCCCGGTAATCTTTCGCGGATGAGAACATGGCTTTGATATAATCGCCGTTTCCTGATTCGATCAGTTCCTTGGTCTGAGTGAGCAGCTGAATATAGTTATCTAAAGTATTGGATATCTGACTGGTGTTGGTGAGACATATCTGTTCCCACATTTCCGGCGAGGATGAAGCTATCCTTGTGATATCGCGGAATCCACCCGCCGCCACAAGCTTCATTTTTTCGTCAATAGTGTCAGATTTTTTTACCATATTCACAAGAGTAGACGCTACGATCTGAGGAAGATGGCTGACGCCCGCTACGACATAATCATGTTCATAACAGCTCAGGATCATAGGAAGTGCCTTTGTCACAGAAATCAGTTCGCGGAATGTGTCTACGTCTTCCTTTGGCACGTCTTTTGCGGGAGTTATAAAATAATAAGCATTTTCCATGAGAAAATCCGTAGAAGCAGAGAAGCCCGTCCTCTCAGAGCCGGCCATCGGATGACCTCCGATGAAATTACGGGAAAGTCCATTTTTTTCAGCAGCTTCTACTACGATAGATTTTACGCTTCCCACATCAGTGATGATACACGTATCCTTTATAACTTTCCTGAGAAACGGAAAGTACTCGATATTTGTCTGTACCGGAGCGCAGAGAAATATATAATTACATTCTCCGAACACAGGATCCTGATATTTGCAGATCCGGTCAATGACGCCTTCGTTTCTGGCAGCTTCGACCGTAAGAGCGCTTCTGGTATAAGCCATCAGCTCGTAATCCGGATAGTTTTTTCTGAAAGATTTCGCAATGGATCCGCCGATCAGACCGAGACCGATAAAACCGATTTTTGTCATTATTAATATCCTTCTTTTCTGACATTTATAAAACTGTGTTTCCGATTTGAAAACACAGCATGCGGTTCGTTTTTATGCATAAAAATCACGAACATTCACACGCCACATAATTGTAGTCTACTGTAATTGAAAAGTCAATGATTTCGTGAGTTAAAGTGTGACTGTTTAAATTATTAAAGAAACATTTCTTTATAAGAACTGCTTTTGTGCAATTGATACAATACATTTTTTGGAAAAAAAGGCCTTTTCTTTTAAAACAGTCAGTAAATCTATCAATAATACTTGAAATAATACTAAATAATTAGTAAGATATAAACAGAGTGCGTAATTTAAATCTGGAAAATTAAATAAAAAATGAATAAACGCACATATCAATTGGGAGGTGCTTACGAATATGAAAGTTTACAGAACTGATCAGATCAGAAATGTTGTATTGCTTGGACATGGTGGTGCAGGAAAGACAACACTTGCAGAGGCAATGGCATATTTGGCTGGTATTACAAATCGTCTTGGCAAAGTCACTGACGGAAACACAGTCAGCGACTATGACAAAGAGGAAATCAAACGTAAATTTTCAATTTCTACTTCAGTGATTCCGCTGGAATGGAATGATAATAAAATTAATATTCTGGATACACCGGGATTTTTTGATTTTGTAGGCGAGGCTGAAGAAGCAGCTTATGCTGCAGATGCAGCGATCATTGTTGTATCAGGAAAGAGCGGCGTTGAAGTTGGTACACAGAAAGCATGGGATCTTTGTGAGAAATATAAACTTCCCAGAATGTTTTTTGTAACAGATATGGATATTGACGATGTCAGCTACCGTAAGGTGGTGGAAGAGCTTCAGGAGCTTTACGGAAAGAAGGTTGCTCCTCTTCATATGCCTATCCGCGAGAACGGCAAGTACATCGGATATGCCAATGTCGTAAAGAATGTGGCACGCCGTTATACAGACAAAGACAAAAAAGTTGAGTGTCCTGTTCCGGATTATGCAGAGGAATATCTGGAGGATTACAGAAATGAGCTTCTGGAAGCTGTCGCAGAGACAAGCGAGGAGTTCATGGAGAGATTTTTCGACGGCGAGGAGTTCTCTGTTGAAGAGATCATGGGAGCGCTTCGCATCAACGTTGCTGACGGAAGCATCATTCCGGTATGCATGGGCGCACCGGTAAACATTCAGGGAGTAAGGATCCTTCTGAACGATATCATTTCTTATTTCCCGAATCCTTCCATGCGTAAAAAGACAGCTCTGGACAGAAACAACAGCAGTAAATTCGAGGCTAACTATAATTTCCAGAAACCGAAAACAGCTCAGGTATGGAAAACGATCGTTGATCCGTTCCTCGGTAAATACTCACTTATTAAAGTTTGTTCAGGCGTAATCAAGAGTGCTGATACCCTTTATGACGTAACGCAGGATAAAGAGATGAAGATCGGAAAGCTTTATATTCTCTGCGGATCAAAATCCGAAGAGGTCGCTGAAGTACACGCAGGCGATATCTGTGCTCTCGCAAAGCTGAATGACGTTAAAACAGGAGATACCTTCGCTTTAAAGAATAATGTAGTGGATTATGGTCCGGTGGCTATTTCCAAACCTTATACGGTGAAGAAATATTCTCCCAAGGATAAGAAGGATGTGGACAAGGTCGCTACAGGTCTCGGAAGACTTGCACAGGAAGATCAGACACTGAAGCTTACGATAGATGCAGCTAATCATCAGTCCCTTATCGCAGGAATCGGTGATCAGCATCTGGACGTTGTAGCATCCAAACTTAAAGACCGCTACGGCGTTGACATCGTGCTGGAGAAACCGCTTGTTTCCTTCCGTGAGACTATCCGTAAGAAATCTGATGTTCAGGGTAAATATAAGAAACAGTCCGGCGGACACGGCCAGTACGGAGACGTTCGCATGCGCTTCGAGCCTTCAGGCGATATGGAGACTCCATATATCTTCGAAGAAGAGGTAGTAGGCGGAGCCGTTCCGAAGAACTTCTTCCCGGCCGTTGAAAAAGGTCTTGATGAATGTACGAAATCAGGTCCTCTGGCAGCTTATCCGGTAGTGGGTGTAAAGGCAGTCCTTTATGACGGATCCTATCATCCTGTAGATTCTTCGGAGATGGCGTTCAAGTCCGCTACAAGACTTGCCTTCAAGAAAGGATTCATGGAAGCAGGTCCTGTTCTTCTTGAGCCGATCGTATCCATCAAAGTTACTGCTCCGGATAAATTCACCGGCGATGTAATGGGAGATCTGAACAAGAGACGCGGACGTATTCTCGGAATGAACCCTGATCACAAGGGCAATACTATCCTTGAAGGCGAAGTTCCGGAGCTTGAGCTCTACGGATATTCAAACAATCTGCGTTCCATGACCGGCGGCGCAGGTACATTTGAGTATGAATTCGTAAGATACGAGCAGGCTCCTTCAGATGTTCAGGAGAAGGAGATCCAGGCAAGAGCAGATCAGGTAAATCAGGGAGACGACTGATCAGTATAGAGAGTGTTTCATATAATTTGATCATCAGGCAGGGAACGGTAAACGTTCCCTGCTTCTTTGTTTGTGAAATAGGACATTGCGGTTATTTTAAATGAATTGAAGTCTCGTCCGCCAGACCTGGCGCGGGATTCGGGCCGGCTTCAGCTGACATCTTCCAAACCGAGTCCCTGCGCATCCTCGCGGAGCGTTTATCTCAGTGAGAGATTGGCCCCCCACTGAGACGGGCTTGTCATAACCCGCAGCTTTAAGAAGCGGGGGGGCTTCTCACATCGAGATAAAATATTCCGCACAAAAACAGGTCAGGCATTCAGCAAATCTCTTGATTACCGAATGCCTGACCTGTTTTTACTCATGATATCCGCAGAT
>DFHP01000097.1 GCA_002371335.1 Eubacterium sp. UBA3720
GGCTAAGCCGGTGGTCCTGACTGCCTGAAAGTCAGAAAATTGGCGGGGAAATCTCCTTTGAACAGTAGAAGGAGGTGCCTGATGCATGGAAGGTTATGTTCTGGTTGACAACGGCCGCCTGACGGAGAAAGAGGCGAGGCTGAATATGGAGCAGTGCGCGGATTTTCTGGCGCGTATGATCCAGAAATACGGTCCGGCGATTCTGGCGGAACTTATGGAAAAGGATGCAAAAGAATCCGGGGAATGAATCAGATGCTGTCGGCGGCTTTCAGGGCTGTCGGCAGTTTTTCCATACAATGCGCACAAATAAAAAAACATCAACTCGTGCAATTCGCCCGCTTACAAAAGTGGATATCCCCGACATAATGAAAGGACAGCGGACTGTGTGACGATGGGCATACGAAAGGGGGGTGAGAAGTTGAAAAAGAAGAAATGCTACATTTACACCCGTGTTTCCACAGCTGCTCAGACAGAAGGTTACAGCCTGGAAGCGCAGAAGGAACGGCTCCGTCAATTTGCGGAGTATAAAGACCTTGAAATAGCCGGCATGCGGCAATGGTATGGTCGCGATGAAGAATAGGAAGATCAACCGAAACCACGGCGGACATTATAAGGTCATTTATTATTACTCCTGCCGCTATCATCGGAAGGCGGAAGGGCGGACGTGCAGCTTCCGGCATACCTATAATCAGGAAAAGCTGGACGGTGCGGTCTTGGAGATTATCGGGCAGATTACTTCAACGAAAGAGTTCCGTGAGGCTTTCGCTAAGGCTGTAGGAAGCAAAAAGGGCGTGGATGAGATTGAGGCGGAACTTAAAAGTCTTCGAAAGAGCCTTCATAATGAAGAGCATAAAAAATACAAGCTTGGTGAAGATCTGGATCATCTGGATGTGCTTTCAGATGATTATGAAACAGAGTATGAAGGGATCACGGCGCGGATTGATGAAACCTACGACAGGATTTATGAGCTTCAGGAACAGATCGACAAGAAGCGTGAAAGATTGACGGCTCTAAGGAACGGGGTGGATTCCACTGACAATGTCCGGCTGATCCTTGATAATTTTGACAGGCTTTTCCGCAGCATGACCTATGAGGAACGGCGCGAGATGTGCAGGCTTTTCATCCAGAGGATCGATGTGTTTCCCGAAGAGCAGGAAGACGGAAGGATTCTAAGGCAGATCGTTTTTAAAATTCCGGTCTATTATAATCTTCCGATGCGGGAGGAAAGGACGATCCGGATGATGAGGAAACATGGGAGGCTGCACGGCAGAAACGGAAGCGAACCGGGCAGAGATGGGTGAAGACACACAGCCTGGAACATGAGCATATCCTGTCGGGAATCATCAAATGTCCGCTGTGCGGCGCGGGAATGATCGGGACTGTTTACAGGCGGCATAATAAAAAGACGGATGAATATAAGGATACTTTTTATTACCGGTGCCATCACCGGAAGCGGGCAGATGGGAAGCTGTGTGATTTCGCCCCGAAACTGAATCAGGATAAGTTCAACAGCGAGGTTGAAGATGTTATCCGGTACATGGTCAGAGAGGGGCGCTTCCGCGAGTACATGAAAAACAAGCTGGATGAGCAGGTGGATATGTCTTATCTGGAAGATGAGAAGAAGCAGCTTCAGGGCCAGATGCAACAGGTCCAGGGAGCGAAGAAGAAACTCCTGCAGATGATAGACCGTCTGGATTCCGGTGACAGGCATTATGATCAGAAATATAAGGATATGTCAGACCGTTTGGATAATCTGTATGACAGGATTTCCGAGCTTGACGAAGAGCTCGCAGGTGTAGACGCAAGGATCCAGGCGGCCTATGAAAAACAGATAACCGGAAAAAACGTGTATCAATTCCTTCTGGATTTTGATACATTATATGAGAGGATGACGGACTTGGAGAAAAAGCAGTTCATGAGGACGTTCATCGAGAGCATTGAACTGTATCCGGAAAAGAAGGACAACGGACGCATTATCAGCAAGATTGAGTTGAGATTTCCGGTATACTATGATGGTCAGGAAGGGAATGAAATTCGTATGCCCGACAAAAACACAGTCGAGACGGTAGTTCTTTTAAGTAGGGAAAAGGTTGACGGACATATCAGCATTGATCTGGATGTTGAGAAACTGGAGAGCAAGGCCGGAACAGCTACATACACGGAGATCAAGGCTTATATCGAAGACAAGTATGGCTATAAGGTTTCTTCCCTCTATATCGGTCAGATCAAGGATAAGGCAGGTATCAAGGAGCGGAAGAACTATAACACTGGATCAGGAAACGGAAGAGTGCCCATTTGCCCGCCTGAGAAGGAAGAGGCAATCATGGATGCTTTCCGGCATTTCAATCTGATATAACGATAATGAGGAAAGAGGTGTTCTGGAAACGGGATGCCTCTTTTTTTGTACGCGGAATAAATAGATATCTTTTTATTCTTGACAGCACAAGCTCTTGCCTGTATACTCGGAATAAATAGATATCGATTTAATCGGAGGGCGCTATGGCAAATAGAAGAGGAAGACCCAGCGTAGAAGATAAAAGGAATAATCAGTACAGAGTTCTGATGAACGACGTAGAGGATCGGATGCTCGCATATTGCAGTCGGCTGACTGGTTTGCCAAAATCTCAGATCTTCCGGAAGGGTGTCGAAGCGTATTATCAGCAGGTCCTGCTGAATGAGTACGGCAAGAGTTACGGCCAGGATTATGACGGCCATATCAGCCTAAAAAGAGTTGTTGAGTGCCCCCATTGTGGAGCCCAGAACGGTATTGATTGTGAGGATTATATCATAGATGAAATCTCATATGAGAGGCAGATGGGGCCAGAGATAGAGCATTGCTTTGACTGCGAAGATTACGAATGCGTTTCCTGCGGGGAGACTTTCCATATACATGGCAGTATTCATGAGTACCCGGTTGGCGCCTATGATTCCGAAGAGATTAAAGTAGAGGGGGAGTAATGATGCCAGACGAGAGAGATTTTGATTACGGTATCTGCAAGATTCCGAGGAAAGATAAAGACGGCAATGACATCAGCAATGACCGAATAGGCCGAGGAGGACGTCACAGAAGTAACGGAACTTATTCTGGGCCTGTCTATGACGTTGAGGTGGTGGACGGTGATCCGTCTGTTCCGAGAACAAAAACTGTTTACCGAGATCGTCCGGTAATCATTGAAAAGGAACCATCATTGCTGAAAATGGTTGCAGCAGATCTTATTTACGAGTATGGGCCGGATGTGCTCCGTTGGGGCGCAAATAAAGCTGGATCTGCTGTCAGGGGGTTGTGGGCTGATCATAAGGAAAAGAAAGCGGCAGAACGCCTTGCAAAGTATGAAGCCCAGAGAAATACATCCCGACCACAGGAAGCTGCTCCCAGCCTCAAAGCAGAGCAGATTCTTCGAGAAGCACAGGGGAGTGCAAAAGCTGCCGTGGCAGAAACCAGATCAACAGCAGTGTCGGCACAGGATGAGTTTGATTCGGCATATGAGCAGTACACTATTCACATGACAGGAGGCCCAGAAAGAGCTGATTGATATTTTCATTCTAACCATTATGCGTGAGAAGAAGATTCAGAAGCTCAGACATGCAAGAGTTGAAGATGCTGCCGGTCATATTGTTGACGGAGGCGAGCTGGTCAAAAGACTTGCAGATCCGGCTGTGATGAAGAGCATAAACTATATTCTTGAGCAGAGGCCAGACTTGCTTGACGAGATGCAGGAAACGTATCTGACATCACTGCTCGGAAGAGAGTTGATTATCGATTCCCGTTTCATTCCAATTGAGGGCGATGAGATAGGCAGGATCTTCGCTGTGGCTTAACAAGTCAAAAAAAAAGAAAAATGAGAATAAGCATTCCAATGCGATATTGACGAAAGGCAGGAAGAAATTATATGGCTTATGAAACGCCGCTGACTATTGCAGAAGTAATGAAAGACATTTCCAACAATAAATATGTGTTGCCGTCTATCCAACGGGAATTATATTGCGGTACGCGGCAGCGGAAATCCGAATGATGAAGACGGAGAATACAAACAGGCCATAGGTCTATTGTACGGAATTGCTTTTACGATCAAGATGAGTAAGAAAGGCGATCATCAGATCGAT
>DFHP01000117.1 GCA_002371335.1 Eubacterium sp. UBA3720
CTGTTTTGAGAAAGGCCGGATCACCTCCATCCTGGGCAGAAATGGTTGCGGAAAGACGACGCTGCTTCGGACGATGACTGGATTTCTCCCTTACCGGGGCAGTATAGAAATCGACGGAAAAGAGTGCAGAGATTATACAGGGCTTGAAAGAGCACAAAAAGTCGCGTATCTTCCACAGATTATGAAAGCGGTAAAAATGGATGTGGAATCATTGGTGGAACATGGCAGGTTCCCATGGCACGGCAGTTTTCGCAGAATGTCCGTGTCGGATAAAAATGTGATTGAGAATGCGCTGGAAATGACACATATGACTTCACTGAAGGCACGGGATCTGACTGAACTGTCAGGAGGAGAATTACGGCGGGCTTACCTGGCAATGGTAATTGCCCAGAATACCGAAATGATTTTGCTCGATGAGCCCACGACGTATATGGATATAGAAAGCCAGAAATTGTTTTTTGAGATTGTCCGCACGCTTGCGGACAGGGGGCGCGGTATTGTAATGACCTGTCACGATATTGCACAAAGCTTTACGCTAAGTGACATCATCGTACTCATGGACCAGGGGGTTGTCAGGAAGACAGGTACTCCCGACAGTCTGGAGAAATACAGAGACGATCTTGTGCAATTGCTTGGAGCTGCAGTGAAGCGGATAGACGATGAAAAGCTGATGTATCCCTATGTATTGATAAGATGAGGTGCGGCATGTCGTATTTTCCTATGATGGTAAACCTGGAAGGCGCCAGGGTCCTTGTGATCGGTGGCGGTGAGGAAGGAAGAAAAAAGGTTGAGATCCTCTCTTTATTCGGAGCAAAGATTACGCTGATTGCAACAGATGCGCAAGAGGAAGCTGTGAGACTCGCGGACCGGTATCTGAAAAGAGAATTTGAAGATCAGGATCTGCAGGCGGAAGAATATGCCCTCGTAGTAGCAGCGACAGACGATAGATTGTTGAATGAGCAAATTCATTTGCTGGCATGTAAGAGGAAAATTCCGGTTAATGTCGTGGATGATGTGGAATTCTGTACATTCATTTTCCCTGCGATTATAAAAGAGAAAGATGTTGTATGTTCAGTCTCCAGTGGAGGAAAGAGCCCATATGTTGCACAGTACGTGAAATCTCTGATCAGGAGAAGCCTTCCCTGCGGGATCGGAGAGATAAATGATAAAATGGGCGACTTCAGGAGCTATGCGAAACAGGAGATAAAAGAGGCAGCAGCAAGGCGAGCCTTTCTGAGAAAAAAATTTGATGAACTGATAAATGGAGAAAACCCGGAAAACACAATATTTTAGAACGAAAAGGGTATAAATAGAATGCTAAATCAGTTTTCAAGAACACAGCTTCTATATGGTGAGGCATCTATGCAAAAGCTTGCTGCCTGTCGTGTTGCCGTCTTTGGAATCGGTGGTGTGGGCGGCTACGTGGTGGAGGCCCTTGCCCGTTCCGGCATCGGCGCTCTGGATCTGATCGATGACGACAGAGTCTGCCTTACTAACCTTAACCGGCAGATCCTGGCAACCAGAAAGACAGTTGGGAAGTTCAAGGTGGACGTTGCTGAGAAACGAATTCATGAGATTAATCCTGATTGTAATGTCAGAACCTACAAGACATTCTACCTTCCTGAAACACAGGATCTGTTCGATTTTTATGAATATGACTATGTAGTGGATGCGATCGACACGGTTACCGGCAAGCTTGCCATCATCGAAAATGCAAAGGAAGCTGATATTCCCGTCATCTCGTCCATGGGAGCAGGAAATAAGGTAAATCCGTCAGCATTTGAAGTCGCTGATATATATGAGACATCCATCTGCCCTCTTGCGAGAGTAATGCGCCGGGAATGCAGGAAGCGCGGTATCGACTCTCTAAAGGTAGTCTACTCAAAGGAAAAACCAATCCGGCCATTAGAGGATATGTCTATCAGCTGCAGGCAGCACTGTATATGTCCTCCCGGAACTGCGAGAAAATGCACAGACCGAAGAGATATCCCGGGATCGACGGCGTTTGTCCCGTCAGTGGCAGGGCTTATCATTGCAGGAGAAATCGTGAATGATCTTGCAGCAGAAAATGGACTGATTTAAGAAAATAAACAAACATACGCATCAGGAGCAATACAATGCCACAAAACAAAGAAATATTATTAGAAGAACTTCAACTGAAGCTCGACCACCTGAAACAATACATAGCCAATTTAGGTTCGCTGGCAGTGGGGTTTTCCGGCGGTGTGGACTCTTCACTTCTTACTGCCGTAGCTCATGAGGTGTTGGGTGACCGGCTTATCGCAGTGACTGGAGCGGATGCTTCCGTTCCGGAGCGGGAAGTGAATGAAGCTGCAGCTTTCTGTAAGGAAAGAGGCATCCGTCACATCATCTGCAGGGTAGATCCGTTAAAGGAAGAAGGTTACAGGCATAATAGCCGCGACCGATGTTACTTTTGTAAGCGCGGGATATTCACTGAGGTCAGGATAATTGCAGAAAAGAACGGTATCAAGCATATGGCGGAAGGCTCCAACATGGATGATATCGGAGACTATCGGCCTGGACTTCGCGCTGCGGCTGAACTCTCCGTAAAGAGCCCGCTTCGGGAGGCGGGGCTTACAAAGTCGGAGATTCGGCTGATCTCCAGGGCTATGGGGCTTCCTACATGGAGTAAGCCGGCATATGCCTGCCTTGCGTCGAGATTTGTTTATGGCGAAGAGATCACAGAGGAAAAACTGCACATGATCGACCAGGCAGAGCAGTTCCTCATTGAGCAGGGTTTTTTTGAAGAACGTGTGCGGCTTCATGGACAATTGGCGCGGATAGAGGTGCCTGCGGGAGATATCGAGAGACTTGCCTCCGGCAAAGTCAGAGAAGCTGTTTATAAGAAACTTAAGGAGATAGGATTTATGTTTGTGACGATAGACATGCAGGGCTACCGCCTGGGAAGTATGAATGCAACGATCAAATAAATCAGAAAATACTCCAGGAGACAAAACAAAAATGGCAAAGAAAGAGAACAAGTTTCAACCGGAGATGATCCTCCAAGCTCCATTTGCTTTACGAATAATCCTATTGTTCCCCAAAGGATACCTGCTGAAAAAACCAGCAGATATCCGCTGTTTTTCCTTGACATATTAAAAAATGCGGTCCCCGTTTCGGACACTCTCCATTGTGGTAAGAAGCACAACTCCCTGTTCTGACTCCGTTCCCATGATCCGGACCTCGCTTTTTACACTGCCAATATGCATTGGGGCGAGGTTTACGCAGCACACGACCTGTTTGCCTATGATATCTTCCGGTTTATACAAATCTGTGATCTGGGCAGAAGAGGTTTTCGTCCCTATATTCTCGCCAAAATCTATAGTTACTTTGTATGCAGGCTTTCGTGCCTTTTTGTTGATACTTGCCTGTACAATGGTTCCGACACGCAATTCTACTTTATCGAAGTCTTCAATCTGAACCATTTTTACAACCTCCTTTGATGACTTGATTATACGCAAAAAAGAGTATATAGTAAAACTACAATTCATTAACTTATTCTTTAGGTAAACTAAATACGGAGGACATCATGGATACAGCAAGGTGCAGAGCTTTTGTGGCTGCAGCTGAAAGCGGATCATTTACCAAAGCAGCGGAGATTTTGAATTATACAACTTCCGGAATCAGCCAGCTTGTAACAACATTGGAAAGTGATTTTGACCTCATCCTGTTGGAACGTACAAGGAAAGGGGTAAAAGTGACAGATGCCGGAGAGAAGCTGCTTCCGGTGATTCGAGCTTTTTTATTGCAGGAACAGCGTATGTTTCAGGTGTCTGAGGAGATAAAGGGACTGGATGTCGGAGAGATCACGATTGCATCTTATTCCAGCATTTCGACACATTGGCTGCCGGCAATTATCAAGAAGTTTCGGGCCGATTATCCGAATATACACATTCACCTCATGGAGGGGATCAGACAGGAGGTGAAAGGGTGGCTGGATGAAGCCAGGGCAGATATTGGCTTTCTGAGTGGCGGCAGTGATCTGGCTTCATACCATTGGATACCGATTGCAGAGGATCGTATGCTTGCGGTTTTGCCGCCGGATCATCCGTTGGCGGGACATCAAAGCTATCCTGTACGCCAGTGTATTCATGAAGACTTCATTATGCCGGCGCTTGGCAGGGATGATGATGTTGCGGCTTTATTTGAAAGATTTCAGATCGAACCCCACATACTGTTTTCAACTTTAGAGAATTATGCTGCAATATCAATGATTGAAAACGGTCTGGGCATGAGTATCATGAATGAGCTCATCACAAAAAACTTTCAGGCTGAGGTGGTCATGCTTCCTTTAGATCCGCCTCAGAGCATTACGCTCGGAATGGCTGTTCCCATTTTCGATAATGCATCACCAGCTGTAAAGAGGTTTACAGAATATGTTGAACGGTTCGGGAATCCGGATCAACAAGCTGTCATATAAACGGAAAGAAATCGAGAGAGAAGAATATTCCTGCACGCAGGGATGATCATCTCCCTCTTTTTTTGTTTCAGGTAGACAAGCGAAATATGCTGAAAATAATCCCTGTCACAGGATTGTCACAGCTACGGTAACAGCCCTGTCACAGCTGCCGATTTATGACTGAATAATATTTTTTAAAAGCTTCGCTGTTACAGGATTGTCACAGGTCCTGAAGTAAGGCCAGTCACAGCCGCCAGATAGAGTTTGCAATGCAAAAGCAACAGACAGCATTGTAGACGAAATGGACGGGTGACTGCATTGGAACAGATCATGACTTCAGCGGATGAAGAGAGGATTTGTGATCTGCCTGCTCCGATCCTGACGCGCTATGTCAATCTCTGTGATAAGTACACACTGACGATTGAAGAGGCGGCTGCATACTTCGGGATCGGGCAGAAAAAGATCAGAAGTCTCGTCCAGACACACGAAAATGATGACTTCATTCTGCATGTCGGAGTGAAGGTATTGATTAAACGAAAAAAGTTTGAGAATTTTATTGACAGGAGTTCAGAAGTTTGATATGCGAGAGTGATATATGGTATACTCTCCATGTCGTAACGAAAGGCTCTCCTGCGAAGGAGGGAAGGCGATGAGTGCAAAACGGCGGGATAAGCTGGCAAAAACAAGCATGATAAAAATTTTATTCATTTGCCACGGTAGCATCTGACTAAATGGTCAAAAACCCAGTATTTATGCGGGTTCCAGGCCACCTGGGCAGGACTTTTATCAACGTTTTATCAACATTAGGATTGAGAGCTTTTCGATGCGACAAATAACAGAATATATCTTAGTGAAGCCTGGCGCTTACCTATGAATTCATTGCGAATGAGAGGTGAGCGCCTTTTTTATTGCTTCAAGACAGACAACCAACCTATGCATCTGGCCGTCCCTACCTCACTGTGCAGTTTTGTCAAAAAAAATAAAAAGTGACAAAACTGCACTTGAAACCGGCAATGACATGCTGTATAGTATAGATGCAGTTACGTCATTTTTTTAGAAAAGTGACAAAACTGCAATATGCTGAAGGAGGTGGAGAGGATGAACGAACAAGATCGAATCACAAGCTTCTTGAAAGAAAACCAGTCGTTTACCACAAGGGATTTCATTGGGATGGTAAAAGAATCCCAGGCAGCTTATTCGGACCGGAAGGCATATCGCATGCTGCAGGATCTTCAGGACGACGGGCGGATCATGAAGGTTGGACGCGGACATTATTCAAAAACTTCCGTGAAATCGCCCTATCATTTCAAAGTATCCTCCCTGATGGATGAGTTGGT